>NZ_JBAKFQ010000002.1:0-307150 GCF_053484255.1 Martelella sp. FLE1502
GCGAGGCCTGTCGCGCAGTCAGCCAGATCGCGCGCGTAGATCCTGCACGCCTCTTGCCAGTCCGCGGCGTCTTTCACCCTGGTCTGCATCAGGCGTTCGGAGAATGCGTGGCGCGCGAGAAGCTCGAACAGCGACTGCCGGTCCTTGACGTGATAATGCAGCGCCTTTCGGTCCACCTTCAGCACATCGGCGAGCGATTGCATGGAAAGCGCCTCCAGGGGAAGCGTTTTGGCCGCGGCGATGATCTGGTCCACATCAAGACCGGCCCTTTTTCCCGGTCGCCGTTTCCGGCGCGCGCCCGCCTGCTTTTCCTTTCCTGCCACTGTCATGCCCGTCCTGCCCGTCCGTTTTCCGGTTCCGTGATGGCTCTTATCACGCAGGCTTTTCAATATCGCAAGGGCGGCGAGCGCCTGTGAAAGATTCGTATTGACAAATCTCAAGCGTGAGGACTACCTTTATTCCCGGACGGGAATAATAGGAGGAAACTATGACGACCACCGATCATTCGACAGTGACCAACCCCAACATCGTCGTGAGCCGCGAACGGCTGCGCGGCAGCGCGAAGCGCTGGCGGCGTCACGGCATTCCAAAGGTCGCGAAGAAGGCGGAAGAACCGGCGGCCCGGGGCGTTTTCGGCCCCGGCTCGGTCGCCTGGGACGTGTTGCTTCATCCCGCGGTGATTGTCTTTCAATCGCCGGCGCAGTTCATCCTGCAACTGACCTACAAGCCGGTCGTGGCCGGCGTTCGCGACTGGGACCCGATCTCGAAGAAGGCGCATCGCGGTGAACTGACCCTGTTCGACGTCTTCGACCGCGGCCAGAGAAACTCCGGCATCCACGCGCCGATGTGGCTCGGCGACAGGGATACCGCCACGCGCGTCGCCCAGCACCTTGTGCGGGTTCACGAGAAGGTCGCGGGCGACGTCATCGATGTCGGCCACCCGGAGCTCGGCGGTTATCAGGCCAACTCGCCGCGGGATTCCATGTGGGCGGGCCTGACCGAGATGCACTCAATGCTCTGGGTCTACGAACGCCTTGGCTTCAAGGGTTTGAGGCGCACCGGACGGCTCTCTCCGGAACTTAGGGACCGCTACATCGCGGAGGTCAGCGAGTACTGCAAACTGTTTCCGCATGACGAGGCGGAGCTGCCGAAGTCAATGGCCGACCTGAACAAGCTCTATCATAAATATGACGGCCTGTTCGGCGTCACCAAGACGCTGGCGACCATTCCGGCGACAGGCGAGAATTTCCACACGCTGTGGATGGAGTCGATCAAGAAGAACGATCATCCCTCGCAGCGGAAGGTGAAGGTCCAGCTGTTTTTCCAGGAGGGCCTGTTCAAGATGCTCGCAATGGCCGCCGTCTCCGGCAAGACGCGCAAGAACAGCGGCCTGACCCCGCGCCAGGAAAAGAAGGTTCTGGCCGCAAGGGTGGCGCTTCTTCCGCTGGTCTGGCTGGTGCAGCAACCGCCGATCGAGCGCTATTTCCTGCGCATGATGTGGGGCCCCGACGCCGTGGAACTCATCACCGCCGCGCGCAAGCTTCACGCCGAAGCCAAACGAAGCTGAGCTTCGCCGTCCGGCTCGACAAACAGCTTGCGCCTGACTTGGCGCCGGAACAAGCATGTGAACCGGGCATCAATTCACAGGTCTTGAAGGGATTGGGATCGACGACTTGGTCGTTTAGCAGCTTTAGCGGCATTGATTTTCTAGTTTGGGCAACAAGTTGCGCTCCGGAATGGTCGGTTTAGGGTCGTTTACTGACTATCCGCTTTGTAACGGCCAAAGAGCACAAGTTGCCATTCGCCTTGCGAGCAAGTGCGATCACGAGCGCTCGGCCCGCGCCGTTCACAAACATGCACATATCCCCAATGCCCTTGTCCGCCGCGAGGGCCGCTCCTGCGAGAACTTCTGCGCGTCCCCTACATTTCCGGCTTGGAACCGGCGCCACGCGCCCTCAAAATGAACGCCGCCGGCGACGAGATGTGAGCCATCAGAAGTCGTCCGCTCGGTGTGGTTTCAGCCGGCCGCGAGATCAGGCAAACGTCGACGTGTTTGCCATAAGCGCACGGATGCTTTCGATCAGATCGTCGAGCACCGCGATGCCGCGTGCGCCTGAGGGACGGATTGCGAAATATGAAATCTCGACGTCTGCCTCGAACGGCCTGGAAATTGTCCCGGCACCCGCCGCATTCACAGTGATCCTGTCGACAATGGCGACACCCATGCCGGCTGCGGCAAAATGGCAGCAATTGAGCATCGATGTTTCCACGACGCTGACAGGTTGCTGTTCGGCACTGGCGAAAGCCCTGTCGAGCGCCCGGCGCATCGGCGAGTTCCGTCCCGGCAAAAGCACGCGCTGGTCGATGAGATCGGCTGGCGTGACGACGTCGCGGGCCGACAAAGGGTGATCCGGTCGCATCGCGGCGACGGCGCGCGAACTGTAAAGCAGCTTTGCCCCTTTGTCGGACATGCGTGGCGAACCGAACACGAGGCCGAGATCGTAGCGGTTGTGCTCGACCATATCCCATATCTGCCGACTGTTCTCGACATCGATCACGAGTGGAATGTCAGGCCGGTCGCCTAACGTTTCGATCACTGCCTGATGAAGGTAAGGTCTTACCAGCGAGGTGACACTGGCGAGGCGCAGGACAGTATTCTTATGGACCCGGATGTCTTCGGCAGCACGCCCGATCTGGTCGAGCCCGAGATAGAGCCTTTCGACTTCCCGATAGAGCTGGGCGGCTTCTGCTGTCGGCACGAGGCGGACGCCCGCCCGCTCGAACAGACGCATTTGCACCGCCTCCTCGAGATCGCGCACAAGCCTGCTCACCGCAGGCTGGGTTATGTTCATGACATCAGCGGCTGCGGTGATCCCGCCAGCCATCATTACGCTGCGAAAGGCTTCGATCTGTCGCGGTTTCAGTTTCATAGGCGCCTCCATCCATAATATTCAGGCATGAATAGAACTGAAAATGCAATTTTTATTCTGCGATCATCCTGTTTAGACTCATGAGAGTCTCGCCGGGAGTGCGGGAGTTACACAGCATGGAGGAGTGCTCAATGAAAAGTTCCGCTTTCGCGGCTGCCCTGGCTGCAACCGTTCTCTTTTCGCCGCTGGCAAGTCAGGCGGAGGACCTCACGGTCGGTCTGGCGGCCTCGACAACGTCGATGGACCCGCAATTTTATGTGATCGGCCCCAACAGTGCGATGACCCGCAACATCTTCGATGGCCTTGTGAATCAGGATGACAAGCAGCAGCTCAAGCCGGGCCTTGCCGTTTCATGGAAACCCGTCGATGACACCACATGGGAATTCAAGCTGCGCGAAGGCGTGAAGTTCCACGACGGCAGCGATTTCACCGCCGATGACGTGATCGCCAGCATCAAGCGCGTGCCGCTGGCCGCGACCAACAGCCCGAGTTCGTTCACGCCCTATGTCAAGGGGATCACCGACGTCACGGCCGAGGGGCCGATGACCGTGCGCATCACGACCGCCGAGCCGATGCCGCGGCTGCCGAATAATCTCAGCCGGATAGCGATCCTGCCGGCGGAGATGGAAAACACCACGACCGAGGAAATGAATGCTGGCACGGGCGTCATTGGCACGGGACCTTTCAAATTCGTTTCCTGGGCGCCCGATGACAAGGTCGTGCTGGCGCGCAATGACGACTACTGGGGCGGCAAGGCCGAGTGGGACCAGGCGACCTTCCGGGTTTTCAAGAACCCTAGCGCCCGAGTCGCCGCCATGTTGTCGGGCGACGTCGACATGATCGAGAGCATTCCGACCGCCGACATGCGCCGGTTGTCGGTTGCTCCAGACCATTCTGACGCTGCTGGTGATGTCGATGCTGGTGTTTGCCGGCCTCTATCTCGTCGGCAATCCGGTCGATGTGCTGCTCAGCCCAACGGCGACGCCTGCCGAGCGATTGCAGGTGATCCAGAGTTTCGGCCTCGATAAGCCGGTATGGGATCAGTATCTGCTGTTTCTGAAACGGGCGCTTTCCGGCGATCTCGGCAATTCCTTCATCTACAACCAGCCGGCGCTGACGCTGATCTTGAGGCGCATGCCGGCGACGCTGGAGCTGGCATTCGTTGCGCTGGTAATGGCGCTGTTCATCGGCATCCCGCTCGGCATCTATGCCGGTCTCAGGCCGAAAGGGCTGATCTCCAAGTCGATCATGACATTTTCCATCTCGGCCAGCAGCCATTTGGCCTTGGGAAGCTCATCAAGCAATGCCGCAGCACCGGTGTAATCGCTGACCCGGCCGGCCGTTATGAAAAAACTGATCGGGCGACGGTTCGCATCCGTTACAGCATGAAGCTTGGTGTTCATGCCACCTTTCGTGCGTCCGATCAGGCGGCCTGCGCCCCTTTTTTACCCGCAGGCTGGAAGCCGTGCGGTGGGCCTTGAGATAGGTCGCATCGATCATGATGGTCTTGTGCTCTGCAGCTTCAGGCACAGCCAGGCCTTCCATCATCTGGAGAAAGATGCCCTTGTCACCCCAGCGTTTCTACCGGTTATAAAGCGTCTTGGAGGGACCGTACTCCTTCGGTGCATCGCGCCATCTGCGACCGTTGCGGTTTACGAAGATGATGCCGCTCAGAACGCGTCGATCATCAACGCGCTGGCGACCATGGCTCTTGGGAAAATAGGGCTGAAGACGGGCCATCTGCTCGTCCGTCAGCCAAAACAAATTACTCATCAGTCAGGCTCCTATACGCCCGTCTGAATCACAACCGTCAGTTCAAATCAATGGGTCCTGACCCTAGGCCCTCACCGGCAAGATCGTCAGCGCGCCGCTTTCAGCGCCGTGGGGCGGAACGCGCAGGCCGCCTGATGACGCCGCTCATATCCATCCTGACCTTGTCCAATTCCTCGGCATAGCGGCGTAGCACGTAGCTTTCGCTCAAGATCCCGAGCACATGGTTGGAACGCCGGTCGGTTACCACCGCCAGAGCATCGGAGGCCTGGTCCTCGAACTGCTGTGCGGCCTGACGCGCCGTCATTTCGGGCGTCAGCGCGGTCTCCTTCAGGGCGAGGAAGTCTTCGAGCGGCTGATCGAGCATTTCCTCATCGAGCGCATATATCTCCGGCATCAGCGCCATACCCACATAGGCACCGTCGTCATCAACCACGACGACCTGCTTGGACGAGCCGAGCGGGAAGTCCCGCCGGAAGGTCCGGACGGTCATGCCGGCGCGGACGGTGCGGATGTCGCGGCGCATCATCCGCCCGACCGTGAGCGAGCGGATCAGCCCGATATCATGCGCGCTGCGGATGGTCTCGCCACGCTGGTGGAAACGCCAGGTCGCGAAGGAATAGCCGAAGAACTGGCGGATCAGCACGGACGAGACGGCGGCCACCGCCAGCATCGTGATCGCCAGCGACAGGGAGCCGGAATCCTCGAGCGTAAGGAACACCATGGTCAGCGGTCCGCCGACCACGGCGGCGGCGAGCCCGGTCATGCCGGCAAAGGCGGCGATCCGGTTGTCTGCGATCATGCCCGGCGCGAACCGGTCCAGCACCATGAAATAGGCAAGGCCGATCAGAGCGCCGACGAACAGGGAAGCAAAGAACAGGCCGCCGCGAAATCCGCTGCCGAGCGAGACCGCCGAGGCCAGCATCTTGGCGACGATCATGAACAGAAGCAGCCATAGAGAGGTCGGAGGGTCCTCCAACAGCGACTGCATCGCCCCATGACCGGACGACAGCACGAAGGGCGCAAACGCCACGGCAAAGGCAAGAACCGCGCCGCCGAAAATGGGTCTGACGAGAGACGGTATCCTAAGCTTTCCGAACAATTTCTCGGTTTGACTGACCAGCAGCATCAGCGCAACGCTGCAGATCGCCGTCACCACAGCAAGCCCCATCAGCGCAACGAACATGTCGAGGTCGATGCTGGGCAAGCCGCCGAGCTGGCTTCCGTGACTGTCGGTCAGCCAGCCGGAAATGAAGGTCGCGGCGATGCAGGAAACCATGACGGGCGCGAGCGCGGCGATGGTGTAGGTTCCGATCACCAGTTCGAAGGCATAGAAGGCGCCGGCGATCGGGGCCTGGAACGCAGCCGCGATGGCAGCGCCTGCTCCGCATCCGAGAAGAAGACGCATGTCCGATCGGCGCGCATGTAGAAATGCGCTGAGCTTGGAGCCGAAGGCCCCGCCCATCTGGGCATAGGCCGCCTCCAGCCCGACCGACGCGCCGAACCCGTTGGAGATGATGGTCTGCAGCGTGATGACAAGGCTGTCCTTGAAGGAAAGATGACCGCCATGCAGCGCATTGGCCTCGATCGGGTCAACCATGCGCCGCCCGTTGCGCTTCACCAGATAGGCGACCGGCACCAGCAGCAGGCCGCCGACCAGCGGCACGCCGAGCGCCCAGAGGCCGAACGTGCCCGTCGCTGCGCTCAGCCGCTCGTCCGGCCCGAGCCCGAAAAGCAATCGCTGCAATCCATGGGCCGCAGTCGAAATGGCGGCCTGGGCGAGCCCTGCGGCAACGCCGATAACGGTGGCGATCGCCACCAGCCATATCTCGCTCCGGCGCACCAGCAGCCGCAGTCGCAACACTGGCGAAAGAAGATGCATCCAGGCATTGGTGGCGCGCAGCGTGGAGCGGAGCACCGGGGAATTCAGATCAGGCAGTATGGACACGGGAGATCACTGGTTCTCATCGACAGGTTCAACAACGACATGACGCAATTTTTGATGGGCCCGCCAGGTCACTGCAGGGCGGAGGGATGCCGGGGAATTTGAGTTGGCGCGTCGGCTGGATTGATGTCTATCAACAGGACCGCATGCGATCCAATCACAACAAAGCGTCCTGCGATAACCTGACTTAATCGCCTTTCCTGCGCGATTCAGCCTGTGGAACTCAGCCACCATGTCACATCGGCCTCATGATGTCCGCGATCCGCCTGCGGCTATCCTCTGCCGCCTCGAGCCCCAGCCAGACATAGGCCTCCGCCGGCGCGTCATGCGCCAGCATGTAGTCACGCAATCCTGCATAAAGACGCGTCTCGATGGCAGCATTCCGGATCGGTTGTTGCTGTTTCGGGTCGCTTTCGAGGTCGAACAGCAGGAAGCCCTGGTCCTCGAACGTACCATTGATGTTCGGCGGACGCCTTGCGGTTGAAAGCGCGTCGATCTGCAGCAACGGCATGTTTCGGCAGAAGTCGAACGGCGGCGAGAGCGTGGCCGTGCCGATCTCCTCGTCGTTGAACGGACCGGTCATGTGCTGCGGCATCAGCGTGTATTCGTGGAGCCCGTCGGCCAGCACGTCCGGTGGATAATGCAGCATGACGTAACGCCCGTCGGTCACGCCCACCGGCCCTGCAAACAGACCGAAGGCGACCACCCGGCCGGGCTCAGGCTCGGCAAGGAGGGAGCGGCCGGTGACGGGCGCAGGTGCCTCGACCCCGAAAAGATCGAGGACCGTCGGCATGATGTCGGCGGTCTGCGTAAGTGACGGCACCCGCTCGCCCGCCCGCTCCGGCATCTGAGGATGGCAGAGCATCAGCGGCGTGTGGACGATCTCCTCGTAATAGGGCATCCGGCCCTTGCCCCACCAGCCGTGTTCGCCGAGCAGAAACCCGTGATCCGTGCCGAGCACGATCGCGGTATCCTTCCACATGTCATGTTCGTCCATATAGTCGAGAAGGCGGCCGAGATAGTCGTCGCACATGCGCAGAAGCGCTGCATAGTTCGCCCGGATCTCCGCCACTTCATCGTCGGTTTCGTTGACGCGCTTGTAATCCGGCCAGTTGAACACGGCACCCTGCCATGTGCTGTCGCCTTCGCGGCGGAAGCGCTCCGGGGCGCGGAAGGGCTCGTGCGGATCGAACAGTTCGAGCTGCAGCATCCAGTTGTCCGCGACGCGATTGCTGTCGAGGAAATCGAAGGCCGAGGCGAAGCATTGCGCGATCGGATAATCCGCCTCGCGCATCTGGTGCATATTGTTGATCATATGCTGGACCCGGCCGGGCTTTTTCGCCGGATCGTAGTGGCGCGCGTCATAATCCCGCCGGAAGGCATCGAGCGGCGGCTCGGCCAGCCCCTTCCAGGCGTCATATTCCTGGCCACGGATGAATTCCCAGCTGTTGTATTTCGTGTGGTAGCCGGTTCCGCCATCCTGGAAATAATGGAAATGGTCGGTCACGAGATGGGTGTATATGCCCTTGTCACGCAGCAGGTCGCAGAAGGAAACATCATAGGGCTCCATCGGCCCCCAGCTGCGGTGGAAGAAATTCGCCCGGCCGGTCTGCAGTTCGCGCCTCGCCGGGATGCAGGGAAGGCTTCCGACGTAATTACGCTCGAAGGTCACGCCGCGGGCGGCGAGCCGATCGAAATTCGGCGTTTCGATATCGCCGCCATAGGCGCCAAGGGCCAGGCGGTTGAGCGAGTCGAACAGAACGAAGATAAGCCGCACGGGCGCCTCCTCCATAGTGCGGTCTATTTCAGCGCGAATGAGACCGCGCCGAAGAGACCGCTTTGCAAAGTTGACCGGTCGTGCGGGGCAACACGCAGCCGCCCCGGTCGCAAATGCGCGACCGGCTCATGTGTTTTCATGAGGCCGGGACAGGCTGTTCCGGCCGTGGTCTCATGGCTCAGGACGCGATAACGAGGCTCTTGAGAACCTCCGCGCTGTCATGCTCCGGCAGGTCGCCGATATCGGCCTGCTTGGCGTCGAGTTTGGCGAGCATCGTCTTGAAGACGTCGCCATAGGCGGGGTCGTTTGCGACGTTGAAGAGCTCCATCGGGTCCTTGTCGCAATCGAACAGTTCCCATTCCGGCGGCGCATCGTTTTCGCGCGCGCCATCCTGTCCCAGCGCCTTGTTGTACCAGTAGATCAGCTTGTAGCGCTGATCGCGCACGCCGTAATGCGCCCAGGCTTCGTGGATCTCGTCATTGTGCATCCAGTAGCGGTGATAGGCGAGCTGGTCCCAGTCTTCGGGCGTCTCGCCGCGCAGCATCGCGCGCATCGAGGTGCCCTGCATGTAGCTTGGCACTTCCACACCCGCCCAGTCGAGGAAGGTCGGGGCGAAGTCGACATTGCAGGCGATGTCGCTGGAAGTGCGGCCAGGCGCGATCTCCGCCGGATAGCGGCACAGGAACGGCATCTGGTAGCTTTCCTCATACATGAAGCGCTTGTCGAACCAGCCATGCTCGCCGAGGAAGAAGCCCTGGTCGGAGGTGTAGATCACGACCGTGTTTTCCGCCAGGCCCAGTTCGTCGAGCGTGTCGAGCATTCGCCCGACGCCGTCGTCGATCGCCTGCACGGTGCGCAGATAGCGCGACATGTAGCGCTGGTACTTGAATTCGGCAAAGGCCTTGGGGTCGTCGAAGGTGAAGGTCTTGCCTGTCTCCGCGCAGATCACGGAGATGGTCTCGCCGTCCTTCAGCTCGGGGATCTTGCGCGCCGGCCAGCCCTCGACCATCAGCTCGCCGGCGATTTCGGCGCCGCCCTCCGGCTGGATGAGGCCGAGATCCTCATAGAGCATGTCGGACTTGATGCGCATTTTCGCGGCCGCGGCCGCTGCGGCGCGGTTCTCATAGGTGTCCTCGAAGGTCGGCGGCAGCGGAATGCTGCCCGGCTCGTGGATATCCCTGTAGCGCGGATGATACTGCCAGTTGCGGTGCGGCGCCTTGTGGTGGCACATCAGGAAGAAGGGCTCGTCCTTGTGGCGCTTGATGAAATCGACCGACATGTCGGTGATGATATCGGTGGCATAGCCCGGCACCCGGCGGTAGCCATCGGGAAAGTGGAAGCCCGGATCCCAGTAGTCGCCCTGCCCCGGCACGACCGCCCATTCGTCAAACCCGGTCGGCTCATGCGCCGGGCCTTCGCCGAGGTGCCATTTGCCGAAGATCGCGGTCGCATAACCGCCGGCCTTCAGCGCCTTGGCGACATTCGGCAGGCGATTGTCGATATGGGTCGAAAGCGTCGTCACCCCATTCACATGGTTATGCGTTCCCGTCAGGATCGCCGCGCGCGACGGGGTGCAGATCGAGTTTGTCACATAGGTCGCATCGCTCCGCACGCCTTCATTGGCCAGCCGGTCGAGGTTCGGCGTGTTGTTGATGCCAGCGCCATAGGCCGAAATGGCCCGCGAGGCATGATCGTCGGACATGATGAAGATGATGTTGGGGCGGGTCATGGTTTCACTCGACATTGTTCATGGGGTACGTTGCCGGGCGACGCGGCGAAAGCCGCCCGAGATTGTGTTTATGTGAAAAAGAAAAAAACACTTTGCGTTCCGTCATCTTCCGGCACTGCCTTAGGAGCGTTGAGAACCAACCATCTTTTCGGATCGAGGCGGTTTCACGCGTAGCCCGCCGTGTGTCCGCCGGGATCGAAGGACATGTGCAGGCTGAAGACCCGCGTGGCGCCGCGCCCGGAGGGTTCCAGGAGGCCGGCCTCGCGCAGCGCGGCGCGCGGCTGCTTCTCATGTGTCGCCGGTTCTATGCAGAAGAGATTTGTGCCGTCCGTCGCGTTGCGCAGCGTCTGGAGGCAGGGAAGCGCATCGCCGTCATACGCAAGTGTGTAGCGCGGCGGCGCATCGCCGCAGCCGGCAAGAACGACCTCGACCGGCCCAGCGCCGGACGGGCGGGTGCGAACACCGTCGGGCGACAGCGCATCGGCTATCTCCGTGCCACAGAGCGAAAGATGCGAACCGGGGCCCGCCAGCGGAAAACCGAGATTGATATGATACATCGCCATCAGCGGCAGCGATCCCGAAAGTACGGTCACGCGGTCGGTGAGCGACAGCGTCCGGCCGCCGAGGGGAACGAAGATCTCACGCTCCAGCCTGACGCTCGCCTGCCCGAGCACGAACTGGGTCGCCTCCGCCAAGACGCGGAAATTGCAATCATCGCCATCCCAGTCGGCGGCACAGGAGACGATCTTCGCCGGCATCCGCGCCATCCGGCCATGCAGGGGATAGGAGCGCCCCTCGTCCGTATCGGGCTGGCGGATGTGGTCGAAGCCGCAGGTTGACATCAGGCCGGAGAGCGTCGTGTTCTCGCCGACGGAGTGGGTTCCGCTCATGCCGATCGGCCCGGTCCAGCCGAAGGGCACGTCATTGCACCAGACCTGGCCGATATCGCAGCACCGGTCGGGCAGCAATTCGACGCGCAGGCCGCCGCCGCTGTCGATCTGGATCAGGCGGGCGCCGCTCGCCGGGCCATCGGTTTCCGTAAATTGCCTGATGCCCGCCACCTTGGCGATATCCGGGATTAACGCGGCGAGCTCCTCGCGCTTCCAGTTCCTGCCGTAGAGTTTCATGCTCGGCCTCGGTTCACCAGATCGCGCTGAGCGCCGTAGGCATCCGCAGCGACATCATCTGAATCGTCACTCTCATCTGCATCGCTGACCAGCGAGCGTGCCGGCGCCTCAAGCCCCAGCCACGCGTAGAAATCATCGGTGGCGTCGTGTTCCTTCAATATGCCCCTCAATCCATCCTCGAGACGCGCCACGACAGCCGGATCATCGACAGGCGTCGACTGATCCGGATCGTTGGTCAGGTCATAAAGCGATGTCCCGAACCGGCTGTAAGGATCCCTGTAAAGGCCCGGCCCGCGTTTTTCGGGCACGAGGCCCGGAACGCGCAGCACGGGGACGCCCTTGGTGAAATCGAGCGGCGGATGAAGGGTCGCATCCGCGAGTTCATCCACCGAGAACAGCGATTTCAGATGGGTCGGCATCAGCGTGTATTCCGCCGGCGCCGGGCCGTCGCGGTCCGGCGGATAGCGGAAATAGGTATGGCGCCCATCTGTCACGCCGACCGGACCGCCATGCATGCCGAAGGCGATGATCCGCTCTTCGTCATCCTCATCCAGCCGATCAAGGATCGGGCGGCCGCGCGTCTCCTTCGGCGCCTCAAGGCCGAAAATGTCGAGCATGGTCGGCATCAGGTCGGGCGTCTGCGTCAGGGCATCGATACGGGTTCCGGCGCGGTCGGCATGGTCCGGATGATGCATGATCAGTGGGATGTGCGAAATCTCGTCGAAATAGGGCGGAATGTTCTTGCCCCACCATTCATGCTCGGAAAGCAGGAAGCCGTGATCCGTGGACAGAACGAGGCAGGTGTCCTTCCAGAGATCGTGTTCGTCGAAATAGTCGAGCAGCCGGCCGAAATGATGGTCGCACATGGCAACGAGGGCGTTGTAGTTCGCCCTGATCTCGGCGATCTCTTCCGGCGTGTTGGTGCACGGCCCGTAACGCGGCCAGTCGAGGATCGGCCCGTCGTAATCGGTCGGCAGCGCCTTGCGGTATTTCTCCGGGACGTGAAACGGCTCGTGCGGATCGAAGCACTCGATCTGCAGCATCCAGTTGTCGGCGTCGCGGTTGCTGTCGAGGAACTCCAGACCTTTAGTGATGCATTGCGGGCCCGGGAAATCTTCCTCATCGCGGATGAAGGAGCGGTTGATCTGGTGCTGCAGCCGGTTCCGTTCGCCCGGCTTGTTGTAGTGGAGATCGGAATAGTCCCGGGCGAAGCGTTCGAGCGGCGGCTCGACCACGGCTTTCCACGGGTCGAATTCCTGGCCGCGAACCAGGTCCCAGGTGCGGTAGCGGTTGTGATAGGTCGCACCGCCGTCCTCGAAATAATGGAAGTGATCGGTGACGAGATGCGTGTAGACATTCGCCTTGTTCAGGATCGCGGGAAGCGAATTGTCGAAGGGCTCGAGCGGCCCCCAGGAGCGATGCATGAAATTGAGCCTGCCGGTGTGCATGTCCCGGCGGGCCGGCATGCAGGGGAGACTGCCGACATAATGGTTGTCGAAGGTCATCGCGCGCGCCGCGAAACGATCGAAGTTCGGGGTCGCGACCTCTCGGCCGCCATAGGCGCCAAGCGCGAGCCGGTTCAGCGTGTCGAACAGGACAAAAACAAGCTTCATGGATAGTCTCCCCGACGGGATATTAGACATTTGCCAATGGGCGAAAAATATCTCCGGCGTGAATCACGATAACCCGGAGATATCGATTAGAGGAGCGATGCGGCCGTCATGCCTTTCGGCCTTTGCGGATCAGCGCCGACGCCACCGGCCAGAGCGCGACGACAACGGCGATGATGATCAGGCTCATGCCGATCGGCCGGCCAAGCAGCGGCGCGAAATCGCCGCCGGTGCTCATCAGTGCCGAGCGCAACCGCTCCTCGGCCAGCGGCCCGAGAACGAATCCGATGATGAAGGGGGCAAGCGGGAAGCGCAGCCAGGACATCACGTAACCGACAATGCCGAAACCGAACATCACCCAGGCATCGCCGAGATTGTTGTGGTTCGCCGCAACGCCGACGACGCAGAACATCAGCACGACCGGCGCGAGAATCCCCGGCGGCGTCTTGATGACCTTGGCGAGGAAACGCAGCAAGAGCAACATGACCGCGAGCATGAAGATGTTGGCGAAGGCGTAGGAGGTGATGACGCCGTAGAAGATGTCGGGATGCTCGATCGCAAGCAGCGGTCCGGGCTGGATCGAATGCAGGATCAGCGCCGCCATCAGGATCACGTCCTGGCCCGAGCCCGGAATGCCGAGCGCGATCATCGGGATGAGGGCGCCGCCGACCGTTGCGTTGTTGCCGGTCTCGCTGGCGACGATCGCCTCTTCGGATCCGTGGCCGAATTCCTCGCGCTTCTTAGAGAATGTCTGCGCGGCGGTATAGGACATCAGCGCCCCGACATTGGCGCCGATACCCGGCAGCAGCCCGATCCAGGAGCCGATCAAGCCCGAACGGACGAGGTTGCCGGGATAGCGGAAGGCGCGGCCGCCCTCCCTCAGGACGTCACGCAGACTGGCGTCAAGCTGGTTCTGCTGCGTGCTTTTCGGGTTGGCGAGATCGGTGAGAACCGAGCGGACCGCGAAGGTGCCGATCAGAACGGGAAGAATATCGAAGCCGTTGGAGAGCGCCGGCAGGCCGAAGGTGAAGCGGGAGGATGCCGAGATCGGATCGAAGCCGACGGTGGCGACGAGAATGCCGAAAAGGCCCGAGATCAGCGCTTTTGCGGGCGAACCGCTGGCGAGAAAGGCGATCATGACGATCCCGAGCAGCACCAGCGCGAAATAGTCGAAACTCTGGAGTTGCGATGCCACCCGGGCCATCGGCAGCGCGAGCAGGCTGAGGATGACCCAGGAAATCATGCCGCCGATGAAGGATGAGACGATGCCAAGCGACAGCGCGCGGGCGGCCAGCCCCTTGCGGGCCATGGCGCTGCCGTCGATCGTGGTCATGATCGCGGATGGCGCGCCGGGAACGCCCAGAAGAACGCCCGAGACCAGGCCGCCGGAAACGCCGCCGACATAGATGCCGATCAGGAAGACCTGCGCCTCGACATCCGGCATCACGAAGGTGGCAGGCAGCATCAGCGCCATCAGCATGCCGCCGCCAAGGCCCGGGATCGCGCCGAAGATCACGCCCATCGCCACGCCAAGCAGCGACCACCCGAGCGCGGCGGGGCTCATCATGTAGAGGAACGAGTCGACCATGTAATGCATAATGCTGTCCTCAGGGAAGGCTGACGTAGAGGAGGTTCTTGAACACCCATCCGACCGCGATCGGCAGCACCACCGCTGTGGCGCAAAGCCAGTACAGCAGCCGGCGGTCGCGTAAGCCGATCAGCGTCACGCCGCAGATGAAGACGAAAACGCCAGCCGCCAGCTCGAACGGCACGAAACGCGTGTTCAGCACCCAGATGAAGGCGCCGAGTTCGATCATCAGCAGGACCTGCGCGCGAAGGTGGCCGAGATCGAGACCGTTGCCGGCGCCGTCACCCGACGGGGCGGCGCGCAGCTCCCGGACGCCCGACAGGATCAGCCAGAGCGACAGCAGCAGCATGGGCACCAGCGCGAACCGCGGCAGGAAGGCAGGGCCAAGCGGGTCGAAATGCGGGTTGCGGATTTGGCCGGTGAGCAGGAGCAATCCCGCCGAGAGCACGGCAAAGACCGCGCCGCCGATCAGATTCTTCATGGTCCTATGTTCCTGGGCAAGCGATCCGGCTTTCAGGCAGCCGGCGTTCAATCATTCGAAATTCGTACGGCGGGACGCCATAAGGCAGACCGACCGAGCACCCGCGGGCGATGCCGCGTCTGCGGCGCCCGCGGGGCTGGGAGGACCCGTTCAGTTCGCAAGCAGGTCAAGCTGCTTGAGATAACCCTTGCGCTCTTCATAAGCCGCATTGGCAGCTTCCTCGACCTCGGGCTCGGCAACATAGGTGAGCTTCAGGTTGAGCGTATCCTCGAGCCGGGCAACGGCCTCGGGGTCGGTCATCACCTTTCCGATCTGCTCGCGCCAGTAATCCTTGATCGCATCCGGCGTATCACGGCGGATCCAGAAATAACCGGTCGAGGTCACGGCCGTGGAGACGTCATAGCCCTGTTCGGCCATGGTCGGCGTATCCGGCAGCAGCGCATCCCTCTCCTTTCCGGTAAAGGCGATCGCCTTGACGTCGCCGGTCTTGACCATGTCGATGAGCTGGCTCGGGTTCTGCTGGATGAGATTGACGTCGCCGGCAAGAAGGCCCGAGGTGAAGCCGGAACCGCCGCCGGGCGTATGGACAAGCCGCACGTCATCCACGATGCCGAGCGAGGTGGCGATCGAGAGCATCGAGACATGGGCCGAGGAGCCGGTGTTGATCGCCATCTTCACCTCGCCCGGATTGGCCTTGGCATATTCGACGAGTTCATCGAGATTGTTGAACGGCGCCGAACCAAGCGTATAGAGCCCCGGATAAGTCGTCACGACGCTTGCGAGCGGCTCCATCTTGTCCATGACATCGAAGCCGAGCATGCCAAGAAGGCCTGCCTGCATCACGCCCTCGTGGATGAATTCGAGCGTATAGCCGTCCGGCTTCTGGTCCGCGACGAAACGTGTGCCGTTCGCGGTCGCCGCGCCCGGCATCGCATTGACAGCAATCGGCACCGGAATGTTCTTCGCCATCTCGTTCGAAATGGCGAGCGCGATCTGGTAGAAATTGCCGCCCGCGCCGTTCGGAAAGATCACGGTCACCGGCTTGTCGGGGAATTCGGCATTGGCGACAGCGGGAACGGCTGCCGGAATGAGAAACGCGGCGAGAGCCGCCGCGATCAGTTTCTTCATGTTGTCCTCCCATTCAAAAATCTCGACCGGACTTTGCTGAAATTCACAGTTCGGCCTTCGAGAGGCGACAATGCGCGAAAAATTCAAACCATGCCAATACTGATGAGTTGCGTTTTGATAACTTCAGGGAATTGCTCGGCGAACGGAACGGGGCGATTCATCCCCTTCACGCAGCGGTCCCGTCACCGCATTCAGGGAGCGGATCATCTGCGCGATCGGCGCGAACTCTGCGGAACTCCGGTGAAAGGTGATGCCGGTCGGGATGCTCCAGCGGAAGCCGTCAAGCGCAACTTCCTTCAGATCGTGCCCTTCCGAGGTCGCGCTGAGGGGCACCGGCATGCAGCCGATGAACTGGTGCTCCGCGATCATCTTGAACGCGATCTGCAGCGAATGGGATTCCAGCGCCACCCGTGGCTCGGGCAGGCCGCGCGCCTCGAAATAGTTTCGGATCTGGATGTTCGCCTGCTGGCCGCTGAACAGGCAGAGCCACGGATAGTCAAGCGTATCGGCCGGCTCGACCCGGTCCTTGAGGAACAGGGGGTGCTGGCTGGAGGCGAAGATCGCGTTCTGCTGCTGGTAGAGCTCGATGGTCCTGAATTCGGCTCCGAGATTGAGCGCGCCGCCCTCGGTGCGCGGGATGCCGCCCGCATAGACACGGATGTCGCCCGATTTCAGCATCGGCAGCAATTCGCTGCCCACGCCGGTCGATACCTGCACCTTCAGATGCGGGAAACGCCGGCGAAGGTCGGCGAGCATGGTGGGAAAGTGAACGGAGGAATAGACGGGCCCGCCGCCGATGCGCATCGTCCCACCAAGCCCTTTGGACTGCGCGCCGACCTCGACGATCGCCGCGTTCCACGCGGCCTCGACCTCGCGCGCACGGATGTGCATCATTTCCCCGGCTTCCGTGAGCCGGACGCCGCGCGGAAGGCGCAGGAACAGCTCGGTCCCGAACGCCTCCTCCAGAAGCCGGATCGACTTCGTCAGCGCCGGCTGGCTGATATTCATCGCGCGCGCCGCGCCATGAAAGCTGCCGGCATCGACCACGCCGAGAAAATGCTGAAGCCGCCAGATGTCGTGCATCGTCGCTGGTTCCTCCTGTACCCTTGCGGCCGCAGGATAGACTCCCGGGAAAAGGATAACCAGAAGGTATCGCAGGAATCGGATGTAATATTGGTTCAGACGTCGATCCGGGCGCTATACGATGAGACGAGTCGGAAACGACGGAGTGAATAACAGCGGGAGAAGCGCATGCCGGAGGCAATGAAGAACGATCGTCCGAACATAATCCTGATCATGACGGACGAGCAGCGCGGCGATGCGCTCGGCATTGAGGGCCATCCCGTTCTCCAGACCCCCTATCTCGACGCGCTCGGCACCAGGGGCGCGCATTTCCGCCGCGCCTACAGCGCCTGCCCGGTCTGCGTGCCCGCCAGGCGCACGCTCCTGACCGGCGCGAAGCCCGCCTCCCACGGCGTGCTGATGAACTACGACACCTCTCTCGACCTGCCGACGCTGCCGGAGACGCTGGCGGATGCGGGTTACCAGACCCATCTCGTCGGCAAGCTGCACATGCATCCGCCGCGCCGGCGCTATGGCTTCCAGTCCTCCGACTGGGCCGATTCGCCAGCGCAACCCGATACGTCGCGCATCGGCAACGACTACCAGCGCTACCTTGTCGAGCATGGCCAATACGGTCCCGACATTTCGAAAATGGACGGCGCGCACGGCAATGGCTGGGTGGCCCGCCCGTTTGCGCTCGAGGAGCGCTACCACTATACCAACTGGGCGGTCGACAGCGCGCTGCGCTTCCTGGAACGGCGCGATCCGACCGCACCCTTCTTCCTCAACCTTTCGATTTTCGCGCCGCACGCCCCCTGCACGCCGCCGGCCTATTACTTCCAGAAATATATGGACATGGACATCCCGCCGCCGGTCGTCGGCGACTGGGCGCGGGTCTATGACGAGCCCCAGCGCGGTCTCGACGTGAATGCCTGGCGGGTGAATTTTGATCCCATTGTGCAGAAGCAGTATGCGGCCGGCTATTACGGCTGCATCGAGCATATCGACCACCAGATCGGGCGGGTGCTGGCGCGCCTGCCGCGCAACACCGTCATCCTGTTCGTCTCCGATCACGGCGAAATGCTCGGCGATCATCAATGGATCCGCAAGCGCTCGCCGCTCGAAGGTTCGGCGCGGGTACCCTTCCTGCTGAAGCTGCCGCCGTCCTTCGGTGTCAGGGAAGGCATCAAGTCGGACGCGCTGGTCGAGTTGATGGACGTGATGCCGACGCTGCTCGATGCCGCCGGCGTCCCGATTCCCGACACCGTCGACGGCCGGAGCGTGCTTCCGCTTCTGCGCGGAGACGACAGCGACTGGCGAACCCATCTCCACGGCGAATGTTCGAGGTTGGAGACCCTGAACTCGGGCATGCAGTTCATCGTCGAGAACCGCTGTAAATATGTCTATCATCCGGGCACCGGCATCGAGCACCTGTTCGACCTCGAGACCGATCCGCAGGAGTTGGTGGAACTCTCCGGCAACCCGGCCCACGAGGCGGAACTGAAGCGGCTGCGCGGCCTGCTGATCGCCGAGATCGACGGGCGACCCGAGAATTTCGTGAAGGATGGCCGGCTTGCGGTGCTCGGCGGCCCGACCCCGCCCTATCTGCCGGGCCACCAGCGCCCCGGCGATACCGGCAGCACCGAGCTTCTCAGCCGCTGAGCCACCGGGTTCATGCTGGCTCATCCTACCTGTCGTCACCCTGCAATGCAGATCGTGGCGATGCTGGCGGGTGGTGACCGGGGGCAATAACAACGCCCGCGCCACCAAGGCGCCGAAACCGCATGCCGGAAAGCTTGGTGCGGAGAAATGCACTGAGCTTGGAGCCCGAGGCCTCGGCCGTCTGCGCCAGGCACCGCGTTGGCTGCTAGAAACTCTCGAAAATCATCCCTTGCGGCACGAAATATTCGAGCAGCCGGCTGAAGGTCACATAGACAATGAGGTTGATGAAGATCGCATAGAGCAGCGCGATCACCAGGCTGCGGGCCGATAGACGGGAAGATATACGACCAGAAACAGGGAGTAGGCAAAGCTCGCGGCGTAGAAACCGACGATGAAGATCAGTCCGATATAGACGATCGTGGCAAGCGCCGCCACAATCTCCGGGCGGCTCGTCGCGAGGCTCACCGCGTCCCCGCCGCGGAACGCCACCGCGGCGACGGCGCACAGCACGATCGTGGCAATGCAGATCAACGGCACGATCGTGCCGCGCGGATCGATCCCGCCGATTTGGACGGCGAATACAGCGGCGGCGACGAGATAGACGATGACCGTCAGTATGGTGGCTCCGTCCAGCCGGTTGGTTTTCATCAGAGAGCTCCCTTGGCCAGAATTTCACCGAATTGCTCCAAAGCCGCGAACGTTGGCGAGACGCCGATCCCGGGCCTGTCGCTCACATGATAGGCTCCCAAGGCGATCGGCTCGTCCGGCCCTACCAAGCCATGCCTGCTCTCTACGGCGGCGAAGGCGAATTCCAGCGGTTCCTCGGCGGCGGATGCCACACAAACATGCGCGGAAAACGCTGTCGATATCGGGCCGGATGGATTGTGCAGCGAAAGCCGGGACCCGCGCTTGCGCGCGTAGCTCAGCAGATCGCACAACGTATCAAGCGGCCAGAGATACTTCACGTCCGGCATGAAAATGTCGGGACGTGCGGGGCCATCGAGCAGCGACTTTGCCTCCGCCGGATGGTTGAGCGTTTCACGAAGGGCGCGGTGTTGTAGGAGATCGCGATCTCCATATCCTGCAGCATTGACGGCCTCAGTTCCGCAAGGCGCTTTTCGATTGCGGCGGCCGTGCTGACGGCGTTGGCGCCGGGCCGCATCTGGATCGCGGCGGCAGCGGCCGGCTTGCCATTCCTGCTGACGCTGAAGGCCAGCGTCTGGGCGCCGAGTTCAACCCGCGCCACATCCGAAAACAGAAGCCGTCCGCCATCGGATTTGGCCCTGAGCGGGATCGCCGCAAACGCCTCCGGCGAGGTGAGCTGGCCATGGACGGTGAGTGGCGTCGAGACCTTCGTTCCCGGAACAGTCGGTTCGTCGCCCATCCGGCCGGGCGAAACCTGCGCGTTCTCGCGGGTGATCGCCTCGGTCACATCGGTCATGGTCAGGTCGTAGGCCGCAAGCTTGGCCGGATCCACCCAGACGCGCATGGCGCGTGGCGAGCCGAACTGCTGGACGCGCCCGACGCCCGGCAGGCGCTTCAGCTCTTCGCTTATATTGCGGGTCATGTAATCGCCGAGGGCGAGTTCGTCGGTCTCGCCGCTGACCGAGCGAAGCGTGAGCACCATCAGGAAGCCGGATTCGGCGGCCTCGACGCTGACGCCGCCACGCCGGACCGCCTCGGGAAGCTGCGCTTCGGCATTCTTCAGCCTGTTTTGTACATCCACCTGCGCCAGGTCCGCATTGGTTCCGTGCTTGAACGTCACCATGATATTGGCGCCGCCTGTCGAGTCGGCGGTGGATTCGTAATAGAGCACGTTCTTGACGCTCGAGAGTTCCTTCTCAATGGGCCGAACGACGCTGTCATTGACCGTATCGACGCTCGCGCCGGTATAGGTCGCGAAGATGCTGATGCTTGGCGGCGCGATCACCGGAAAGCGGGCCACAGGAAGCTTCGGAATGGCGACGAGCCCGGCGAGCGCGATGAAGATCGCGATCACCCAGGCAAAGACCGGACGGTCGATAAAGAATTGTGGCATGATCTTTGACCCTTAATGCCTATCAGCTGCTGTTGCAGCATCCTGCTGTGCGCTCACCGGGCTCACGCGCATCCCGTCCTGAACGCGATCCTGTCCGCGAATGACAATCATCTCGCCCGCTTTCAGCCCCTCGGTGACGACAACGCGTCCGCCGATGGCATTGCCGAGGACGACGTTGCGCCGCGCGGCCCGGCCACGCGGAAGAATGGTACGCCGGTTGCATCGAGATCGGCCCGTGCGGCCATATCAACGACGCAAGCGGCCTCGGCATCTGGGAACAGGGGCGGATGCTCCTGGCTGCGTTCTGCGCCGGGCTGGGCTGGCAATCCGTCTGAGATGCGGCGGTCGGAGGAACATGGCGGGAGACGGCGCATCTACGGTCTGATACTGGTTGGTTCAGGAACCGTGCTCTGGAGCCTTGCTGGCCTGTTCGTACGCGCAATTGATCTTGGGCTTTGGGATCTGATCCTGTGGCGTTCTCTCTTCGCCTGCCTCTGCCTTGTTGCCACCGCCATCGCAAGTCCGGCGGAAGCAATGCATTTCGACTGGCGCTTCTGCCTGGCCGCCTGCTTCTCTGCCGCCGCAATGTTCTGTTATGTCGCCGCCCTTACGATGACGACGGTCGCAAACGTCCTGATCATCTACGCGACACTCCCCTTCGTGACCGCCGCATTGGCCTTCGCGGTCGGCCGGGAAGCGGCCTCGACACGCCTGCTGATGGCGAGCTCGTTGTCAATGATCGGGATCGTGCTCGTTGCGGGCACATCATCGGGGATGAGCGATATCAAGGGCAATATACTGGCCCTCGCCATGACTTTGAGCTTCGGAGCGCTTCTGATCCTCACTCGACGCCGTCGAGCCCTCAACATAGTCCATGTCAATGCCGCAGGAGCAGCGTTGTGCGCGGTCGCGGCTTTTCCATTCTCATCCGGCCAGCTTCCGGGGTATGGTGCGCTTGCATTGATATTCATGCTGGCCCTTCTCACGACCGCGCTCGCATTCCTGTTGTTTCTCGCGGGTGGGCGCTACGTCGCATCATCGGAATCGGCTTTGGTAGCGCTTCTGGATGTGGTTCTCGGTCCGCTTTGGGTTTGGCTGGCCTTCGCCGAAGATCCGGGAAAATCGGCGATCGCAGGCGGTTCTATCGTAATGGCGGCAGTGGTCTGGTATTTTTGGCCGTCTCTGCGCCGGCCCCGCTCATGAAGTGATCGGTTAGGCGTCTGATCGCGGGAAGCACCTGCTCAAGACTTTCAACAAAGTGTAGCGTCAAATACTATCGGAAATCACGAAAATGTTCTGCTCCGGGACAAACGACATGACGTCCGCAACAAAATCCGGCCCTCTGGGCAAGGGTGTCCGCCTATGCTGGATATTTTTGGCGAACCGAGTTCTGAAAGTTGTCGATGAGGCTTTGGGTAAGCGGGCCAACGCTCCATTGGGCTCTGATCACTGGCCCCTTGAGTTCGACGACGGGCTGGATCTCGATCGACGTGCCGACAACGAAGACTTCATCTGCCGCACAAAACTGCTCCAGCGAGACTTTTCGCTCCTCGAGCTCCAGACCAGCCTTCTGCGCGAGAGCGAAGACATGGCGTTTGGTTATGCTGTCGAGAAAACAGTCTGCCACCGGGGACACGAGCTTGCGACCCTCGACCAGTATGATGTTCGTCGCGGTCGTTTCGGCAACATCTCCGTCGACGTCGAGCAGCAGGGCATCGTCGAAACCCTCGTCATTTGCGGCATGCCGCGCGAGCGTGCCGATCATGTAGAGGCCGGAGCATTTGGAGGCTGTCGGCGCCGTATCGGCACGCGGCCGCCTCCAGGAGGAGAGCTGAAGGCGAATACCCGTCGTGCTCCTCCCCTCGGCGGCCGGCGTCGGCCAATCCCAGGCGGCAATCGCAACGTGGATAGTGGCGTTGCGGGCGGCCACCGTCACGCTCTCGCTGCCGCGCCAGGCAATGGGACGGATATAGGCATCCTTCAATTCGTTCGCCCAGAGAACGGCTTCACATGCCTTGACGAGCTCAAGGCTCGAATAGGGAAGCGTGTACCCGACGATCTCGGCGGAACGCCGGAAGCGGGAGAAATGCGCGTGGGACAGGAATATACATCCGTCATAGGCCCGAATTCCTTCGAACACGGCCCCGCCGGCATGCAACGAATGGGTCATGACATGGAGCCGGGCTTCGTTCCAGGGAACGAGTGCTTCATCGAGCCAGATCAGGCCATCGCGATCATCGAAGGCAAGCACGTCACTCATAGCAATTTGGCCCCTTTGAAAGACACCCCATTGTCACCCAACATCCGTGCCTGGCGAGTGAGCAATCCTCAGAGAAAGCTGAGATTTCGTTGTTCGATGCCAAGTGCAGGAGGAGAACGGCGGGACCTGGCTTTGACGGGAAATACGAGAGCGAGTGCCCCATGACCGAAACACTGCGATTGTCCGCGCCACTGAACGCCCTGCGCGCTTTCGAAGTAGCCGCGCGCCACATGTCGATCAAGGATGCGGCCGAGGAAATCGGCGTGACGCCCTCCGCTGTCAGTCATCAACTCAGGATACTCGAGGATCTGCTCGGCGTAGAATTGATGCGCCGCGTCGGGCCGCGCCTGGAGCTGACGGAGACCGGACGGCAACTGTCTCCGGATCTCACCATCGGCTTTGCGCGGATCATCCAGGCCGTCGGGGCGGTGAAGCAGGAGCGCAAGCTCGGCCCCTTGCGGCTGTCCATGCTGCCAACATTCGCGGTCCATTGGCTGTCACCGCGGATGGCGTCCTATCCATTTGCGCGATCCGGTTTCGAACTTTTGATCTCGACGACCCAGACCGCCGTCGATCTCAGCGCCGGCGTCGCGGATGCCTCGGTGCGCCATGGTTCCGGGCAATGGGCTGGGGTTCTCTCCGAGCGCCTGTTCGATGAAAACGTCACGCTGCTGGGCCGCCCCGCCGACTGGCAAACGCATGACGAAATCGATATTCGCAAGGCCGTCTCGCAGACCAACCTGTTTCTGTCGCAGCACCGGCGTAAGGACTTCGAACGCTGGAACGAGACGCTACCGGGCGGCCCGACCCGACCTGCGGCAATCACAATCGTCGACTCTTCGGGTCTCGGCCTCAAGGCCGCGATTGACGGCGCAGGAATAACCTTCGCGGGCATCGAAATTGCCGCCTGCGACATAGCCGCTGAGAGGCTCTGCCCGATCATGAAGCACCAGGTTCCGGTGAACGCCGGCTATTACCTCTGCTATCCGCCGGCCCTCGAGCGCGACCGCCGCATCAGGAATGTCCGGACCTGGATGCTGGCGGAGGCCGCAAAGACAGCTCAGCCCTTGCCCAGCCCCTGACCGAACCGGACGAGCGCGGCGGAGCCGCCTTCCTCGCGACGTCCAGGCCTTGTCTCAGCGCCCGAAATACCCCGTGATACTTGCCTTATCGAGCAAATGGCTATTGATCATGAAGCCTGCCATCGCGCCCGAAGACAGGCTGTCCAGCGGCAGGCTGTCGACGTCGAGCGCGTAGACGGTGATGACGTAGCGATGCGGTTCCGCGCCGACCGGCGGACAGGGGCCGCCGTATCCGGCCATGCCGAAATCCGTCCGCGTGGCGATCGCCGTTCCCGGCCGCGCCCCTTCGGCCAGACCGGTCGCATCGGCGGGAATGTTGACCAGCACCCAGTGCCACCAGCCGCTCCCGGTCGGCGCGTCGGGATCGAACATGGTCACGGCAAAGCTCTTCGTCGCCTCCGGCGCGTCCCTCCAGTCGAGGGCTGGCGAAACGTTCTGGCCAAGACAACCCAGTCCGCGCAATGCATGACGGTCAGGAATCCTGCCGCCGTCATCAAAGGATGGACTGGTCAGCTCCATCGCAAGCGCTGATGTGGGCAGCAGGGCAGCGACGGCGAGAAGCGTCAGCGCCCGGTACGCAAGGTTTACGGCAAGTGCATGTCCCTTGTTTGGTCGCAGCTTCATTCTTCCCCCTCCCAATAGCCGATCGCGGCATTTTTCCTCACGGTCATTTCCAGGCGTCGGGCGGCTTTCTCCCCACCCGGGGCGGAGCCAGCAAAAACCGCCACCTTGCCGCTATCGGGATATTCCAGGACGTCGGGCTCATTCATCGTGCTGATCGCCAGATAGCAAAGCGGTTCGGGGCCTCCCGCCCGCAATTGATGCGCTGTTTCAACGCCGCCAGCGGGACAAACGACGACATCACCGGCGCTCACCCCATGTTCTTCCTCGCCATATCGCAGCACACCTGTCCCCGCCAGAATGACAAAGAGCTCGTCATTTGCATGGTGGCAATGAAAGGGCCAAGCCTTCTTGCCCGGGGGTATTTCAACGTAGCGAGCGCCAAGCCGCTTCGCGCCAGACGGCGCTGCGACGGCAGCCGTGCGCGCTTCATAAGCTCCACCATGCGATTGTGTCTGAAGCGGTAGTTCTCGAAGGTGAACGATTGGATGCATCGACTTTCCTTGGCTGATTTCAAGCTTTTCAGCAAAAGAACCTGCAATCGAAGATGAAAACAAATGAGTGCTTCTCACGCCATATGGAGGGATGCTCATTCGACAATCTCCATTCTGGCGAAGCAAAAACGGATATCTGAAAGCAACAATCGAGGGGCGCGAGCGTGATCAACCCCGGACATGAGACAGACATCACCAGCGTCCGGGAGGTGGCAGGCCAGGCCTTGCCTCTGCGCTTGGAAACGGACGATGGCCGGCTTCTCGGCGGGTTTCTATGGCGACACAGCGGTGTTGCGGCCGCGTGGCCGATCGTGATCATCAGCGCCGCGTCGTCTCTGCCTTCATTGCCACCGCGTTTGCACAGGAAACGCCGGAGGCCGCAAGCGCCCAGTGGCGCAGTGTCGCCGACCAGATCAGGCCGAAGGTACCCAAACTTGCAACCTTCATGGACAGCGCCGAACAGGACGTGCTCGCCTACATGACCTTTCCAAGGCAGCACTGGGCCAAGCTTCATTCGACAAACCCGATCGAGCGTCTCAACGGCGAGATCAAGCGACGCACTGAAGTCGTTGGCATCTTCCCCAACGACGACGCCATCGTCCGCCTTGTCGGCGCATTGCTGCTCGAGCAAAACGACGAATGGGCCGTCCAGAGGTCCCGCTACATGACACTGGAAACCATCGCCACGATGAGCGATGATCAGCCCATCAGCCTGCCAGCAGCAAGCTGACACTCATCCCCTCCGGGACGAGCCGTGGTCGTCTAAGCTACACCACGTCATGGGGCACGATCGTTCATTCCCACCTTAGCGCAGGATTTTTGAACAGATCCTGCTCCGCCGCCGCGGAAGAACGTCTTCGTTCTTATCGCGTGGAAAAATAAGTTGTTCCTGCCCTCGACGCTGCGGAACCTGATTGTGTGGCGTCGTGGAGGGTATTCCGGATCATCGGGATTCGTTTGAAACGGATGCCGAAACGGCATCGAACGACCGACAACCTTGTCCCGGATGTTTGATGGTCACGGCTACAATGACGCAGCCTTGCTGTCTTCCTTGCTCTTGCCGCGAAGATAAGCCGCTTCGCACTGCGCCTTGATCAGGAGGATTTCCGTTTCGTGGGTTGCGCACAGGCGATGCCAGCGTGCGGCGTCCATGTCACGCGCGCGCCATGCGCTCAGCGTCAAGGCGCAATAGCTCTCCGGCAAGCCGCATATTTCGGGTTTGATGACGCGCGCCGAAATGCGCGGCAAAAGCTGCCCCGGCTCGCCGACGTGATAGTCCACGATCAGACGGGCAAGATCCGCGTCGATCGCGAAATGACTTTCCGATCCGTCAAAAAGAGAGGTTCCGGCATGAATTTCCCGATCCCCTGTCGGTCGTGTGTTCATGCAGCCGAGCGACCATCGGCCAAGCGCGATCGGATCCGCCATGAACGAAAAGGCAAACGCAGCCGGAACCTCGATGACCGCGGTCACGCTGTGGGCATACGGGTCTGAAGGGCCGGTCATGCCCGCCTCGCAAGCTTGGCCAATCCGGCAAGAAGTCGCTCGATGCCGGCCTCGGTCGTGACAACGCCGGGCGACAGACGCATGGTCCGGCCGCGGCAATCGGTAAAGACGCCCCGATCGCGCAGCCTGTCGACGGCGTCTGTCGCATCGACGCCATCGGGCAGGCGCAGCATGATGCTGCCGCCACGTCGCCCTTCCTCACGCGGACTGACCAGTTCCATCCCGAGCGCGGGCGCAGCGTCAATGATTGCCTGTGAAAGCGCGCGATTGTGCTTGAGCAGACTTCCCGGTTCCTGCCCGGCAATCCACTTCAGGGCAGGAACCGATCCTGCACACGCAAGCACCGAAGGCGTCCCGTGATCGAAGCGACGGGCATCTCCGGCATAGGCGAAGGAATCCAGGTCCCAGGAGAAGATGTTTTCCTGGCTGAACCAGCCGCGCAGTTCCGGACGGCAGGAAGAAAGCAGCGGTTCGGCGACATGGATGATGCCCGCCCCGGGCGTGCCGCCAAGCCATTTCAGACTGGTCGAAAGGGTGAAGTCCACCGCGGGCGCATCCACGCGGTACGGCAGCAGGCCGACACCTTGCGTGATGTCGACGCCGACCAGACTTCCCATCCGGCGACCGTGTGACGCCAGTGCTTCGAGGTCGCAGCGATGCGACGCCGTCGACGTGACGAATGTCAGCAGCGCAAGCCCGACATTCTCGTCCCAGGCTGCAATCATGTCTTCGTCGCGCACCCAGCTTTCGCCAGGACGCAGCGGGACGGTTTTCAACGTGAACCCGAACCGCGGCGCCAGACCTGCAAGAAGAAAATGCAGGCTCGGAAAGCAGTCGCCCGCAACCAGCAGGCTTCGTCCATCGAGATATTTTTCGGGCAGCGCCCCGATGAGACTGTATAGCGCGGTCGTCACGTTTTCGGCCGAGGTCAGCGTTCCCGCGGGCGCTCCGATCTGCGCGGACCAGAGGTCGATGAATTCCTGGCGTCTGGACAAGGCCCGCATCCACTGGCCGTCGTCGAGCGACCCCCAGCTTTGGGAGAAATCGGCAAAGGCCGCAGCCATGGCTTCCGCCTTGCCGGGATACATGCCGATCGAATGATAAAGGAAATAGCCGGAGCCGTCGTTCATCGTGTTGTTCATGGAACTGCCTTTTGCGCTGCGGCTCAAAAGCCCAGCTGATGAGGGAGCCAGAGGCTGAGTTGCGGAAATGCTGCAACCAGTACGAGGGTGAGTAGCGAGACCAGGAGGAAGGGCATGGTCGAGCGCAGCAGGGCGCCCAGGCCACAGCCTGCCAGCCTTTCGGCGGCGAACAGGCAGACGCCGAGCGGCGGTGTGAGAAGGCCGATATTGAGGTTCAATATAGCAACCGTGCCGAAATGCAGGGGATCGATGCCCGCGTGCATCGCGGCCGCCGAAAGCAACGGTCCGAACAGGATGATGACCGTTGTCGGATCAATGCACATGCCGAGCGCCAGCAGAATGACGTTGAACGTCAGCATGGTGCCCAGATAGCCGAAGCCCCAGCCTGCGACCACCTCGCCAACCAGTCGCGGCACGTTCTCGATGCCCATCACCCAGGAGAAGGCGGCGCCGCAGCCGACGATGATCAGCAGCTGGCCGGAAAACAGCGCCGAGCGCTTGAAGACGTCCGCAAGCGCCGCAAACCTGACAGAGCGGTAGAGCACGAGCGAAACGAAGAGGGCATAGGCGCAGGCAACCCCGCCGGCCTCCGTCGGCGTCATGATGCCGCCGAGCATGCCGGCAAGAATTATCACCGGGATCATCAGCGGAATGACTGCATGGCCCGAAACTCGCGCCAGGCCTCGCGGCGATCGGTCGACCTCGACGCGCGGGAAATCGTATATCCGCGCCTGCACGGCGACAAAAAGCATCTGGGTGGCGCCGATCAGCAGGCCGGGTAGAAGGGTTGCTGCCATCAGCGCGCCAATGGACACGTCGGTCATCGAACCGTAGATGACGGCGATCAGCGATGGCGGCACCATAGGCCCGATGATCGACGACGAGGCCGTTACGGCGGCGGCATAGGCGGGCGAATAGCCCTGCCGAACCATCGCGGGAATAAAGACGCGGCCAAGCGAGGCGATATCGCCGAGCGCGACGCCCGTGATGCCGGCAAACAGGATGGAAGCGCCGATATTCACCTGCGCAAGGCCGCCGCGCATCCAGCCGAATACGGCGTTGGCGAAATCTATCAGCCGGTCGGTGATCTTTCCTTCGTTTACAAGCTCGCCGGCGAGAATGAACAGGGGCACGGCCATCAGCACGAATGTGTCCATGCCCTGATACACCCGTTCCGAGGTTATCGGCAGGTATCGCCAGTTGCCGGTCGCCGCAACCCATGCCAGTTCGGCGGCAATCATCGCCCAGGCAACGGGCAGCCCGATCAGGAGCAGCAAGAGAAAGCTCACGATTAGTATACCAAGGGAGAAAGTCATGCCGACCGCACTCCGGCCACGATCCGCAGGACGGCGAACACCGCGGCAATAAAGAAGGCGATGGGCACCACGCTATAGGGATAGGAGAGCGGTATACGCATGCCGTCGCTGGCCTGGCCGGCGGCAAAGAGCATCGAATCGTAGCCGTACCACATGAGAACCAGAAAGATGGTTAGACTGATGACGTCGAGAACGGCTTCCAGAACCCTTCGCGCCGCCTTCGAAATGACGCCCAGCCCATCCGGAACGAATTCGATGCGGATATGGGAGCCGTCGCGGACGCCGACCGCAGCGGCCAGCATCGCCATCCATATCATGGCGTAACGTGCGCTCTCTTCCGCAAACAGAGGTACGCGTCCCCAACCATATCGGCTGACAACCTGAAAGACGACAAGGCAGGTCAGAGCGAAAAGGCACAGCGCGGCGACGGCGCGCAACAATCTGTCGACGAGATCGACGACCCGCGCTGCGATTTCCATTTTATTCGGCGTCCCTGGCGGCGGCGATTGCCTGTTCGATCAATTCGGGGTTGTCGACATTTTCCTCGAACCACTCGATGGCGACTGGTTGCATGATGTCGCGGAACGCGGCCTTTCCTGTCGCGTCGATCTCGATCACATTGACACTCT
Organism: Martelella sp. FLE1502; assembly: GCF_053484255.1. Taxonomy (NCBI): domain Bacteria; kingdom Pseudomonadati; phylum Pseudomonadota; class Alphaproteobacteria; order Hyphomicrobiales; family Aurantimonadaceae; genus Martelella; species Martelella sp. FLE1502. Next base: position 29,898 of record NZ_JBAKFQ010000002.1, read on the forward strand.
GCTCCTCGGCGAAAGCAATCGCATCAGCTTCGATGTCGCGCGATTTGGCCCGGTTGAACGCAATGGCCTTTGCCGCGGCGTCAGTGATCGCTTTCTGGTCGGCCTCGTCCAGATCGGAGAAGAACGCATCATTGATGCCAAGCGGCCCGAATGCGTATGTATGACCAGTCAGCGCCAGATCCGATTGGACCTCGTAGAGCTTCACGAGATTGAAGACGGCAACCGAGTTGTCCTGGCCGTCCACAACGCCGGTCTTGAGAGACGTGTAGAGTTCGCTGAACGCCACGGGGGCGGCCGACGCGCCGAGCGCTTCCACCGGGATCGTCGCCAGCGGGCCCAGAACGCGCATCTTCAGCCCTTCCATGTCCGCGGGCGCGGTGATGGGCGTGTTTGCGCTGAAATGCTTGAATCCGCCCGATTCCCACCACCCCAGAACCCGGATGCCGGTCTTCTCCCGGATATCCTCCGCCATGGCCTGGCCGAAGGGGCCATCCAGCACGGCCCAGGCCGCCTCCTCCGTTTCGAAGAGGTAGGGCATGTTGAAGATCTGGATGTCGCTGTAGATCGTTGCGAAATTGCCGTCGGCGGCATCGGTCATCTGGATGATGCCGCGTCGCATCTGGCCGAGGCGGTCATTGGGCGCGCCCAGAGCGCCGCCATAGACCAGATCTACCGTCAGGTCGGAATTCGCCTCGACTTCGGTCTTGAAGGTTTCGTACATGCCGTTGACGAAATCGAAGCCGGGCAGGTCTTTCGGTAGAGAAAGCCCGACCTTTATCTCCTGCGATAGGGTCGGTACCGCGGAGGTTGCCAACAGGCAACCGGCCATGAGCATGGATCGGATAAGCGTTTTCATCGAGTTCCCCTGGTAAAACTTAACTCCGGCCTTGCCGGTAGCCGTTCCTTCATCTTGTCGTCAGGCGCCGACAAAGATTTCCTTGTGCACCGCCGTCCGCATGGCGTTCACGCCGGGAGCGCGACGGGTTGTAGTGCCATGCCTCTGTGCCAAAGCGGATAGCGACGACACTAGTGGATTTCGCCGGCGGAATAAGACGAGAAATAATCATCATGATAACCATCAGTTATCATGGGTGAAATCCGACGCGTCGGAGAGGCGCGTCGCCGCTGCCCGAAAGGCTGTCGCGAAAGCCGCCGCGGCCGGCGTCAGCACATGCGCGCGGCGGCGTATGAGGCAGAGTTCGGCGGCCTCGAGCTGATCCTCGATGGGAACTTCGACGACGCCCGCAAACGTTGCTATGCTTGCGACCATCTCTATGGGGATAAGGCCGACGAGGTCGCTCGCCGCGACCGTCATGATCATGGCGGTGAAGGTTTCGCATGTCACCTGGCATAAGGGGCGATCCATGCCGAGGCGACTGGCGGCGGCATGAAGCGCCTGAGCGGTGGCGCTTTCCTGGGTCGGCAGAACCCATTCAGCCCCGGCGAGATCCGTCAAACGCGTGGCGGTCGCCTTTTCATGCGAACGCCGGACAATCGGTGACAGTCTTGTGGACATCAACGGCTCGCGCAGCAGATCCTCGGGCCAGTCCTGCAGGGGAGCGGGCGCGATCGCGAAGTCGAGCGCGCCTTCCCGGATCTGCGGCAGCAAAAAAGGATAGGCGCTCGCCGCGATCCGCAGGTTCACATCGGACCAGGTCCGCCGAAAGCGCTTGAGCGCATCGGGCAGCAGCAGCGTTCCGGGCAGATGGGAAAGGGCGACTGAAACCGAGCCCTTGCGCGCGCCCTTTATCTGCTCCAGCGTGTCGACGCAGGTTTTCAGCTCGGAATCGATCAGACGGGCATGGGACAGCAGCGTCTGTCCGTATTCCGTCAGCGATGCGCCATGCACGGAACGGTCGAACAGCCGAACGTCAAGCTCGGCCTCGAGCCGTTGCAGCGCCTTGGTCACGGCCGGTTGAGTGAGACCCAGCGACCGGGCCGCCGCATGCTGGCTGCCGGTATCAACGATAGAAAGAAAAATTCTTAATGGATTCAGCTTCATCGCCATGCGCTGTCTCTATCTCGTCTTTTGGTTCGGCGTTGAGTTCAACGCGCCTAAGAAATGCGATGGCGCCGACAGCGCCGAGCCGCTTGAGGCGATGCTTGTAGATGACCTTCCGCCTCACTTGAAAGAGAAGCTTTCGGTTATCGTGCTGGACGTATCTCGGCCACAGTCGATGATCGGGGCCACCAACAAGCGGCGTCGGAAGGCTTGAATCTGAATTGTGGGCAATTCGAGAATAGCCGATCTTCTCAGACCAGTGCCACCAGAAATTCCCGCAAAACAGATGCCAGCCCCGGTGCGCCCATTAGGGGAACCACACGTTTTGCTGCCAGTTTGGAAACCGCCCGATCGAAGACCGCCAAGTTGACATGCCCATTGAGCCGTGAGGGATAGATAATCCCATCCGGCGAACGTTTGTGCTCATAGAACGCCAGCGACCAAGCGCGAGCAACGCTCTGCCGCGAGGCTTTCGCGACGTCGGAGGGCACGCCCATACGTACGGCATGATCGTCACGCAGGTCGACGAGATGAAGCTCTTCTGTCGTCTCGATATCTGCAAAACGGCGGGCGAGAATCTCAATTTCCTCAATCGGGAGGTCGCCGACTTGTCCATCGCGGCGATCGCGAAGAAGAGCTTCCAGAAAGCAAACCTTCAAGGTTCCACCGAGATAGAGGACGCCGAACCGGTTTGCAGCGATCCGGCGTCTCGGGTCGCTGAACCGGCTCGGGCTTTTTCCGAATCCGAGCGGATCCGGATAGGCATTCAGATAGATGCGCCCGAACCGCTTTCCGGCAGGAACAGTTTCAATATCGAGCTTTGCGTTCTCGAAGCCGGCGGGCGGCGCAGTTGCTGGCATTACCTGAAATCAGCGTGGGCAATACCCTTGGCAGCTTCGATAACCTCATCAGGCTTCTCACTCCGCAACGCATCGAGTCCGGTTAGCCCGTTGAGACCGCCTTGCGGTGTTACCAGAAACCTATAGACGGCCCAGGCACTGCCACCGAGGATTTGGTGGAGTTCGGGCAGCGCTTCGAACGGACGGCCCTCATCATCAAGTTGCCAGGCAGGGAAGCGGAAGCCCCTCTTGGCCCCATCGATGCCTAGAAGCTGGCCGTTTTGACGCCGTGAGTTGACCGTCACTCTGGAGACACCCAACAGATCCGCAAACGCCTCTGCGGTGAGCATATCGTCTGCGGCAACGATTTCGGAGACACGCTTTTTCCCGCGAGCTCTGGCTTCCCTCAAAGCTGCCTTGAGGTCCACGTCCGGCTCCTCGAGTTGTTCGACGGGAAACCCATCCGCGGCCGCGCTTGGCTGATCCTCGACAACTGTGATAGTTTGCGCTCCAGCTTCTGGATCGACATCGACCCGAAAGCTGACCCGGTGCCCAACCTTCTTGCTGCGACGGACTGCATCGCCGTATTGCTCGATAAGCGCTTTCTTGAACGCCGCAATTCCAGCGAGCTTTGTAGAAAACGCAATGTTAGGTGACCCGCCGTGGCTGGGCTTTCGACCGCTCTTCTCAAGAGCTTTAGCGGTAGACATGATCTCGGTACTCCTTCACCGCAATATGGGCTATTTTCGTTATTTCGTCAAGTTCGCAAATCTCGTAAAGCCTCGTGAGGCGATTGACCTGTAGCACGACTGCATTTGCCCTGACACGGTTCCCCTGCTGGCATCCCTGTAAATCGGTATTGAGGTTCGACGCCGATCGGCACGATGAGCCCTCGAAATATTTAAAGCGTATGGGGTGGCGGTGCCCCGCCGAATGACAGTCTTGAGAATGGCGAGGACGAAACATGGCTGCCCAGCCAGACTGTTGGCGCATTCTTGCGGCTTGATGGTGGTGACGAGGCTGCCGTTGGCGCGCCGTGTATTCTCGACTGTTCGCTTTTGACTCATCCGCATCCAGTGTTTGATTTTGGCGAACGCCTATTCGATCGGATTCCCGAAGGGAAATGGGCGCCATCGCGGGCCCGATAGCGCGGATCAGACGCCCTGTGATTGTCATTGATTTCATCATCGCAACCGAGTTTCATTCTACCGCCAAATGGGCCAGATCGGTCTGGCCGTGCGATCGTTCTCCTCGTTATGTCGATACAAACGGGTGTGCAACAGATCATGCCGAGCAAGTATCCCAACCACTGCACCTTCGGCTATGGTTCTGGCGCAGGACGCTTCCACCTTGACCGAAGGCGCTCCAGTCTCTCTTGCCACTATGACTTGGTCTCGGCGAGTTCTGCCAGTTGCGCCACCACGGTGCCCCAGCCATCGTGAAACCCGAGTTCTTCATGTTTCTCACGATCGGCACGACTTTTATGCAGCGCTTGCGCGCGGTAATGCGTGCCGTCTGGATGATCGGAAAGGGTGATGATCGCCGGCACAAAGCCGTTTGCGGCAGGTCGCCAGCCTCCGGTCGGCGCGTTTGTGTAGATGATGCGTCTCCCGGCCAGCACATCGAGAAAGCAGGCCGAGAGGTGCGGCACGAACGGCCCGTCATTCTCGCTCATTTCAGTGACGAACGCTCCGCCGAGTCGAACGTCCAGACTTCAGCGCACTCATCTCAGATCACCTTCGAATTGATTTCTTCTATGGCAGCGTCGGCGTCCGGCTTGTCGAGCCATCCCAGATGCCAGCCTGCTTCGGTCTCCATGTAGGAGACGCCCTTGCCCTTCAGCGTGCGGGAGATGATGCAGACCGGACCCTCGCGCGTTTCATCGGCGCGGACGCGGCGCAGGAGTTCCGTCAGGGCGGCAATGTCGTGACCGTCGACAGTGTGGACTTCCCAGCCGAAGGAGCGCCACTTCTCGTCCAGCGGCTCGATGTTCATCACGTCATCGACCTTACCGTCGAGCTGATAGCCATTGCGGTCCACAATCGCGATCAGGTCCTTCACCTTGTACTGGGCAGCGCAAAGCGCTGCTTCCCAGACCTGGCCTTCCTGCATTTCGCCATCGCCCATCATGCAGAACACCTTGTAGTTCTCACCGGTCCAGCGCTGTGCAAGCGCGATGCCGAGACCATTTGAAAGCGCGTGGCCGATGGAGCCAGAGGAGAAGTCCACGCCCGGAACCTTGCGCATGTCCGGATGATCGCCGAGCGGACTGCCGAGACGGGTGTAGCTGTCGAGCCATTCGGCAGGGAAGAAACCGAGATCGGCGAAGATCGGGAACATGCCGACGGCTGCATGGCCCTTGCCGATCGTGAACCGGTCGCGCCCGGCCCAGTCCGGCTCGCCCCGGCGAATGTTCATGACATCGTAGTAGAGCGCCGCGAAGGCTTCGGCCGCCGAGAAGACGGAGCTGTAGTGCCCGGTCTTGGCGATATCGATCAGACGCGTCAGTCAGAGCCCTGGATGTTGGCTCAGGCCTGATACCGTTAAGCCCGCCGCCTCGACAGCAGCTCGGATCGAGCGTCCGAGATCGACAGCCTTGGGCGTATCGCTATGGACCAGGATGGAATGCACCTTTGTGTGGATGGTGTTGCCGCTGATCGTGTCGATCGTGCCTTCAACGATTGCCTGGGTCACGCGTCGCGCAATTGCCTTGGGGTCCGCGATGACGGCGCCATCGACATTGCGGGCCACAAGCCGGCCCGCATCGTCATAGGCGCGGTCGGCTCTAACGTGATCCATTCAGTCGTACTGGTCTTCGTCTTCCATCATCACAGGTGATGCCGTCCTTGGTGAGGACGCTCTTGATAGAACCGACCTGCATGGACCAGTCGGCGGCAAGCGCCCAGTCCATCTCGCGGCGCTACACAAGGCGACGGGCCTGGGGAAAGTTGCCGCAGGCGCCGGAATGTCCGAGATGAAGATGCGAATGGAGTACAAACTGGATGTCGTCAGACTTCACGGAAAGTGCGCCGGGGCCCTCCGCAACGCGCATCCACTCCTTCCCCGAAAATCAAACGCCCCCTGGCATCGACGCGACAATAGGTCGTGACCGGGCCAACTTCGAAGTACGCCTGGCCAGCCGCGAGGATCCGCTGTGCGATGAATGGCGCGGAACTGAATACGGGTACCAGCGAGCGCCTCGGTCCCGGCACCAGGGAGGCAACTTCGATCATTGGCGACTTTGTCAGCCGTGTCGAGAATGCGGTCACGGGGACCAGAGACGGGGTTTTCCATGCGCAATTCCTAGTCGATCCATTGGGGTTGGACGCTTCCTTCGCTGCGCAGAAGCATCGGCCGCAGATTGTCTTGCGATCAACTGTCAGACTGCGATTTCTCGGGTGATTGCAGGTATTCGGTCTTCAGCGCAACTTTTCTCCGCTCCTCCTCGCGCCACGTTAACCACTGCGCCCTCAGTTTGCTGCGCGACACACCGATGGCCTCGTCAAGCACCTCCACGCGCGCCATACGCTCCGTTCGAAAATGCCGGAAGGCCTGCCGGCGCTCGCACCAGGCGATCAGAAGGCTGTGCCGATCGGCATAGCCGAGAAGGACGGGCCAGACGATCCGGGTGGTGGTCACCCCATCGGCCGAACGATATTCGATCTTCAGCTTATGCCCGTCCCGGATCGCAGCCCTGAGCGGCCGCGTGTCTTGAGAGCCTGCAAATTCATCAACGTCCGCCCTGATGCCGACGGCAGGCTGGGCGATATAGGGAAGAAACGTCTCGGGCACCACTGATGTGATCTTTGCCAACACATCGTCAGCCGCAGTGTCCAGCGCTGCGTCGCCGAGTTTTTTGACCATCTGAAGCCCGAGCATCACGGCCTCGATCTCGTCGGGTGTCAGCATAAGCGGCGGCATGTCATAGCCGGCGTCGAGAACGTAGCCGAGGCCGGCTTCGCCATCGATCGGCACGCGCTGCCCAATCAGATGCGCGACATCACGATAGACGGTGCGTTTGGAGACTTCGAGCTCTTCAGCAATGGCGGAGGCGGTGACGGGTCGCGTCGAGCGCCGAAGAATCTGGATGATCTGAAAAAGTCGTTCCGCTTTTCGCATGCCTGGTGACTCCTGCTGCCACAAGGGTGTCAGCATGGCTATGTCAGAAATCAAGGGCAGCAACAACGCCTTCAAGACAATCGTTTCAAAAGGAACAGATCATGAAATTCGCATCCACCCGCCTCATTGCCTCCGACATCGCCGCAATGGTCGCCTTCTACGAATTGGTAACGGGCTATCAGGGCGACTGGCTCGCCCCGGTCTTCGCCGAGATTGTCACCCCCGGGGCAACCCTCGCAATCGGCAGCGCGGCGACCGTCGCCCTGTTCAAGGAAGGCAGCACGGAGCCGAGTGCCAACCGCACAGCCATTCTCGAATTCATGGTCGCCGATGTGGACGCCGAGTTCGAACGTCTGAAAGACCTCGTTGAAATCATTCATGAGCCCAAGGACATGCCGTGGGGCAACCGCTCCATGCAGATGGCCGATCCCGACGGCACCCGCGTAGCGCTCTACACGCCCGTGACGGATGCCGCGAAGGCGCGGTTTGCCGGGCGATGAGAGGAAACGGAATGGGACCGGGCATAGGCTGTCGGGTTTCGGCGATCAAGACCCGGAAAACGGTCGCCATCGCGACTGTTTAGTCGCATCGGCGTCCGGACCCAACCGGTCATTGTCGCAAAAGGCGGCTCAAGCGATCTGACGTTCGATCGCGGTTTTATCGATCGCGGAGAACACAACGGCTATCTTGCCGCCCTTCACCTCGTAGAACACGTTTTCTGCGAAGGAAATGCGCCGGCCATTGATCTTCAAGCCAAGGAAATCGCCCTTTGGTGAGCAATCAAACATCAACCTCGCCGCAATAAGGGGTGGGTCGCATGCCAGACGATCTATGACAAAATGCAGGTCTGGTATGTCCTCGAAGTCTTTGACCAGCATCGAGCGGTAGCCTGACAGCCCAAACGACCGACCATTGTGTTTGACATCCTCGGAAACGTACCGCCCCAGTTCATCCCAATCTTGTCGATTCAGGCAACCTATGTAGGCGTGATAGAATTCTTGCAGCGTCATGTTGAAGATACCATTCGTTCAATCCCTTCCGTCGTATGGACCAAGACGTGAGGGGTTCACTTTGCTATTCGCTCGCACCATGCGTCGAAAGGTTCGCCACGGTAAGAGTAATCTCCTCGCGTTTTGCTGCAGACGCAAGGTTCGGTGTTGACGCGCAAAAGCTGCCACTTTGAGCAGTTGAGGAGCACACAAGCAGCGCCGCCAGCGCGCCAAAGATGTCCTACGGTAAGCGGCCACGAAGCCGCCGTCGAACTGGGGCCGTCTGTGGGGCATCGAGCGAGCAGCGCGCATTCGGATAAGCGACCTGCCGTGGGCGCTGCCGCACTTGGGACGACCGGTTGGGCAAACAGAGCCGCTTCCATTTCAGCCCTGGAGGGTTCACACCTAGGGGCGGTCCGCGAACGGTTTTCCGAATTCGGCCTCGAACTCCTGCTCATCCCAGAAGCCGATGAGGATGCCGGGCGGCTCCCTGCCCGTCATCGCCTCAATGCGATCGGGAGACAGGGTGATGCGGTTATGGTGCTGCCGTGACCAGGCGAACAGGGCCTGCGACATGGTCGCCCGCTGCAAGACGTGCTCTTCCTGTTGGCTTCCGCCCAGATCGTTCAGCTCCAGCGGGTCCGCCTCAAGGTCGAACAGCATCGGCCGGAAGCCTTCGGCATGCACGTACTTCCAGCGCTGATCGCGTATCATGATCAGCCGCGCATCTTCCTGCGGGTTGCCGATGATCTTTCGCGCCTCGCGGGTCGCATAGTCATACTCCGAGATCGCGTAGCGGCGCCATGTCTGCGTCGGTCCCGTCTTGTGGAGCAGCGGATCGAGCGGCCGCCCCTCCATGATGTGCGGCTTGTCCTTGCCGCCGAAGAACCGGAGGAAAGTGGGCGCGAGATCGATCGATTCCACAAGCTCCTCGCAGACCGTGCCGCGCGTGGCGTCGGCCTCACGGCGCGGATCATAGACGATGAGAGGCACGCGCACGGACTGGTCGTGAAACAGGTCCTTCTCGCCCATCCAGTGATCGCCGAGATAATCGCCATGGTCGGAGGTGAACACGATCATCGTATTGTCCATCAGGCCGCGTTCTTCCATCCAGGAAAACAGAATGCCCATCTGGTCGTCGATCTGCTTGATCAGCCCCATATAGGCCGGGATCACCCGCTCGCGCACCTCGTCGCGCGCGAATGTCCTGCAGATGCGCGATTCGAGATAGGCCCGAAACACCGGATGGTCCGTCTCCTTCTCGGCGTCGGACCGAATCGGCGGGACGACGTGCTCCTTGCCATACATGTCATGGTAGGGCGCGGGCACGATATAGGGCCAGTGCGGCTTGATGAAGGACAGGTGGCAGAGCCAAGGTTGGTCTCCGGCCTGCGCCATGAAATCCATCGCGCGCCGGGTCATATAGGGCGTTTCCGAAAGCTCTTCCGGAATGTCCGCCGGCAGGTTGGAGTATTTCAGCAGCCAGCCCGAAAGCCGCTCGCCATCCTCTCCAAGCGCCGCGTTGGCGTGCTCTTCCCAGGGGTTGTCGCTGTCGATGCCCGCTTCGCGCAACGCATCCTGATAGGCAACATCCGGGTCGTAGGGACCGTAAGGGTGCATGCCGTCGTCGCGTTCGAACGGTTCGAAGCCGCATTCGGAAATATGGATGCCGATCGTGGATTGCGGGTCTATGCCGAGCCACTCCATGCCCTGTTCGTCGGCGACCATGTGGGTCTTGCCGACGATTGCCGGGCGCACGCCGATCTCGCGCAGATGATCGCCCAGGGTCGGTTCGCCCACGCGCAGCGGAAAGCCGTTCCATGTCGAGCCATGCGAACGGCAGTAGCGTCCGGTATAGCTCGACATGCGCGACGGCCCGCAGAACGGTGACTGCACATAGGCCTTGTTGAACCGGACGCCCCGCGCGGCAAGCCGATCGAGGTTCGGCGTCTTCAGGTGCGGGTGTCCGTAACAGGAGAGGTAGTCCCAGCGAAGCTGGTCTGCCATGATCCAGAGGACGTTTCGGGGTTTTGTCATGATGGACTCGCTTCCAGAGCGGTTCCGCCTTTCGCGGAACGCGGAACCGCTCACTTTCTATGTTTTATGCAGTACCGGACGGTGAACCTTTGTCCGCTTCACCTGGCATTAATCTGAGGAACACCGCTCTCCGCGGTTTGTCATTTTGACAGGCGAACCACTTCGGACTTGTAGAAGTCGAGAGCCGCCGCACCGTCGATCCCCTTGGCATTGGCCGATTCGATCCATTTATCGGACCAGGTCTGTCCCGCCGCCGTCAGCTCCGCTTCGAACGCCTCCGGCGCCTCGATCACCTCGATCTTTTCTTCCCGCTCGGCCAGCGCCTTTTCCTCGATTCCGGTCCAGATGCTGCCGGCGCGCTCGGCGAAGGCGGCGCCCGACAGCGCGCGGATCTTCTCCTGATCGGCCGGGTCGATCTTTGCCCAGGTGTCGTCATTGATGAAGAACGAGAAGGTGGGCGTGTTGATCTTCAGGCGGGTAACGGTCGCCGATTTCGCCGAGGGCATCACGTTGAACGCCACGGCATCGGACGCCGGAATGCCGACGAAACCGTCGACCACGCCGCGCTGGATGAGTTCGGTCATCTGAACCGCCGGGCCGGCGACCACGGCCGAGCCTGCCTGCTTCAGGATTTCCGCCGTCGCGCCCGGCGTCGCCCACATCTTCATCGACTTCATGTCTTCGAGCGAGCGAATAGGCTCATCCGTCAGGGAATAGAAATCGGCGCCCGGCGCCACGAACAGACCGAGGAGCTCGACACCGTCATATTCGTCGTTGGAAGACAGGTATTTCTCGTAGGTGTTCCACAGCGCCAGCGAATTGGCCCGCCCGTCGGAAACGCCGGTGAACGGAAGCTGCGAAACCTGCGTTCCGGTGACTTCGTTCTCGATGAAGCCGTTCATCTGGATCGCGGCGTCGAAGACGCCGGCGCGCGCCGATATCAGCTGCTCGGGCGGCGGCGCCATAGTCTGCGGCAGGATGGCGACGCGGACGCGGGAATCGGTCGCCTCCGTGACATCCTTCGCCCAGCCGCCAAGAACGTCCTGACAGATGAAGTGCTGGGGCGGAAAGAAGCAGTTCAGCAAGATCCGCGTCTGTGCGCTCGCCGTTTGGGTAACGGCCCCGGTGAGGGCCATGGCGCCCGCGAGGGCGCATGCCAGTCTGCTCGTCGTGTTCATGTTGTTCCTCCCGTTTCGATTTATTGTTCAGGTTATGGCGTATTGGCGAAGTCCGGCAGCATGGTTGCGATGGCCGGAAACACCAAAATGAGAACAAGCACCGCGATGAGCGCCGCCACGAACGGCATCACCCCGACGAAGATGCTTGCAAGCCGGACGTCCGACATCACGCTTCGCACCACGAAGACATTCATTCCGATGGGCGGCGTGATGAGGCCGAGCTCGGTGACCATGACCACGACGATGCCGAACCAGATCAGATCGACATCGGCGGCGATCAGCGCGGGCAGGAAGACCGGCACGATCAGGAGAAGGATGCCGAGCGATTCGAAGAACATCCCGAGCAGCAGGGCGATCAGCGCGATGCTGGCCACCAGACCGAGGGGGCTGAGCCCCATATCCTCCACAAGGAACATCAGGTCGAAGGGCATGCCGGACAGATTGATGAACTGCGCGAAAACCAGCGTGCCGAAAATGATCATGAACAATGCCGCCGTCGTCACAGCCGCCTCGACCAGGATCTCCACCCAGACGGACAGGGAGCGCAGGCTTCCGCGCGCGAAGGCGATTGCCGCCGCGCCGGTCGCGCCGATGCCCGCGGCCTCGGTCGGCGTGAATATGCTGGCGTAAATGCCGCCGAGCACGAAGACGAAGAGAAGCAGCACGGCGATCACCGAACCGCCCGCGCCGCGTTTGCGCGCGGCCGGTGCGCCCGTTCTTGCGGGGCCGGCTTGCGGGTTCAGCGTCGTCCAAATCGCGACCGTGAGCAGGAAGGCGGTGACGAGAAGCAGTCCCGGCAGGATGCCGGCAATGAACAAGGTGCCGATGTCCTGTTCCGCGATGATGCCGTAGATCACCAGCGGAACCGAGGGCGGGATCATGATGCCCAGAGTTCCTCCCGCCGCGATCGTGCCGGTGGCAAGACGATCCGAGTAGCGGTAGGCGCGCATCGACGGCAGCGCCACCCGCGTCATGGTGGCGGCCGTCGCCAGCGAGGAGCCGCAGACGGCAGAGAAGGCGGCGCAGGCAAGCACTGTTGATTGCGCCAGACCGCCGCGAAGGTGGCCGAGCCTGGCGTGGGCGGCTTCGTACAGGTCCGTGGATATGTCGGCGCGGTAGATAAAGGCGCCCATGAGGACGAACAGCGGGATGATGGAGAGGTTGTAGTTCGTCGCCGTCTCGATGATCTGGCTGCCGGTCATGGTCAGCGCGGCCCCGAGCCCGCGCTGCAGGGCAAAGCCGGCAACGCCCACGAAAAGGGTCGCGAAGCCGACGCGGACACCGAAGAAACAGAGAAGCAGTACAATCGCGAAACCGATGAGCGCTGTCGTCATTTCTTGCGCACCGACGTGGTTATTTGCAGTCCGGCGGCGACGGCGCAGAGCACCGCACCGGGCAGAGACATCCAGGCGCTTGAGAATTCGAGAACGACCGTCACGCGTCCCATGCGGATCGCATCGACCCCGTTGCGCGCCAGCTCGACGCTTATCAGGAGGAGGCCGATGGTCGAGACGGCGCCGATGACGATGTCGCGCGAGCGGCCGAACATTCGCGACAGCGGCTGGTCGAAGACGTCAACCGCGATATGCTGGTCCTGATGGGAAACAAGCCCCATGGCGCTGAAAATGGTGATGGCCAGCATGACTTGGATGATTTCGGCCGCGCCGTAGATCGGCGCCGAAAAAAGGTAGCGGCCGACCACATCGGCAAAGGTGACCGCCATCATGGCGAACAGAAAGAGCGCGGTTATACCCCGCAACAATCTGAGGTCCCAGCGCGTCCTGGAAACGTCTGCTTTCATCTGGCGATATCCTCCCGGAACATCCGCCAGGTCTCCTCCCCCACGAATGTCCGTGTTCAGACTGCAGGAGTCTAAAAATTCTTGCAAATTGTATAATCGCAAGTTTTTATTCCCTTATGGAATACTAAAAACAGCAAGGAGCGCGCGTGAAGCTCGACCCCCGCCACCTCATTCTTTTTGCGACACTCGTGGAACAGGGGTCATTTTCGCGCGCGGGGCGGGTCCTGGGAATTGCCCAGCCGGCGGTCAGCAAGACGGTTGCCGCGCTTGAAGCGCGCCTTGGACAGGCCCTGTTGTTGCGGCGAGGCCGGCCGCTCGAGCCGACCGAGACCGGCAGGCAGCTGGCCGCCAGCGGCCGGCAGCTGCGGACGATCGTGGAGGACGCCTCGCAGAAGGCGCAGATGATCAAGCAGGGGCGGCTCGGGCGCCTGCGCGTCGGGGCGCCGCCGTTCTTCTGCGAGGACGTGCTTGCCCAACTCGTGCTGCGTTTCCATGATGAGAACCCGCTTGTCAGCTTCGAACTGGAGACGGGCTACGCGCCCGAGCTGCGTGATCGCGTGTTCGAGCGGAAACTGGATATCGCTCTGGTTCCGATGGCAACGACCGGCACCTCGGACGGCATGCCCCAGAGCCACCTCATGGATGTCACCCATGCGATCGTCGCCCGGCAGGAGTATCGCCTGCCCACGGATATCAGCCTGCGCCAGTTTTTCGATGAGGCGCTCTGGCTCGACCACGCCGGCGAGAGCATTCTGCAGAGCTACGCCCTCAACGCCTTCACCCGAATGGGCGTGACGCGCCGCGAAAGCGTTTCCTCCGTCAAATCCGGCAATGCGCTGTTCAACATGCTGCTGTCGATCGACTCGCTTGCCGTGCTGCCGATCGTGACCGTGCTCCCGCACCTTCGATCGCAACGGCTGAAGATCGTGTCGATACCGGCGGAAATGCCGATCGTTCCCTTCGGCCTCATAACGCACAACGCAATCGAATCGACGCCGCTCCTGAAAGCCTTCAGAACCCTTGTCGAAAACGCATTCGAGGAACTGGCACGGGACGCGGCCGCCGCCGCGAGCCGGTTCTGAGCGGCGCTTGCCGCGCTCCGGCAGAGCCTGTCTGTTCGGTTGCTTGAGGATTTCCGGTGAAAAAACCGGATCACCGGAAATCCTCTATCTTTTTATTACGCGCGTCCGGACGGAAAACCGGTATCCACTTTTCCTGGACGCGCTCTGGTCTCCAGACGTCGTTGCGGTTTTATCAAGACATCGCCGCCTGATGCCGGCGTCTTGAAGTCCGCGAGCGGGCGGTGGGGATGTGGACGGTGATACCGAGTTCAAGTCGCTTGTCGAAATTGCTGTCCAAGATTGATTCAAGGCGCTGTTTTTCGGGAGGGCCGTGGGTTTTCTGCAGTGCGCCCATCCCTTGGAACGCCGACTGTTAGTTTTCCCTGCTCGCATCACGTCGGAGGGCTGGCGGCGCCACCGGGATTACGCAACGCGATCGGTACGTTTTATCCGATCGCGGAAGGAGGATGATGCCGGTATAGTGGCTACGCCAATCCTCCAACTTTTCTCGCGCCTCGGCAAGGGTCGTGGACCAGTTCGCGTTCAGACATTCTGGATCGTGGCCGACTTTTGCGCCGCCGATCTCGTGCGGACAACCGGTTATCCCACCTGAGGCTCTAAAGCCGTGCAAACCATGTCGCAATCGACGGAAATGCGACGATCAGGGCGAGTGATACCAGCATGGCGCCGACGAAGGGCATGGTGCCCCTGAAGATATCCGAGACCTTCAGCGATCGGTCCTCGACGGCGGTCTTGATGATGTAGACCGACAGGCCGAAGGGCGGCGTCAGCAGCCCGACCTCCACGGCCACCACCGTCAGCACCCCGAACCAGATCAGATCGAACCCGGCGGCCTCTGCGACCGGAAGCGCAATCGGCAGCAGGATCAGCATGATCGAGATGGAATCGATAAGGCAGCCAAGCGCGATGATCAGCAGCAGATAGATAAGCAGGAAACCATAGGGACCGATCGGACCGGAGAGCAGGGTTTCGGCGAGATACCGCGGCACGCCGGAAAGCGCCAGCATGCGGCTGAAAAAGGTCGCGGCCAGGATCAGGAACAGAACCGAGACGGTAATCTGCCCGGTCTCGACAAGAAGCCGCCAGAACGAGCGCGGCGTCAGCGAGCGGCGCAAGAGCGCGATCAGCAATGCGCCAAGCGCACCGGCAGCGCCTGCCTCAGTCGGGTTGAGGAAACCGCCATACAGTCCGCCGAGCACCAGAACCATCAGGAAGACGATCGGCACGGCCTTGCGAACAAGCGCCAGCCAGCCGATTTCCTCTTCCTCCAGCACCGGCTTTTCCGCCGTGAAGACAAAATCCGGCTTCAGCCACGCCAGCAGAAATATGGTGATCGAGAAGGCGATGGCTAGCAGGACGCCAGGTCCGACGCCCGCGAGAAACATCCGGCCAACCGATTCCTCGGCGAGTACCGCATAGACGATCATCAGCAATGACGGCGGGATCAGCATGCCGAGAACGGACGAGCCGGCGACGACCCCGGTGGCGAATTTGGCGGTATAGCCATGGCGCGTCATTTCCGGCACGGCGACCCGGCTGAAGACGGTGGCAGACGCAATCGAAACGCCGGTAATGGCGGCGAAGACCGCGTTGGCGAACACGGTCGCGATGCCGAGCCCCGCGGTGATTCGTCCCATCAGCCGCTGGAACACGTCGAACGTATCCTTGCCGACCTTCGAGACCGTTACCAGAAGCCCCATCAGCACGAAGAGCGGCACGATGGCGTAGAGATATTCCCTGAGCGAATTGTTCGCGACAGCGCCGAGCATGCGCATGGAGACAACCTCGCCGCGAATGGCAGAAACGCCGACAAAGGAAACGAA
The DNA here is from genome assembly GCF_053484255.1 of Martelella sp. FLE1502. NCBI lineage: Bacteria > Pseudomonadati > Pseudomonadota > Alphaproteobacteria > Hyphomicrobiales > Aurantimonadaceae > Martelella > Martelella sp. FLE1502. The sequence goes on from NZ_JBAKFQ010000002.1 coordinate 45,768, forward strand.
CAGCATGCTGACGCCGATGGGCATGCCGAGATAGATCAGCACCAGCAGGGCGGCGACCGCCAGACCTCCGATTTCAAGCGGACTCATGGTCGCTCCCCGGCTTTAAAAGAGGCGGCAATGTCGCCGACCGCCCGAAACAGAAACTCGCATGCGGCAACGGCGACCCCGAAAACGATGAAGGCGCGGAACGGCCAGACCGGCAGCGTCGCAATGCCGGAAACGCCGATATACTCCCCCGATGTCCAATCCTTCTGAAGGATCAGAAAGCTGGACCATGCTATGAGGCCGATCATCGCCGCGCCCGTCAGGTTGAAGAGCGCCGACAGTATGCTGCCGGCCACCGGCCGTTTCAGCCTGAAGCCGGGAAAGAAAATCTCGGTCCGGGCGAGCCTGTCGGCGCGGATGGTGGTGGCAAGCTGAAGCGACACGATCATCACCAGAAGAAGCGCGCCAAGCTCGGAGACCAGCGGCAGCGAGGAGCCCAGCAGGTTGCGCATGAAGATATCGGCGGAGATGACCAGCATCAGCACAAGAATGAGCACCGTGCCGAGCGCGGCAAGACCATCGACGAGGACCTGCCACGCCCGGGCAAGGGCGTTCGGGGAGCGCCCGCCGGGCTGGCGGGCGTTTTCAGTTGCGGACGACATATGCGTGCGCGCCTACTGGTCCCAGTCGCGCATGGGCGTTTCACCACGCTCGCGCAGGCCGTCCATATAGGCGCTCAGGAACTCGCGGGCGGGAAGTCCCTGCGCTTCCAGGTTGTCCGCCCATTCACCGGCAAGATCCGGCAGCATCGCAACCCAGGCTTCGCGCTCTGCCTCGGGCATCTCGACAAGCGTTACCGGCGGGTTCTGGTCCGCGCCCAACGCGACCATATCGGTCAGGGCTGCCTCATGGCCTTCCAGCAACTGCTTGCCGTGGGCCGCGGTATAATATTTGCCGGCCTCGATCATCGCATCCTGAACTTCTTCCGGCAGCGTGTCCCAGACATCGCGGTTGATCGCGATCGCGCCCGAGAAGGACACGGCCGCATCGAAGCGGTTGAGATAGGGCGCGACCTCATAGAGCTTCGCTGGCTTGGCTCCGAGCGCGAGCGTCAGCACGCCGTCGGAAACGCCGGTCTGGATGTCGGTGTAGAAGGTGGTGAGCGCGCCGTCCACGGCATTGGCGCCGGTGCCGCGCAGCCAAGTGCCGAGCACACCAGGGGCTGAGATCTTCATGCCCTCGATATCGGCGATGCCCTCGATCGGCTCCTTGGTATAGATGTCGTACATATCGGTGCCGGTCAGGCCGAGAACCTTGAGATTGTACTGTTCCCATTCCTCGCGGAAGGCCTCGTTGTTCTCCATCAGGTCTTCCATCACCTCGAGCTGAAGCTGCGGATTGGCGGTGGAGAACGGCGCATAGCTCGTTGCCTGGCTGAGCGGCAGCTTGGCCGGCTCCAGCAGCGAGAATACCCAACCGATATCGGTAATGCCTTCTTCGACGGATGAAAGCGTGGCATTGGCCTTGTAGAGCTGGCCGCCGAAAGCCTCGTTCCAGTTGATCTTGTAGTCGCCGGTCTCGGCGAGAATCTCATCGGCTTTTGCCATGAAATGGGTCTGGATCATGCCGACCCACGGGATCACCGTCGGGTGGCTGGAGGCCACCGTCAGGTTGATGTTTTCTTGCGCCAAGGCCGCCGAAGGTATCGCCAGCATGACGGCAGTTGTCAGTCTGAGAAAATTACGCATTTTTGCTCCTCCCGAAAGATGCGTTCAGTCCATCACGAATGTCTGTGTCGAATAATCGAGCCGGATTGAAACCCGCCCTTCATTGATCATCCAGGGACGCACCCTGAACCGTCTGGCACCCGCCTTGTGCATGGGATCATTGCGGGCGATTTCGGTCGCGGCTTCCGCACTTTCGGCGCGGATGACCACCATGCCCTCGCCTGCCCAGCGCTCGCCGTCATCGGAAAAGAGCGGGCCTGCGGCATAGAGCACGCCATCCCGTTCCAGCCCGACCTGATAGGCGAGATGGGCCTCCATGTTCTCAAACACCGGCCCCATGCCGTTCGTCGCTTCGGTGAAGATGGCGAACAGCTTTTTCTGCAGCATGGCCTTGCTGGCCTCCATCACGGCTGCTGCCGGAACGGTCTCTGTCTCTTGCATGCCGGTCATCTCCTCCCTCAGTCCGCGACGAAATGCGCGCGTCAGCCCGCCTTGCGGCGGGCAATCTCGGCGCGTATCTCCGCACCGTGCTGGTCGAGCAATGGTGGCGCGACAATGTCTGTCTCCACCTGCTCGTCGAAGCTGTAGGGCGGTCGCACCGTCTTGGTCTTCCCCTTTTCCGGGTGATCCATCTCGACGGCGATCTTCAGGTGCTGCGCCTGCGGATCATCGAGCGCTTCATCGGAATCATAGGCCGGCGCGTGGGGTACCCCTTCCTCAAGCAGCTTTTCGCACCATGCGTCGCGCGTCATCGACTGGAAGACCGGCGTCAGGATTTCGATGAGGTCATCCTGATGCTGGATGCGCTCCAGCCGTTCGGCAAAACGGGGGTCGTCGGCAAGCTGCTCCTGCCCTGTCGCCTTCAACAGCCCTTCCCAGAATTTGGCCGGCGAGGACATGTGGATCGCCACCCATTTGCCGTCCGAACACTCGAATGTGTAGCTCTGCGAAACGGTCGGCCGAGAGAGCGGGCCCATGATCTCGTCCACGGCGAAATAATGCGTGAAGCTGTCGAGGTTGAAATGGGTCATGGCCTCCAGCATCGAGATATCGATGCGGCGGCCCTTGCCGGTGCTTGCGCGCTCCAGAAGCGCGGCGAGAATCGCCATGGCCGCATATTGCCCGGTGAGCGCGTCGGCAATCGCGGGGCCGATGACCCGCGGATTGGTCGGCGGCGTCACAAGCCGCAGGAAACCGCTGGCCGCCTGGGCCACGGTATCAAAGGCCGGGCGGTCGCGCGCCGGGCCGGACTGGCCGAAACCGGAAATCGCGCAATAGATCAGATCGGGTTTGACCTTGCGCAGATCAGCTTCGCCCACGCCCAGACGTTCGGCAACGCCCGGCCTGAAATTCTGGATGAAAACATCGGCTGTCGAGACGAGATCACGCAGAAACGCCAGTTCGTCCGGATCCTTGGTATCGATCGCGATCGAACGCTTGTTGCGGTTATAGGTCTGGTAATGCGGCGAATAGAGACCGCCCTTGAAGGCGCGGAAGGGATCGCCTGCTCCCGGACGCTCCACCTTGATCACATCGGCGCCGAGATCGCCAAGATGCATGGCGGCGGCCGGCCCGGTGATATAGGTGCCGAGTTCGATAACCCTTATGTTCTTGAGAATCTTGACCACCCGGCTTCTCCCTATTCCGCGTTCTTGTCCTTGGGTTTCTCGCCGTCATATTCGATCGCAAGATCCGCCTTGTGCGACATGATGAAACCGATGGAACGCCGGCTCTCTTCCAGAAGGTGCGCGGAAAGACCGGCTGTGCGGGCGAGGATCGGCACCGCCTTCAACGCATCGACCGGCCAGCCGGCATCAAGGATTGTCGCCGGGATGGCGCCGGACACATTGATTGGCAGCGGACGGTTGACGATCTTGGGCGCGACATCGGCAAGCGCGCGAAGCGCTTCGATATAGCGGCCGGTAATGCCCTCCTCGTCGGCGATCGCAAGCAGCCTGTTGGCGCGCGGGTCGCCGCCGGAGTGCTGGGGATGGCCAAGGCCCGGCACCTTCTGGCGTTCGGCCTTGAGCTGGGTCACGGCTTCGGTTGCCGCCTTTTCGATATCGCCGCCCATCTTGTCTGCGGCCTCGACAACGGAGACGAGAAAGCGGCCGGCCTGTTCCGAAGACCCGGCAACCACGCTGCCCATGCCGAGAATGCCGGCCGCCATCGCGCCCTGCCAGGCATCGGGCCCCGCGGCAAGCGTCATGCGCGCGGCCTGGACGCTGGGGACGAGACCATGCTCGGCAATGGCCACAAGGCAGGAATCCATCATGCGGCGCTGGGCGGCATTCGGCTTTTCACCGGTCACGAGAAGCCAGAAATAGTCGCTGAAATCGATTTTGCCGATCAGGTCGTTGCACAGGTCATGGCCGCGCACGGTGATGCTGTCTGCATCGGATTCAGCAATTGCAGTGAAGGCGCCGTCTTGCTTTCCAATTCGCACAACAAACTCCTTTTTCGGTATGCGAAATAATTTCCTCTTGCCGAAATCGTAGAGAGCAATTAGTCTAGCGTCAAGTTGAAAGCGCAATGCCCGGTCAGGAGGATTGGCAAGCCGCCTTCATCGGGAGGAAGATCAGGTCCCGTACGGAGGGAATGAGCCTTGTTTTCATCACGCGGCTCACCCACTCTGGCGCCTTAGGGATCTTGTTCTTGAGGAAAACTGACGTGGCTGAAATTCTGAAATTCGTCGAAGACAGCGACAGGCCTGCCGAATTCGTGGAGGCGCTTGCCAAGGGGCTTGCGATCCTCGAATGCTTCGACGCCGCCCATTCCGAGATGACGCTGAGCGAGGTGGCGCGCCGCGTCGGCCTTTCGCCGGCAGCCGCCCGCCGCAGCCTGATCACGCTGCAGACGCTCGGCTATGTCGGCCAGACCAACAAGCATTTTCACCTGCGTCCCAAGGTGATGACCCTGAGTTCGGCCTTCTATTTCTCCGCTCATATCGACGAGGTGCTGCAGCCCAATCTGAGGGCGCTGGTCGAACAGTTCGGCGACGCGTCTTCTGTGGGCACGCTGGACGGCGATCATGTGATCTATGTCGCCCATGTCTCGGTGCAGCGCGCCCGCCGCGCCGCCGCCGTCATCGGCGCGCGCTATCCGGCAGGCGCCACCTCGCTCGGCCGCGTGCTTCTCGCCGGGCAGTCCGACGAAGCGCTGGAACATTATCTTCAGACGGCGAAGCTCGAGGCGCTGACCTCCAAGACCGTGACCGATCCGGAGGTTCTGCGCGAAAAAATCATGGCCGTCCGCGCCGATGGTTATGCGACGACCGTCGACCAACTCGACTACGGCATCACCGCGCTTGCGGTTCCCATCAGGAATTTCGAAGGCCGCACGATCGCGGCGCTTAACACCTCGGGCTACACCGGCATGGTGACGCCCGAAAGCATGATCGCAGAACGGTTGCCCGCGCTCAGGGAGGCGGCATCGCATATCGCGCATGCCATGAGCCGGTATCCGGTTCTGCAATCGACAATGGGAACCTGACCGAGGGAAAGGTTTTCCGCGCAGGTTCAAGGGAGGAGAAACCATGTGCAGGCTTTGTGACATTTCCAGACGCCATCTGCCCTACCCGAACTTCGGGCCCACAGGCGGCGGCATGGGCGCATCGGCCCACACCACGCCGGTTGCCGAAGGTGTTCCGGAAGCATGCGGCCGTGAAGGCCAGCGCACGCTGATCAGGAACGGCATTATCCTTTCCATGGATGACAGCGTCGGCGACTTCGAAAAGGGCGATATCCTGATCGAGGGATCGCGCATCATCGAAATTGCGGAAACCATTTCTGCGGACGACGCCATCGTCATTGATGCTTCCGGCAAGATCGTCATGCCCGGTTTCATCGACACGCATCACCATCAGTTCGAGACCGCGCTGCGCGGCCAGCTCGCCAACGCCATCCTCATCAATGACGGCCTGCCGGCGAACGCCCAGAACTATTACGAGACCGTGCTGCAATCCTTCTCCCTCGTCTACCGGCCCGAGGACGTCTACATCAACGAGCTGTTCGGCGCGCTGTCGCAGCTCGATGCAGGGGTGACGACGGTGATGGATGTCAGCCAGATTCACCACTCTCCGGCCCATTCGGATGCGGTGATCTCGGCGCTGAAGGATTCGGGCCGCCGCTCCGTCTTCGGCTATTTCGAAGGCTGGGGCGATGACGCGCAATATCCGGGCGACGCGGCGCGGCTGCGCGAACAGTATTTCTCATCGAACGACCAGCTCATGACCATGATCATGGGCGGCGAGATCTACCTGCCGTTTCATGAACAGTCCTGGAAGACCGGGCGCGATCTCGACCTGCCGATTGCGCTGCATGTGGTCGGCACATTCGGGATGCAGCCGACATTTGACGGGCTTGGCGCCAACGGCGCGTTCGGCGAGGACAATATCTTCATCCACATGACCGGCATGTCGGATGACGGCTGGAAATATGCCCGCGACGCCGGCGCCCATATCTCGCTGTCCGTGCCGATCGAAATGCAGATGCGCCACGGCACGCCGCCGATCCAGAAGGCCATCGACTATGGCATGAGCCTTTCGCTCTCCACCGACGTGGAATGCACGATGACAGCGGATTTCTTCACCCAGATGCGCGCCATGGTCACCATGCAGCGCATGTTCGCCAATGAAAAGGCGCTTGCCGGCGAGGAATATCCGGCCCTTCTGACGGCCCGCCAGGCAATCCGCGCGGCCACGATAGGCGGCGCGGAGGGCCTGAAGCTCGACCGCCGCACCGGCTCGCTGACGCCGGGCAAGGATGCCGACATCATCCTGCTCGACGCCGAGGCGCTCAATGTCGCGCCGCTCAACAACGTGCCCGGCACGGTCGTCACCCTGATGGAGCGCTCGAATGTCGACAGCGTGCTGGTGGCGGGCAAGGTGCGCAAATGGCAGGGCAAGCTTGTTGGCGCCGACATCGCCCATCTGCGTGGCGAACTGGAGAAGAGCCGCGATTACATTTTCGAAAAGGCCGGCATCGCCCGTTCGCTGTTCGGCGACTGAGAAGGCAGGCCGGGAGATGAGGGAATGAGCCCGCGCGCGGCGATTTCAACCGCGCGGGCTCTCAAGGATATCCGACAAGAGGAGAGAGAATTGGCAAAACTCGTTGCAACACTGGCGTCGACCCACCACCCCTTCTACCTGAAGGCAACCACGGCGCCGCCCGAACAACAAATGCCCGAGGCGCCGACATGGAAGCGCAAGATCGAGGCTTACCGGGAAACGCTGGCAAAGGCGGAACCGGATGTTCTGGTGATGATCGGCTCCGATCATTTCCACCAGATCTTCCTCGACAACTGCCCGCAATTCCTGATCGGCAAGGCGGAGCGCTACGACGCGACCTTCTACAATGAGGAACGCGAATTCGGCATCCCGAAATATGTGCTTGAGGGTGACGAGCCCATGTCGCGCTTCATGCACCAGCACCTGATGAACCAGAACTTCGACTTCGCCTTTTCCAATGAGCTGAAGATCGACCATTCGATCATCTGCCCGATCATCACCGTGCGGCCTGAGAACGATCTGCCGGTCGTGCCGATCTACACAAACATCTTCGCGCCGCCCCTGCACACGCCGAAGCGCTTCTATGAGCTCGGCCGCGCGATCCGCAAGGCGATCGACGACTATCCGTCCGACAAGCGCGTTGCCGCAATTGGCACGGGGCATCTCTCGCTTGAGCTCGGCGGCCCGCGCCAGTTCATGGAAACGGGGCCGGATCCGGAATTCGACCGGCAGGCGATCGAATGGCTGAAGAGCGGCGATATCGACGCCATTCTCGAAAATGTCACCCATGAGAGCATGGCCCGGAGCGGCAATGCCACCCATGGCTTCCTGAACTTCATCCTGATGCTTGGCGTGGCCGGCCCGGAAGGGGCGGACTATGTCGACAATCTCGACCTGTTCCACACCATGGAAGCCTATTTCACCTGGTATCCCAAGGAGGCCGCGGCATGAGCAAATATTACGTCAACAAGTTCCTCTATACGGTCGACCGCGACCCGGAACTCTTGCAGCGCTATATCGACGAACCGCGCACCTTCGTCGCCACCTGGGAACAGTCGATCGGCCCGAAGCTTCTGGGCAATGACGTCGAGGCTTCCACCGTCCACGCCCTGACCGATGAGGAGCGCGAGGCGCTGGTCAACCATGACTATCAGGCGCTGTTCGAGATGGGCGCGCATTTCTTCCTCAACCTGACGATCTTCATCGGCATCTATGACGAGCCCTATATGAGCAAGAGCGGTCCGCTGTCGTTCCAACGCGAAATGGCCGCAAAACTGCAGCACTGGCGCGGCAAGGATTATCCGAGCGTCGAAACCTGAGGTTGGCCGCCTCCCGGTGGGATGGCCCGAACAGACGAGCGTTTTGAAGTCATCGCTGCAATTCGATTGATGATTGCTGCCTTCCTGCTTCATTTCGAGGCAGGAGGGCGCCAACATTTCGCGGGGTACTTTGCGGCGATCACCGGTTCTTAGGCCAGGCGGCCGATCGGCCAATCCTGTCGAGCAGGTAATTCAGCTTCTTGTTGCGGGTAAACCGGACCGCCTCTACGGCGACCGTGCGCTTCAGTTCCTGAGCTTCTTGCTCGGAATAACGTTTTTCCAAAAAAACCGCCCGCGTCTCAGCTTGAAGCGCAAATCGACAACTTCCGCGAGAAGATGCATCACAAGGCCAAAGACGAGGTGTTTTCAAAATCCGGAGAGCCGCTCAAAGGCGAACAGACATGCTTGATCATGGTTTTGTAGCGAGCAAACCAGAGAAGGCGAGCCAGGCGTCGTCTGCGTAAAACCGATGGCCGCCCTCTCCGATGACGAGTTTGATCGCGCCAACTTTTCCCAACCGCTCGAAAATTGCCTCTGCCGTTGCAAAAGCCTCTTGAACGCCTTCATACGGAAAAAGCGGGTCGTGACGGCCCATGACGATCAGTACTTTGGTGTCGTCGATGGCGGCGGCGATATCCGGGAAGTCGAACCATTCCAGCATGCCGGGGATATAGTTGTCGGTGCAGTGATCGATGGCGCCGATGCTGCGGGCGACTGTGCCGAAGCAGGAGGCGGCAATGATACCCTTCAACCGCGGCTCGAGAGCGGCGGCATACCAGGCGACCGTTCCGCCACCGGAATTGCCCATAACATGAATGCGCTCGGGGTCGAGAAATTCGAACTCGGCCACTGCATCGCAGGCCCTGATGACGTCGAACACCCTTTCGCCAAGCAGGGTACGTCCCAGAAGCAGAGCCGTCATCGCCGGATGCTTGCATGTCCTGTTATCGTCGTTGATCGGCAGGTCCAGGGTGCGCCTGCAGCAATCGGCGCGACCGTCGCCGCGAATTCCGAAAGCGCGTTGCTCCATCGCGATGGCTGCATACCCGTTGTTTACCGCCTGGATCGCGAAATCGCGGTCGCCGCCGATATGATCGACGTCGCAGTCATGCACCACCTCGCCGAGTGAAATATGCATGCCGGTGGTGTGTCCCTGCAGGCAGATCATCACCGGCAACGGGCCTTCGACATTCTTCGGCAGCAGCATCACGCAGGGGACTTCCGCGCCCGTCTCCGCCTCGAAGATGAAATCCTGCCGGTCATGCGTGCCGCAGTCGACGCGTTCTCCGACCGCCTTCACCACCCTGCCAGCGGACTTCTCGTCCGGCATGCCGAGAAGTTCGGTCAGCTTGGCACGGAGCGTCTCGGGCCAATCGGCGTTGTTTCCGGCGTGTTCGAGGGAGAGCTTCCGCGGTGCCTCCTCGATCATCCGGCTATGCAGGCCGGTAGATGCAAACGTCGGCCGTTCGGCAAGCGAGAAACTGAAGGATTTGGGCGATGTGAGCATTCGGACGACCTATATTCAATGGATTTGGCATTGCCGGAGTAGCCATGATGCAACGGCGCTCGTGTTCCTGCACGCGCCCTCGCCGACAAAATGAAGTTGATTTCCAACCGCTACGGAAAAATTCGCTCGCACATAAAGAGGTTTCTGAAACCGCAGTCTCTCCGATGAGTTGCTCTTCCCTTAAAAAAAGAAAGTTTGTTAAAACAATTCAATTATTTATTTTAGCTATAAGTTGATAGTCGACATCGATGGCCGCCCCGATGTCTGTATTGGGCGATGACGACCTTCTTTGGTTTTCCCTCCCGCCGCCAGAGCCAAGACCTGAAAAACCTCTCAAAACATTCGGAAAATAAATAATTGACGCTCCAGCGCCGTCTGGCCAATGCTCTGACAAATATCAATGTCGTGGGCCGTGCTGGCTTGCGGCAATCAAACACAGCAGACGGGGAAAACATGAAACAAGACCGCCGCACATTTCTGAAAACAACGTTGATGACCACTGGCGCCGTAATGGGTGGCGGACTTCACAACCTTGCCTTTGCAGATACCATGCGCTGGGACATGGCCGACGAATATACCGAGGCCAATCTCAGCGGCAAGGCAGCCGTCAATTTCGCCAAACTGGTCAGCGAGCGCCTCGGCGATCGTCTTTCCGTGCAATATCACGGCGGCGGCACGTTGGGCTACAAATCCGCTGAACAGTTCGATGCGGTCGAGGATCGCGCCGTTCAGTCCGCTGTCACCGTTCTGACCCAGCTCGGCGGTGTCGATCCGCTGTTTGAACTGAGTTCGCTGCCCTTCGTCGCACAGACGCCGGACGAGGCGCTGTTGCTCTGGCAGATTACAAAACCCGAATATGCAAAGGTGTTCGCGGATTACGACCAGGTGTTGCTGTGGGCCGTGCCGAGCCCGCCAAGCGGTATCCATGCCAAAATGCCCATCACCAGCCCGGAGGCGCTGAAAGGCCTTCGGATCCGCAGCTATGACGCCAACTCGACCCGCACGCTTGCCGCTGCCGGGGCCGCACCATTGCAGATCGCCTGGTCGGATCTGACGCCGCAGCTTTCCACCGGCGGCATCGATGCGTTGCTTACATCGGGCGAAAGCGCCGAAAAGCTGACGCTTTGGGATTACGTCAGCGATTTCACCGAGCTCAATTACGCCATGGCGCTTTCGGTCGCGCATGTCCACAAGGACGACTATGACGCACTGTCGGACGAGGACAAGGCAGCACTCGAGCAGATCTGTGCCGAATGCGACAAATACAACTGGGACCTGATGCGCGCCTCGATCGACCGCGCCTATGAGGTCATGGACGACAACGGCATGACCGTCACCCACGCCGATGCAGTGCCCCAGGACATGTTCGCCTTTTTGCAGACTGCCGCCGATCCGGTGGTTCAGAACTGGCTAGAAGCCACCGGCGATCGCGGTCAGGCCATCCTTGACGCGTTCAAGTCCGCAAAGTCCTAATGAGCGCCGCTGAAACGCTTGAGCCGGCCGGCCCGAAGGGGCCGGTCTGGTTGCTCTTCATCGCTGCGGTGTCGCGACGGGCAAACCTGACCGCCGCCTATGTCGCAATCACCCTCGTCGTGCTGATGACGGGACTGATCCTGCTCGAGATTGGGCTTCGTGCCTTTTCGCTTTCCACGCACGTCACGGATTCCTGGGTTGCCTACGCGGTTGCGGCCGTGACATTTCTCTCGATGCCCTGGGTTCTGGAGCAAGGCAGTATGCTGCGCGTGAGTGTAGCCGTCGCCCGGCTTCCGGCGTTTGTCCGCAAGATTGCCGAGTTCTTCGGCATTGTCCTCAGCCTCGCCGCAGTGCTGTTCGTGGCGAGCTATCAATGGGAGACGGTGGGAAAGCTCATCCGTCGCGGCACGCTCAGCGGCGATTACGTCCCCGTTCCGCTCTGGATTCCGGCACTGGTCTTTCTGATAGGCCTGATCCTGCTGGCGCTGCAGCTTCTGGTGATGCTCCTGCGTCTTCTGGTTCTGTCTGAAAGCAGCGAGACCAGCCTCTCACTCTGACCGAAACCGCGAAAGTCAAGATGACCACTCTGGCCGCAACCGTTCTTCTTCTGGGGCTCCTTGTCGTCACCCTCGGCGCTGGAATCTGGATATTCTCCGCCCTCCTGATCGTCAGCATCGCCTCGCTCTATCTCGGCCTCGGCTTTTCAACCGACCGTATCGGCGCGATCGCGTCCAAGGTCATCGCCAACAAAGCGGTCTCGTGGGAGCTGGCGGCCGTCCCGATTTTCCTCTGGATGGGCGAGATCATCCTGCGTACAGATCTTTCGCAGCGCCTTTTCCGCGGGCTTTCACCGCTGGTCGCGCGGATACCCGGCGGCCTTATCCATACGAATGTCCTTGGGTGCACGGTGTTTGCGGCAATCTCTGGCTCCGGCACGGCGACAACCGCCACCGTCGGGAAGATCACCATTCCCGAACTCACGCGCCGTGGCTACAACACCTCGCTTTCGGTCGGCTCTCTGGCCGGCGCCGGCAGTTTCGGGTTGCTGATTCCGCCGTCGATCGCAATGATCGTCTATGGCGTGTTGGCCGAGGTCTCGATCACCCGTTTGTTTGCCGCCGGCGTGCTGCCGGGCCTGATAATGGCCGGGTTGTTTTCCGGCTATATCGCCATCCGAAGCGCAATTTCCAGGCACAAGCCCGAGGACGCGGCGGACCGGGTGACCATGCGTATTCTGTTCGCCTCCATTCGTGACCTGATGCCGATCACGCTGGTGATGGTGGTTGTGCTCGGTTCGATCTATTCAGGCCTTGCGACGCCTTCGGAGGCAGCGGCGGTCGGACTGGCAATTGCCATGGTGATCGCCGGGATCGGCCGCCAGCTTTCGCGCAGAATGTTGCTGGAGACGCTGCTGAATGCGGTCCGGGTTTCGACCATGCTCTGCGTACTGATCGCGACATCCTCGCTGCTGTCGGCCTGTCTCGCCTATATGAACCTGCCGGAAGAGATCAAACTCTGGTTTTCGCAGGCGGCATTCTCGCCTTACATGCTCCTGTTCGTGCTGGCGCTGCTTTATATCGTCATGGGTATGTTTCTCGACGGAACGTCAATCACCGTGATGACAGTGCCAATCGTGCTGCCGGTGGTCGTCGCCGCAGGCTTCGATCCGATCTGGTTCGGAGTATTTCTGATCATCATGATCGAGTTGAGCGCCCTGACGCCACCCATCGGGCTCAACCTGTTCATCCTGCAGGGGTTGACCGGTCGGGCAATCAACCGCGTGACACTCGATGCGCTGCCGTTCTTCCTTCTGATGTGCCTGGGCACGCTCATTCTTACACTGTTTCCGATTATCGCGCTCTGGCTTCCAAGCCTCCTCTAAAACGCCGCTCGAACCACCGGAACACGACAGGCCAAGATGACCAAACCATCCAACCCGATTGTCGAATTCATCTGCGATTTCGGTGCAATCGAAATCGAACTCTATCCGCGGCAGGCTCCACTCACGGCCAGCAACTTTCTTGCCTACTGCGACAAGGGCCTGCTTGACGGGTCATCCGTATTCCGCATCGTGACGCCGGGAAACGACCGGCCGGAGCGGCTCTGCGACAGCCGTGCGGTCCAATGGGGCTGGCGACCCGAAAAGGCCGGATACGATCCGGCGCTCGGGCGCGGCTGGGACCCGATGGACGCGCCGGAAAGCCTGCCCTTTCCCCCGATCCCGCTCGAGACGACCGAAATCACCGGCCTTCGCCACAAACGCGGAACGGTCTCGATGGGCCGGGATTCCGCCGGGCTTTCCGGCCCGCATTTCTTCTTCTGTGTCGAGGATGCGCCCTATTTCGATTTCGGCGGGGCACGCAATCCCGATGGACGCGGCTTCGCAGCCTTCGCGCAGATTGTCTCGGGACTTGCGGTTCTCGACAGGCTCTACGGGCTCGCCGAGCCGATCACATGGATGATGACCCCCTATCCGATCCGCTCGGTAAGGCGGAAAGCGGCTCAGCTATAAGTTGTCAGCCAGTTGTGAGAGGCACCCGCCATCGCGTTGGCGGCGGACATGATCGCCTCGAAAAAAGCCGTCGCCTCCGGTGAAAGATCCGCCGTTTTTTCGCGCAGCAGAGCGAACTGATTGGTAATGGCCGGGTCGAAGGGGCGCACGGTCAGGCTCTTGTCCGGATAGCCCTCAAGCAGGATCGCATCGAGGATCGAGATACCGATACCCGCCGATGTCAGGGCGCAGGAGCCTGTCAGGGCGCCGGTCTCAACCACGCTTGTCATCCTGACGCCCGCCTTGCGGAACGCTTCTTCGATCGTGAAACGCGCCTCGTGTCGGCGCGATTGCAGCACCAGCGGCTGGCCCGCAAGATCGCGCGGCGTGATCCGCTCGCGGTCGCAAAGCGGGTGCCCCTCGGGCAGAACACAGACATAGGCGCTTTGCATGATCGCCCGGGCCTCAACCGCCCGGTTGGAAATCGGCATGTGCGCAATGCCGAAATTCCACTCGCCCGACGCGACAAGCTCAACCGCCTCCTTTGATGGCAGATATTCGAGCGTAACGCCGATGCCGGGATTGCTTCGATGCAGAATGCGCAGGGCTTCGGGGATAACGCTGACCACGAAACATTGCGGCAGCACGACTTGCAACCACGCGGATGAGGGTGTCGTCAGCCGACCGGCGGCATTTGTCAGCCGTTCGATCGAGCTGAAGGTGCGGTCGACTTCATCGAAAAAGGACAGACCCTCGGTCGTCGGCACCAGTCGTTTCTTGACCCGTTGGAACAGTTGAACGCCAAGCTCGGCCTCGAGCGAGGTGATCAGATTGCTGACCGTTGGCTGCGACAGGCCGAGGGTGCGCGCTGCGCCGCTTACGGAAGCTAACTTCACGACGGCCCTGAAGGCTTCGAGCTGCCGCATCTTGATTTCCATCTGGCACCAACTGTCCTAGCAAAGTTACGGCTTTCGAACTTAGCTTTGTTCGCAGCCCTTGGCCACTACCAACCTTGATGGTGGCGGCGCCTTAACCGGGCACAGCCCGCGATCATGCTTTGGCGTGAATTTGTCTATGGGCTTTCAAAGTTCACTGCATCATCAAAAAACACTTCTACTCGGGGTCAGAACAAGCGGAGTTAAAAATCCTGTGTCAAGAGCGAACGAAATGTGAACTTCATACCGCAAGTGCACGGGCTCCGGTAAGTCGTAAGGGCCCGAAGCCTCCCGGCATAGGCTGTTCTGAGTCCTAGGAATATATGCCGGTGAACTTTATGTGCTCCCAACTGAGTGGCGAGACGTGCCTCAACAGTTCATTGGGCATGTAGCGCCACCTTTGACGCAGATGAGCAACCGCGCAACTGAGATAAACTGTGTTCCAGTGAACAATGGCGCTGACAACAAGATTGAGACCGGATGCTCGGAAAGCTTGGCTGTCGTAGGAACGATCGCGGATTTCACCGCGGTCATGGAAAAAGACTGCGCGCTTCAGTGTGTGGGCAGCCTCCCCTTTATTCAGGCCAGCTTGGCAGCCTCAATATCCCTCCACAAAGTGCTGGCGAAGCGCATGGCCTTTATATTGCCGCGTTCAACCATCCTCCTCCTCTGCGGCACCCTTACTGCTGTCGAAGTCCAACGCGGGGGTACTGTTGGAACGCTAGGCCTCGGCTGCGACGCTCGTTTCGGAACCGTCCACGTCGTAACGTCGCAGTTCAGATCGCAGCACCTCGACGATCCGCTCCGTTGCGAGCGACGGGGGACGCAGGGCCGGCAGTAGAACCCAGACGCTCATGGTGGTCAGCGGGACGATGGGAAGGCGGACGAGCTTGTCTTCGCCATAGCCAAGACCCACGAAGGGCGGAACGATCGATACGCCGGCGCCGCCGGCGACAAAATCGCAGATGGTTTCCGACATCGGCACCTCCACCACGGCGCGTTTCTGGACGCCGCGAAGCTGAAACGCGCGGTCGATGGTCATGATCGAACAGTCATCACGCATCAACCCAACGAAGGGTTCATTCTTGAGATCTTCTACGCGGATCAGGCGCTGACCCGCCAGCCGGTGATTTGCCGGCAAGACGCAGATCATGGCGAACCGCATCACCAGCTCCGAACGGACATTCGGGTGTTCGAACGGCTGGACCGACAGGCCTATGTCAATCTGCTGCCCTTCCACGAGTTCGCCGACGCGGGGGCTCGGCTGGCTCGAGATCGCGATATGCATCTTGGTCTGTCGGGCCATCATCGGGCCCAGCGCCAGGGCAAGGAAGCGAGCCGAAAAAGCCGACGGCGCGGCGATCGTCACTTCGCCCCATTCCCGGTCACGCACGGCATGGGCAAGCTTCTGGATTCGGTCGGTTCCGGAAAAAAGCCGCGAGACTTCCGAGGCAAGCAGTTGCGCATCCGATGTCGGAAGCATGCGTCCGCCGCTGCGCGTGAACAGCCGGAACCCGCAACTGTCGCCGAAGGCTTTCAGCAGCTTGCTTACGGCGGGCTGAGAAATCCCCAGCCGCTCGCCCGCAAGCGTGACGGAGCCAGTTTCCATCACGGCATGGAATGCCTCGAGCTGACGGATGTTCATGTGACTTTCCCCGATAAATATGAGTTCTGGTTATATTGGTCGGATAATTACTGATTTGACAATCATACCGGCTTCGCACTCTCTTACAATCATCAAAAAACGGCCGGGCAAATTACGAGCACGCGCCGAGCGAGAAGGGAACGACATGAGCAAGCTGAAATATCTTTGCGGCGCAGCGATGCTGGCGCTGGCGCCTGCCGCCCATGCGGGCGTTCTGACCGTGTGCATCGAAGGCGCGCCGGAAACCTTTAATCCGGAACTGACCAGCAACGGCACGACCGCCTATGTGCTTGGTCAGATTTACGACGGCCTGGTTTCGGTCGAGCGCGGCGGATCGCAAATCGAACCGGCGCTGGCCGAAAGCTGGGATATCTCCGACGACGGCAAGACCTACACCTTCCGTTTGCGCCCCGACGTTGCCTGGCAGTCGAACGACGGCTTCACGCCCACCCGTGCGATGAACGCCGATGACGTGATCTTCACCTTCGACCGGATGATGAACCCGGACAACCCATATCATCAGGTTTCCGGCGGCACCTATGTGACCTTCAACGCCAAGCTTGCCGACAACATCGACTCCATCGAGAAGATCGACGACCACACCGTCGCCTTCCAGCTGAAGGAGCCGCTCGCCGCCTTCCTCGGCACGATGGCACATGGCTCTATCGTCATCACCTCGGCCGAATATGCCGATGCCATGATGGACGCCGGCACGCCCGAGCGGTTCGACCTTGATCCGATCGGAACCGGTCCCTTTGAACTGCAGGCCTACCAGACGGATGCGGTGGTGCGGCTGCTGCCCTTCGCCGATACCTGGGGCGCGGCTCTCGGCGACGACGAGCGCACGCCGATGGTCGATGCCGTCGTCATGGCGATTTCGGCGGATGCCACCGTGCGCCTGCAGCGGGCGGAAGCGGGCGAGTGCCTGATCAGCCTCTACCCGAACCTCGCCGACCGCGCGCAGATCGAGGAGGCCGAGAATATCGATGCCGTGCAGACGCCGGTTGCTTCGACAGGCATGCTGCACTTCAACTTCCGCGACGACAGGCTGAACAAACGGGAGGTCCGTCAGGCGCTCGCCGAGGCGATCGACATGGATAACCTCGTCGAGGTCGTCTACAGCGGCATGGGCCATGTGACCGGCGCCGTCGTACCGCCGGCGATGTGGGGCTCCGCCACGGATATCGACCCTTGGCCCTATGATCCGGAGCATGCGAGGAAGCTTCTGGCGGACGCCGGATATCCGGATGGCTTCGAGGTCGATCTCTGGGCCGTGCCGGTATCGCGCCCCTACATGCCGAACGGCCGCCGCGCAGCCGAGATGATCCAGGCGGACTGGGCGGAGATCGGCGTCGAGGCCAATATCATGACCTATGAATGGGCCGAATATATTCAGCGCGCCCGCAATGGCGAAGCCGAGGTGGGCATGTTTGGCGGGATCTACGATTTCCCGGATCCGAGCCAGATCCCCAATAACTACCTGACCTGTAATGCCGAAGGTACGCCGGCGCCGTCGAATATCGGCGCATGGTGCGATGATGATTTCAACTCGGTCATGAAGAAAGCCGGCGCGATCTCCGATCAGGACGAACGCATTGCGCTCTATCACGAAGCCCAGCAGATCGTTCATGACGAAGTGCCGGTCATCGTTCTCGGCGGCGCCGACACGATCACGGCGGTCAACAAGAAGGTCCATGGTTATGTGCCGGCGATCTTCGGTTCGTCCCGCCTTTCCGGAGTAACCGTGGAATGAAGGTGACCGTTATTGGCGCCGGTATTCTCGGCGCCAGCACAGCCTATCACCTGGCCCTCGCGGGCCATGATGTCACCATCGTCGACCAAGAGCATCAGGGCAAGGCGACGCTTGCGGGGGCAGGCATCGTCTGCCCCTGGGCCACCAAGGCCGATGAGCCTGAATGGTACAGGATGTATGCCGCCGGCGCCCGCTACTACGATGAGCTCGTTTCCGGGCTTGCGGAAAGGGGCGAGACGGATGTCGGCTACCGCAAGGTCGGTGCGCTGGTGACGGCGGAGGATCCCGCCGAATACGCCGCTGCCGGCGAACGTCTCGCGCAGCGCACGGCCGATGCGCCGGAATCCGGCGGTTTCGAAGAAATCACGCCGGCGCAGGCCCAGACGCACTTTCCGCCGATCAACAAGGCCTACAAGGCGTTCTACGTTCCGGGAGGCGCGCGGGTGAATGCCCGCCAGCTTGCCCCGGCCATGGTGCGGGCTGCCGTCAAGCTCGGCGCGACCTTCATCAGCGATCTGGCGACGCTGAAGCTTGAGGGCGGCCGCGCGGTCGTTCTCGACGGACGCGGCCAGCCGATACCGTCGGACCAGGTCATCGTAACGGCGGGCGCCTGGGCTTCGCAGATCCTCGCGCCGCTCGGCCTTGTCGATCCGGTAAAGCCGCAACGCGGGCAGATCCTGCATTTCGGCATGAAGGGGGTCGACACGTCGCAATGGTCGGTGCTGCTGCCGATGGCGAGCCATTACCTGCTCGCTTTCGACGACAGCCGGGTCGTGGTCGGCGCTACGCGCGAAGACGGCAAGGGATTCGACTATCGCGTGACCTGCGAGGGTCAGCACGAGGTGCTGACCGCCGCACTTCGCTACGCGCCGGGCCTTGCGGATGCGACGCTCATCGAAACGCGGATCGGTTTTCGTCCGGCGCCGCCGGAATTCCGGCCGATCCTCGGACCGGTTCCGGGCATTGACGGGCTTGTCCTCGGCAACGGCCTGGGCGCCGCCGGACTGACGATCGGTCCCTTTGCCGGCCGTCAACTGGCGCGCATCGCCACGGGTCAGGCGGCGGAAGTGCCGCTTGAGCCCTACCATCCCGCCGCCTGAGCGAGGCGGCGGCAACTTCCAAGGAAAAACAATGATCAAACGCCTGAATTCCCGTCCCCACCTGCATGGCGGGGTCGTCCACAATGGTGTGCTCTACGCATCCGGCCATGCCGCCACCGATCTGAACCTCGACATGAAGGGCCAGACCGCAGAAATCTGCGCCAAGCTCGATGATCTGCTCGCCCAGGCCGGCAGCGACAAGTCCCGGCTGCTGCATGCCCGGGTCTACCTGTCCGACATGTCCGGCAAGGCCGCGATGACCGAAGCCTGGACGGAATGGCTGAACGCCGCCGATCTGCCCTCGCGCGCCGCGATCGGCGTCGCCGATCTGGGCGATCCGCGACGTCTCGTCGAGATCGTGATCACGGCGGCGGTCGACTGACCTCGCCGCTGGGGTTTCCGGGTGGCGGGGTTCCGCCATCCGGTTCTTTGAAAGGATCGTCTCGTGTTCCGCTATCTCGTTGGAAAGCTTCTGGTGCTGATACCGACCTTGTTCGGCATCACCATCGTCGCCTTCGGTTTTGTCCGGGTGCTGCCCGGCGATCCGATCATGCTGATGGCCGGCGAGCGCGGCATGACGCCGGAGCGCCATGCCGAACTGATGAGACAGTTCGGCTTCGACCGACCAATCTGGCAGCAATATCTCTCCTATCTCAACGACCTTCTGCACGGCGATCTCGGCACGTCGCTTGTAACCCACAGGCCGGTGTCCGGCGATTTCCTGACCTTCTTTCCCGCGACGATGGAACTGGGGCTTTGCGCCATGTTCCTTGCGATTATCATCGGTCTGCCGCTCGGCGTTTTCGCCGCCGTCAAGCGCGGCAGCTGGTTCGAGCAGATTTCCATGACCTCCGCCCTCATCGGCTATTCCATGCCGATCTTCTGGTGGGGTCTTCTGATGATCATCCTTTTTTCCGGCACGCTCGGGTGGACACCCGTTTCGGGCCGGATCGGGCTTCAGTACTATTTTCCCCAGCCGACCGGGTTCATGTTGATCGACAGTCTGCTTTCCGGTCAGGCCGGCGCTTTCCGTTCGGCGGTTTCGCACCTGATCCTGCCGACGATCGTGCTCGCCACGATCCCGATGGCGGTGATCGCTCGGCAGTCGCGTTCGGCCATGCTCGAGGTGTTGAGCGAAGACTATGTGCGCACCGCCCGCGCCAAGGGCCTGGGACCGGCGCTGATCGTCGGCCGCCATGCCCTGCGCAATGCGCTGATCCCCGTGGTCACGGTCATCGGACTTCAGGTGGGTTCGCTAATGGCGGGCGCCATCCTGACCGAGACGATCTTCTCCTGGCCCGGCATCGGCAAGTGGATGGTCGATTCCATTGCCAAGCGGGATTATCCGGTGGTCCAGGGCGGTCTGCTCGTCATTGCCGTCGTGGTCATGGTCGTGAACCTGATCGTCGATCTTCTCTATGCCGTCATCAATCCGAGGATCCGTCATGGCTGAACCGCTCGCTCCGATCAGGTCGGATACCGCCGACGCAGGCGCCGGCCGCGCCGCATTCCGGGCCTTCTGGCGCGATTTCCGCCGCAATCGCGGGGCTCTGATCGGCCTCGCCGTTATTCTTTTCCTCGTCGTCGTGGCGGTTCTGGCCCCGCTGCTTGCGCCCTATGACCCGACACATCAGTTTCGCGATCACCGGCTCCTGCCGCCGTTCTGGCAGGCGGGCGGGCGGCTGGCGTTTCCGCTCGGGACGGATGCTGTCGGACGCGACATGCTCTCCCGCCTGATCTTCGGCGCGCGCTATTCGCTGCTGATCGGCGCCATGGTGGTGACCATCGCACTCGTCGGCGGCATCGTGATCGGCCTTGTGTCCGGCTATTTCGGCGGCTGGATCGATAGCACCATCATGCGGGTGATGGATGTCATCCTCGCCTTTCCCTCGTTGCTCCTGGCGCTCGTTCTGGTCGCCATTCTGGGGCCGGGGCTCACCAATGCGATGATCGCCATCGCGCTCGTGCTGCAGCCGCATTTCGCCCGCCTTGCCCGCGCCAGCGTGATGAACGAGAAGGCGCGGGAATATGTGACGGCAGACCGGATTGCGGGGGCCTCCGCCCTCAGGCTGATGTTCGGCACCATTCTGCCGAATTGTCTGGCGCCGCTGATCGTCCAGGCGACGCTGTCGTTTTCAACCGCCATTCTCGATGCCGCGGCCCTTGGTTTCCTCGGTCTCGGCGCGCAGCCGCCAACGCCGGAATGGGGCACCATGCTTGCCGAGGCGCGCGAATTCATCCTGCGGGCCTGGTGGGTGGTCACCTTTCCCGGCATCGCCATTCTTGTCACGGTCGTGGCGATCAACCTGTGCGGCGATGGCCTGCGCGACGCGCTCGACCCGCGGCTGAAGAGGAGCTGAACATGAGCCACCTCCTAGAAATCCGCAATCTGACGGTCAGTTTCGAGACGGATGACGGACCGATGATGGCGGTCAATGGCATTGACGTGCATGTCGATGCCGGCGAGGTTCTGGCCATCGTCGGCGAAAGCGGATCGGGAAAATCCGTCGCCATGCTGGCGGTGATGGGCCTTCTGCCCGACACCGCGACAGTTGCTGCCAACGCGATGCTGTTTGACGGGATTGATCTTGCCGGCCTGCCGCCGCGCGAACGCAGGCGGATCATCGGCCGCGATATCGCGATGATCTTCCAGGAGCCTGTCGCCTCGCTCAATCCAGCCTATACCGTCGGGCTCCAGATCGGCGAGGTGCTGAAGAAGCATCAGGGCCTCGGCCGGGCCGAGCGTCGCGAGAAGACGCTGGAATTGCTGCGCGCCGTCGGTATGCCGGAACCCGAACAGAAAATCAGTGCCTTTCCCCACCAGATGTCGGGCGGCCAGTGCCAGCGGGTGATGATCGCCATGGCAATCGCCTGCCAGCCGAAACTGCTGATCGCGGACGAGCCGACGACAGCGCTCGACGTCACCATCCAGAAACAGATCCTCGACCTGCTGATCGATCTTCAGGAGCGTAGCGGCATGGCGCTGATCATCATCACCCACGACATGGGCGTGGTCGCCGAGACGGCCGAGCGCGTCATCGTTCAGTATCAGGGGCAAAAGCGGGAAGAGACGGATGTGCTGTCGCTGTTCGTCTCGCCGCAGGACGCCTACACCAAGGCGCTGCTTTCGGCGCTGCCGGAGCGCAGCAGCGGCGGGCCGCTGACGGGAGTGGACTTCTGATGACCGGTCAGGAAACGCCTGTAATCCTCGAAGCTTTCGGCCTCGTGCGTGAATATCCCGGTCGCGCCCGGCTCCTGCGCAGGGCTGAGCCCGTCAGGGCGCTCAAGGGAGTCGACCTGAAGCTCAGAAAAGGCAGCACGCTTTCCGTCGTGGGGGAAACCGGCTGCGGCAAGTCTACGCTCGGACGCATCCTGACGCTGATCGACCCGATGACCGAAGGCGAACTAATCGTCGACGGCGAGCAGGTGGATATCCGCCGCCATCACCTTTCGCCCGAACTCAGGCGCAAGGTCCGGATCGTCTTTCAGAACCCTTATGGATCGCTGAACCCGCGCAAGAAGATCGGTGATGCGCTTGGCCAGGAACTGCTGCTGAACACCGCCCTCGACGGTGCGGCGCGGCGCGAGCGGGTTGGCGACATGCTCGAGCGGGTCGGGCTCGCGCGTGACCATGCCGCTCGTTACCCGCACATGTTCTCAGGCGGTCAACGTCAGCGTATCGCGATCGCCCGGGCGCTGATGGTCAATCCCAAAATCGTGATCCTTGACGAGCCGGTGAGCGCGCTCGACCTTTCGGTACAGGCGAAAGTGCTGAACCTGCTTGCGGACCTGCAGCGCGAATTCGACCTTTCCTATGTCTTCATCAGTCACGATCTCGGCGTGGTCCGGCGTATATCGGATGAGGTGATGGTGATGAATGCCGGCGCGGTCGTGGAGCGCGGCGCGTGCGAGGCGATCTTCGCAAATCCGACCCACCCCTACACCCGACAATTGTTGGCCTCGACGCCTTCCACGGATCCCGACGCGATCCGCGCGCGCCTTGCCCGCCACGCCGAACGACGGTCGCGGGCCTTCCAACCGACAGGAGATGACCGTGACCGTTAGAGACGAAGAGGTCCGCCGCGACGATCGCTATGCGACGCGCGAGAAATATGCCTCTCTCAGGGGCATCCATGCCGCCGCGCGGCACAATCTCTCGGATGCGATCTGGAACTACATGCATTGCGGAACGGGCGACGAAGTGACGGCGCGGAGCAATGTCTCGGCCTTCGATGCCTATCTGTTCGACGCGCCGCTCTTTGCCGGCGTCGCCAACCCGGATACCCGCACAAACCTGTTCGGCCACGATCTCTCCTTTCCCGCCTTCACCGCGCCGTTCGGCGGCGGGGAGACGCTGTTTCATTCCGATGGCATGCTCGCCGTTGGCCGTGCGGCCCATGCCGCCGGCATTCGCCAGATGGTCCCGGTCGCGGCCGGGCATTCGCTGGAAGAGGTGCGCGCGGGATCGCCTGCGGCCGTCATCTTTCAGATGACCTTCTGCGGTGAGGAAAACCATGTCATCGACATGATCCACCGCGCGAAGGATGCCGGCTATGAACGCATCTGTGTGACCTACTCGCCGATCCGCCAGTGGCGTGAGCGGATGATGGAAGACCGGTTCTCGATGCCGGGGGCGGGCCAGCCCTCGAATTTCGGGCCCGGCAAGTCGGACCAGGCGATGCTGCGCGAACTCCTGGACTTCACAAAGCCGCGCTGGGACTGGGCAAAGGCGGCGCGCGTGATTGCCGAGGCGCCGCTGCCCTGCATCGTCAAGGGCGTTTCCAGCAAGGCCGGTGCACGCGCCGCGCTTTCGGCCGGCGCCGAGGGGCTCTACGTTTCGAATTACGGCGGCCGGACGATCGATCGCGAGCCGGCCTCGATTAACACGCTTGCCGAGGTTCGCGCCGAGGCCGGGCCCGATGTGCCGATCGTCTTCGACAGCGGCATCCGGCGCGGCAGCGACATCGCCACCGCGCTTGCGCTCGGCGCCGATGCGGTCGCCCTTGGTCGAAGCTGCGCGCTGGGCCTTGCCGCGGACGGCGAGGCCGGCGTGAAACGCGTGCTCGATCTTCTGAAGGATGAGTTCTGGACGACGCTCGGCCATCTCGGCTGTTCGTCGGTGAGCGATCTTTCACCCGAAATCTTCCGGTCGCGACCATGAAGATCGCGGTCATCGGCGCCGGCGCAATCGGCGCGAACATCGCCTATCGGCTCAAGAAGCGCGGGGCCGACGTCGTCCTGATCGACAAAGGCGCGCCCGGAGCGGGCACGAGCGGCGCATCCTTCTCGTGGCTGTCCTCCTTCCCGCAGTTAAGCTGGCCGGAAGCGCCCGGTCGCCGGCAGTTGCGTCTTTCGGTGAATGCGCGCTTCGACCGGCTGGCAGAAGAATTGGGCGGCGACTGGCTGGACTGGTCGGGCACGCTGACGGTCGCAAGCGCCGTTCCCGATTTCGACACGGCGGTGGCCCTCAGCAGGGAAGCCGGAGCACAGGTCGAGGTCCTTTCCTCAAGCGAAGTCAGCGATATAGAGCCGCAGCTCCGCCTGCCGGAAGACGAGCGTGTCGCCTTCGAGCTACGTTCGGGCTGGGTCGACGCGCCGGCGATGATCGAACAACTGATCCGGGTTTTTACCCTCAGCGGCGGTGAGCTGCGGATCGGCAGCGGCGTCGCGGCGATCGAGCATCGCGCCGAAGGCGTCAATGGCCTTATTCTTGAGGACGGATCGCGGATCGGCGCGGATATTGTCGTCAATGCTGCCGGCGGCCACGCGACCCACATCGCCGCCATGGCCGGGCTTGCCATGCCGCTCGAACTCGTGCCCGGCGTCATGGTTTATGCGGGTATCGGGCGCTCCGCCCTGCCACAGCGAGTGATCAACGGCGCAAACTGGCTCCTGCGGCCTGATCACGCTCATGGCACGGCCATCCACTGGCGCGGCGAGGGGCTGACGGCAACCCATGGCAAGAACGGAGTTTCAGGAACTGATATGCTCGCCGATGTCGCCAGCGCCATTCCTTCACTCGAAGGGCTTGAGCCGTCAGCCATGCGGGTCGGCATTCGCGCGATCCCGCCGGGCGGACCGGTCATCGGCTTCTTGCCGTGGCTTGCCGGATTCTATTTCGCCGTTTCCCACGGCGGCATCGGCTGGGGCCCGATCTGGGCCGACCTCGCCGCTCGAGAAATCCTGGATGGCGCGGCGGCAGCGGAACTCGACGGGCTGCGGCCCTCGCGATTCTACTTCTGACACCGAACCGCCAGACAGTCCTTTCCGTGGGGGAGAGGCTGGCATCGTGCCCCGCTGCAGCCGGCATTGGCCTGGACAGTACTGTGGGCACAGCTCATGACTTCTTTGGTACAGGATCGGGTCTGGTGGGTTGCGCCGGCTTCACGAATGCCAGCCTTCTGCGCGCCTGGCTAGCAATACTGTCCGGATCGACCGCACCGCGCACATCGGCGCGCGAAGCATCGAAAGGCGGCGTAAAATCCCGGGCTGGAAGCGGCCCGTTCTTCGCCATCGCCTGTTGGATAAATATGCGCTTGCGCTGCGAGGCGCGTACGCATTCGCCAAGTGCCGGTTAATCCCGGCGACCTGCAATTTTCGCCGCACAAATCCGCCTCTAAGGCATCACCCGCGCGGGCAATGTTGTTCTGCTTGAGCGGGTCCGTTTCCAGGTTGAACATCATTGGCGAGTCATCGCCCGTCTGCGCCAGCTTGCGATCCTGTTCGACCACAATCAGCGCCGGCGCATGCAGCGTCTCCCCGGTGGATTCGATGAACACTCTCTGCTCCTCCTTCGGCAAGGCCGGAGCAAGCAGGCTCCGTCCGTCAAGCGGCGCTTGAAAGTCATCAAACGTTCCATCGCTTGCTATATCGGTCAAGGTCGGCAGGAGATCGATGAGCGAGGCAAGCCGGTCATCGCGCGTCCCGGTTTCAAAACCCGGTCAACCTTTGCCGCACTGGACGTTCCGGAGATATCGTCACCACTTTGCTATTTGCTACACCGGTCCAAACGGACAAGAGCAAATGTAGGTGTGACATCAGGGCTTAATACGTTATGCTTGGCAATCGATCTGAAGATGGGCAAGGGTTTGACAGGGCACCGCCAAATATAGGCGCAAATGCGCGTTTCAAGACGTCGCCCGAGCATTCTACGACTGCAGCCTCATTCGCCTTCGCCGTCGCCCACGCCCGCCATCGCCTCCTCCTGCACAGTTTCTCTGCTGAGCAGCCCCGCATCCTCGAGCGCTTCGATATCCGGCAGATCGCGCAACGTTTCCATGCCGAACACCGAAAGGAAGTGTTTCGTCGTGACATAGGTATAGGGCGCGCCGGGCGTCGGGCTGCGGGGGCCGGAGGCGATGAGGGCGGCGTTGCGCAGCGACGCGATCGTGTCGCGGCTGACCTCCTTGCCGAAGATTTTTGACAGTTCGGTGCGGGTGATGGGCTGGAAATAGCCGATGGCCATCAGCACCATCGACTCGAATTCGGAGAGCGCGGCCATCTCGCCACGCGTCGGCGCTGCGGAGGCGCGGATGGCGTCGGCATAGGCGGGGCGAGTGCGGTGCTGCCAGCCGCAGGCGACCGAGACGATCTCGTAGGGCCGGCCGGTGAGTTCTTCGCGGAGATCGTCGATCAGAAGGTCGATGCTGCAGTCCATACCAACGACCCGGGCAAGCGTTTCGCGGCCGACCGGCTCGCTTGACGCAAAGATCACCGCCTCGACCCTGAGCATCCACTCCCGCCAGCGCAGTTCCGGCGGCAGGTCTTCCAACTCCCGATCAAACAGACGTTCGTCTGTGGCGTTCGCTTTCCGGCGGGCTTTGGCAGTACTTGATCCGGCCATCGTCACAATCCAAAGATCCGGAACGACGACCGGCCGGAGAGTTCGCGCACGGCGCCAAAACTCTCGAGCCGTTCGAACAGGCGCGAGGCGGCCCAACGCGAAAGATTGCTGCCGGGCGCGCTGGCCGGCATGGCGTCCTCGTCCAGTAGTTTCTGAATGATAGGGCTCGCGCCCTTGGTCCGCACCTTCGGCGCCACGGCTTCCAGAACATCGGCCCGGCGCGCGATCGCGTCTGCCGATCGCAATGCAGTTGCAGCACCATCGGCGAGTGCCAGGCAGACCGCGCGGGCAAACCCAGGCTCGCCCGGCCGCACCCGGCCCCTGCCCCCGATGGTCCGAAACGCCGGGCCGTAGCGCTCCGTCATCAGCAGCGGCACGGGCCGGTTCCATTTGAGCAAGGTTACAGTCAGCATGTCAGCCATGGCCCAGGCGAGCGGCTCGGCATCCGGACGGGTGGCGAGGATCGCGGTGACAAGGTCGGCGACCACGAAAGGGACGGCCCGGCCGGACTGAAGCGCGGCGTCTGCCAGCTCCGGTACGGCGGCAAGGTGGTCGTCGAAGGCGAGCCCCATCAGGTCGGCGAGATCGGCGACCTGTTTCGCAGAAAAACCGGGTTTTCGGGCGGCGAGCCTTTTGTAGGCCAGAAACATCTTTCCGGCCGGACCCGGATCGTCGCCGGCGGCGGTGAGCAAAAGCGCGTCACGCAACGCGTGTTCGTCATCATTGCGGCCGGTCAGGCGGACGGCGGAGACGGCACATTTCAGGGCCTGCCGTTCGCGCCAGCAGCCGGCCCATGTCGGTTCGGAACGAACGAGATCATCCAGCGATTTCAGAGCGATACCGGCCGAGAAGGCGGCATCGGCTTCGCTCACTTCGGGCCCGCGCAAACGCGTCCAGCCTGGCAGGGGTGCCGTGAACGCAGCGGTTTCGGCGTGTGGTGCGGTTCGCGAATCCATGGCGTCGACGCTAACCGAAACGAGCAGTTAATACCAGCATAATCGTGACGAAACCGCACAGCTTGTCTTTTTCCTATTATGATTGATAATCTTGCATTATCGTTCATAATGCTCATTATAGAGAGAATCCCCATTTTGAGGCCCTCAATGCCCGAAAATGACGCCGATCCGCACGCCAGCCCGTCTCTCGGCACGAGCGCCGCTTATGAAGTGCAGCCGCGCGGGGCGTCGGGAACGCTGACGGGGCATCTTGCGCCGCTGGTCGAACGCGCCCGGGGTTATGTCGACGCCTCGAGTTCGGCCAATACAAGGCGCGCCTATGCCGCCGACTGGGCGCATTTTTCGAGTTGGTGCCGGCGCAATGGGCTCTCCGCCCTCACCCCGGATCCCGAAACGGTCGGACTCTACATCACGGCGCTCGCCTCCGGGGAAGCGGCCCCTCGGACCAGGCCGAGCGCGGTTTCCACCATCGAGCGGCGGCTTTCGGCGATCTCATGGAACTATGCCCAGCGCGGCCTCTCGCTCGACCGCCGCGACCGCCATATCGCCACGGTGCTTGCCGGCATCCGCAATCGCCATGCCGCGCCGCCGCGCCAGAAAGAGGCGATCCTGCCCGAGGAGCTGATCGCCATGGTCGAGACGCTCGATCGCGGCACGCTCCGGGGCCTGCGCGATCGCGCCATGCTGCTGATGGGTTTTGCCGGCGGCCTGCGCCGCTCGGAAATCGTCGCGCTCGACTGCGGCCGCGACCAGACCGAGGAGGGAGACGGCTGGATCGACATCCTTGACAAGGGCATGCTGGTGACGCTCCGGGGCAAAACCGGCTGGCGCGAGGTCGAGATCGGCCGCGGCTCCTCCGACCTCACCTGTCCGGTCGCGGCGGTCGAGACCTGGCTGAAACTCGGCAAGATTGGCCATGGCCCTCTGTTCCGGCGCGTCACCGGCAAGGGCAAGGCGGTTGGACCCGACCGGCTGAAGGATCAGGAGATTGCCCGCCTCATCAAGAAGACCGTGCTTGCCGCCGGCATTCGCGGCCATTTGCCCGAAGCAGAGCGGATAAAACTGTTCTCCGGCCATTCGCTGCGCGCCGGCCTCGCCTCCTCGGCCGAAGTCGACGAGCGCTATGTCCAGAAACAGCTCGGCCATGCGTCTGCCGAAATGACAAGGCGATACCAGCGCAGGCGCGATCGCTTCAGGGTCAATCTCACCAAGGCCGCGGGGTTGTAGACGCCGTCTCCACTCCGGCGCCACTTGCGGTCCATAAGTCGGCGATTTATATAGTCATCATAGTCATTCTGGTCAGGAGGCGGTAATGCAGCCCGAATCGCATGATGAAAAGAACTGGACAGTCGCCAAAGCAAAAGCAAAGCTTTCAGAGGTGATTGAGCGTGCGCAATCCACGCCACAGACGATTACGCGCAACGGAAAGCCAACAGTCGTTGTCGTCTCCGCCAAAGAATGGCAGCGGAAGGTCGCACGCAAGGGGACGCTGGCCGAGTTTCTGATGGCCTCCCCGCTGCATGGTGCCGAGATTGATCTGGACCGCCAAGGCGACGAACCGCGCGATCTATCGCTGTGAAGCTCCTGCTCGACACCAATGTCCTCTCGGAAGTGACGAAACCGCGCCCGGAAAGCCGCGTTCTTGCGTGGCTCGATGAGATTGATGAGGATCGCTCCTTTATCAGCGTCGTGTCGCTTGCCGAAATCCGTCGTGGTGTCGCGCTCATGGACAGCGGGCGAAAGCGCGATGCTCTTGCAGATTGGCTTGCCAACGATCTGCCGCAACGTTTCGAACACCGCGTGCTTGCGGTGGACGAAGCCGTGGCTTTCGCCTGGGGCGACTTAATAGGGGACGCAAAGCGTCGCGGTCGCGCACTGTCATCGGTAGACGGGCTGATCGCGGCCACGGCAAGAGCAAACGACCTCGTCCTTGCAACGCGTAACGTCAAGGATTTCAAGGACCGTGGCATCGACCTCATTGATCCTTGGGCCGGGTGATTTGCTATTCAAATTTCAGAATCCTTCAGCCCGGCCCTATTTCTTCAGAACAGACTGCTAGGCTTTTCGGTAAGCTCTGCGTCTGATTCCCCCACTCGCGCAGCGAAAAACATGTCGATAAAATTACTTTCCATCGACATGTTTGACTGTTATGTCGATGCCAGCGACATATCCGTTGCAATGTGTCGATCAGAACGGGAGCTCGCGACATGTCATTTCAACCGGACACGCCCTATAACGCGCTGCCTCCCCTTCCCCCGCGCGAAGACGTGGAGAGCAAGGCGGTGCTCAAGGCCTGCATCAACGCACGGGCGGCGCTTGCGGAGCTTCGTGTTTCCGGGCAGCTCATCCCCAATCAATCCGTGCTCATCAACTCGATCCCCTTGCTGGAGGCGCAGGCAAGTTCCGAGATCGAAAACATCGTCACCACGACCGACCGGCTGTTCCGCTTTGCCAATGAGCCGGCGGAGCGGGCCGATCCCGCCACCAAGGAGGCGCTCAGATATCGCACCGCGCTCAATGAGGGCTTTCAATCACTGAAGACCCGACCGGTCTCGACATCGACCGCCGTCGCCGTCTGCCGCACGATCAAGGGCGTCGATCTCGACATCCGCACAACGCCGGGCACGGCGCTCATGAACGAGGCGACGGGCGCCGTCATCTACACGCCGCCGGAAGGCCAGGCCCTGCTGCGCGACAAGCTCGCCAACTGGGAACGATACATCCACGAGGCCGAGGAGATCGATCCGCTGATCCGGCTCGCCGTCATGCACTACCAGTTCGAGGCGATCCATCCCTTCATCGACGGCAATGGCCGCACCGGGCGCATCCTCAACCTGCTCTATCTGGTCGACAAGGGTCTCCTGGATATCCCGGTGCTTTATCTCAGCCGCTATATTATCGGCCACAAGCGCGCCTATTACGACCGGCTGCTGGCGGTGACCACGGATGGCGCATGGGAAGCGTGGATCCTCTACATGCTCCAGGCCGTGCGCGAAACGGCGGACTGGTCGACCGCGCGCATCCGCGCCATTCGCGATCTGCTCGACGAGACCGCCGCGCGCATCCGCCGCGATCTGCCGAAGATTTATTCGCGCGAGCTGGCCGAGGTAATCTTCGTCAATCCATATTGCAGGATCAGCGATCTCGTACAGGCCGGCATAGCCAAGCGCCAGGCCGCCTCCGTCTATCTGAAGGCGCTTGTCGAGGCGGGATTGCTGCAGGAGGTGAAGGCCGGACGCGAAAACCTCTATATCAACCCCGCCCTGCTCGCGCTTCTGAGCGACCGGACGCCGGTTGCGGGCGTCTGAACGCGCGCTGTCGCGGAGCGAACTGGCCGATTCAGGCTGGAAGGTTGCTCCATTGTTCGATCCGATAATTGGCGCGACATTCTATTTGGATTTTTCGTGCGGAGAGCGCGGCACACGTTGAGAACCGGAATGCCCTGCGCTGGCTTCTGAAAAAAAGCAAGTCACCCCGGCAAAGACTGAAACGGATCGTGAAGCGGGACGCCGAGCGGTGCGAAATGGCGGATATTGCGGGTCAGGATCGTCAGCCCATGGGCCTTTGCCGTCGCGGCAATGGCGATATCGGCAAAGCCCGGCTGATGCGCGCGGGCGGCATCGGTGATCTCGCCGGCCGCGTGGGCGCATCGAAGATCGAAGGGCAGGATTTTGTGTCCGTAGAGATATTCAATGCTCTGCCACCACGCCTGCAAACGCTCGGCTCTCATCCTCGCATGCTCACGCCCGGCCTTGGCAATACCGGCGCGTACCTCGGCAGCCGTCACGACCGACAGAAAAAGATCATCGCTCCTTCTGTCAAGCCACGCGATCAGCGCTGTTTCACGCCCGTGCCTGGAGGGTGCGAGCGCCGAGATGACGTTGGTATCAACAAGATACATCAGAGCGCGGCGGTCCTGCCGGGCTTGTCACTGCGCTCGTCGAGCGTGTCTTCATCGCCTGGATAAGCAGCCAGAAGTCGGCCGAAACTGGGCACGTGGGCGAGCTTCTCGTATTCCTCATAGGACAGGATAACCACTTCCTTGCGCCCGCGCCGCGTGATTACCGACGGTGTGCCATGCACGGCCTGATCGACAACAGCGGAAAACGTCGCCTTGGCATCTCTAAGCTGAATTTCCTTCATCATTGCCACCTGATTTGTAACCACTGTAGTCATATATAGTCTTCTCGCGGGAGTTTCACAAGGACGCACGCCTTCGCTTCACCTTTCGCGGCCTCATCGCGGCGGTCTTTTCACTGACCGTGCCAAAGCGGGCGAAACCGAAAGACCGTCATCGCGACCGCCCTCCCCTGCGCTATCGTCATCGGGTTTTGGCGGCGGCGGGCTGTTTCCGGCCTCGATCCGGGCCCTCAACAGCGCCATCACCATCGGCCAGACGGAGAATTGGCCGTCTCTCGCCCGTTCCGTCAGGTTGCGCAGATAACCGCCGGGGCTGACGACGGCTTCGCCGCGCTGATAGATCGCGGCAAGGGTGATTGCGGCCTGTTTGTCGCCCATGACCTCGGCCGCCTCGCGCCAGGCGCTGGCACTGACGCCCAGCATCGGCCGGGCGATCTCGACGATGCCCAGAAACTCCCGCCAGTTGCGGATGGAGCCGCCCTTCGCCAGATCCCGCCAGCCTTCACAGGCATCCAACACCAGTGCCAATGGCATTTCCCGCTTCGGCAGGCTGTGCAGGTTGTCGGTTTCGCCGGCGCTGCCGCTCGCTTCTGACCTATTTCTAGAGCTGTATTCAGATTCAGATTGTGAGTCTGGGTTTGAATTTTGTTTGTGGCGCTCAGTATGAGACTCATTGGCGTTCTTATTTTGCGAATTCACGTGATTTTCCAATGTCTCACGCACTTCCTCATGCAGCAAAGCCAGGGCATCGCAAATATCCTCCGCGATCGCCAGGTCAGGAAGGCGCGGAAGCCGGTCGATGATGTCGCGGTAAACACGGCCCATCTTCGCCCAGTCGCCCGGAACCCCCTCATCGAGCCCGGCCTCGATCATCTTGACGATATCGCGACGCAGGAGCGTCAGCCGTTCCCTTGCGCATTTCAACGCCCGCCGCTCCTCGGCGATCGTCTCGGCCATCGCGGCAAACTCCTCTGCGCGGGCAACGAGCGGCGACAGGTCGAAGCCATAGGCCTGCTCCACCTGCCCTCCCCTGCCCTTGCGGGCGAAGCGCTTGCCGTTGGGGCTGTCGCGACGGATGATCAGGCCGCATTCGACCAGGACCGCCAGATGACGGCGCAGCGTCGCCGGCGAGATGCCGTTGGCGCGGGCAATCAGTTGTTCATTGGAAGGCCAGACCACGAAGCCGGTTTCCTCCGAAAGCTCGTTTTCGGGATAGAAGGTCAAAAGCGCGTTCAGGATCGCAAGCCCGCGATCGCTCGCGCCAAGCGCTGCCCGCGCCTCGCGCACGGTATGAAACAGTTTCCATTTGTTGAGCCGCACCCCCTTGGGGGCTTCTCGCGCCACTTTCTGGCTTGAAAGCATCGCGAGCGACATCGGCCGCCGCCCAAAGGGCGTCGTTGTCATCGCATTGTCCATGGTTCACCTCTCAAAAAGGCAAAAGAAATCCCATCCGCAACTCACGGAATGAGCTGCAGCCACTTGACTGGGACGGCCGGAAATGCGAATCAGTAGGTGCTAAGAACTTATCGGCTTCCGGACGCTTGTCGTTTGGGGGCCTTTTCTTTTGTCTGTTTCTCTCCTTTTCCTGTTTCGGTTATCGCCCATCGGGCCATCGATGTTTTTAATCTTCGCGATTGGCGCCGGTGGTTGATGAAAAATACTCTTCGGCAAGCGCATCCATGCGCTCGGAAAGCCATTCGGCGAAGTCGGATTCCTGCCTTGCGATCGATATCGTGGTGCCGGAGGCGCCGGTTGCGATCCGGCCCAGGCTTCGGCCATTGCTGACCAGTTCGCGCACGGATTTCTCCGCGGGCCTGTCTTCCCCGCCGCGCGCGGCCTTCACCGCGAGATCGATGCGCCGCGCGGCATCGGCGGACTGGAAGGCCTGGTTTTCGAGAATAGAACGGATGCGGGACGCCGCTTCGTCCCCGCCCTTCAGGCAGGTTTCCGCAAGCGCCATCCACTTCGGCCGACCAACGCCCTTGGCGCGACCGATGGCGAAAATGATATCGTTCGGGACCGCGCTGGCGACCTTCAGCATCAGCGAGATCGGCGTCTTGGAAAGGCCAAGCACCGGCTCGATCGCGACGCTGGAAAAACCCGCCTCGCGCAATTGCGCCGCCCACAGCGCCTGCTCGATCCAGGTGAGGTTCTCGCGCACGCCGTTTTCGAGCGATTGCTCCACCAGCAGTTCCCGGTCATCGAGCGGGCGGACATAGGCGCGGATCGTCACCTCGGCCGGCGTCCGGCTTTCGGCGGCGAGCAACCGGATCGCGGCAAGCCGGCGATGGCCGTAGGCGAGTTGGTAGCGCCCTTCGGCCTTGGGGTGCGGCCGAACCAGAACCGGCATTTTCTGCCCTTCGGCGCGGATCGACGCCGCGAGGCTTTCGATCTCCTCAGTCGCCTCGCCATCGCTTTCGAAACGGTCACGATAGGGCGAGGCGTCGATCTTGCCCGGATCCAGCACGACACTGCTCGATTCCGACAGCGTATTCAAGGCTTTGCCGACATTGCTGACCACGGACGAACCGCGCCTGGAACGCGAAAGCGGCGAGGGGACCGGTACGTCCGGTCCCTTCTCATCGCTATTGGCTTCCGCCATCATTTTCAGGATGTTCTTCTTCATGATGCCCTGCCCCATACGGCCCGAAGAAGCGCCAGGATCTCGCCATTCACATTGTCGGCGCTCTCGATCGCGCGCTTCAGGGCCTCGCGGCCGACCTCGCCGCTTTCCAGCTCGTAGAGCGATTTCTTGGCAACGCCGGCACCCGCGATCGCGGTCGATTCGATCGCCTCGTAGACCAGCACGTCGTTCTCGAACAATCGCCGCATCACGCTCGACATGTATTTCTGCGGCCCGTCATTGGGATTGACCCGGGTCATCAGGAATTTCAGGAAATCATGATCGAACCGGGCGCCGAACTGCGCGAGCGTATCGGCGAGATCGGAAATCATGATCAGGAACTGGTTGCAGGAGGCAACGTCCAGCATCGCCGGATGCACCGTGACGATCAGACCGGTCGCCGCGTAAAGCGCGGCCAGCGTCGCATAGCCGAGCGAGGGCGGCGTATCGAGCACCACGAAATCATAGTCGCTTTCGACCGAAGCGATCGCATTCTTCAGCCGTTCGAAGAACAGGCCGAGCTCATCGCGTTCGCGCTGGGCGAGATAGGCCGGCGTATCGAACTCGAAATCCATCAGTTCGAGGTTGCCCGGAACGAGATCGATTCCGGGGAAATAGCTTTCGCGGATGACATCGGCGAGCGGCCGGCGCTCATTGTCATAGCGCAGCGCGGCATAGACGGTTTCGTTCTCGCCGACGTCGAATTCCGGCTGGAGGCCGAAGATCGAGGTCATCGAGGCCTGCGGATCGAGATCGATGCACAACACCCGGTAGCCCTGCAGCGCCAGATAATGCGACAGGTGGATCGACGTCGTGGTCTTGGAGCTGCCGCCCTTGAAATTGGCGGTGGCGACGACCTGCAGCTTCTCCCCTCCCCTGCGGCGCGGCCACAGCCTGAGCGCATCGTCCGGGCGGCGGTCGGCCAGAAACTGGCGCAGCTCGGCAAGCTGTCCGACCTGATAGATGCGCCGGTTATTGTCCGCGCGCGAGG
Organism: Martelella sp. FLE1502; assembly: GCF_053484255.1. Classification (NCBI taxonomy): domain Bacteria; kingdom Pseudomonadati; phylum Pseudomonadota; class Alphaproteobacteria; order Hyphomicrobiales; family Aurantimonadaceae; genus Martelella; species Martelella sp. FLE1502. Next base: position 81,264 of record NZ_JBAKFQ010000002.1, read on the forward strand.
GCTGCGGCCCCTTGCCATCAATGGTCATTGCCCGCAATGTGCTTTCGGGCACATCGAGCAGCTTGACGAGATCGAGGGTCGAAAAGGTGCGCGTGAACTGCTTATGCGCCTCCGGCGGATAGATGCGCTGGCGCATCGACTGCAGCTCAGCGGACAGCCGGTCGGTATAATCCTCGATCTTTGCCGCTGTGTCGCCGGTCGCGGTATATGCGGCTGTTTCGGTCATCTGACGGTTTCCTGTCCGATTTCACTCCATTTGCGTCAACGCTGCATGACTCGCACCGATTCTGCAAGGGGTTTTTGGTTAATGAAATATTAACAGGCGCGGTGCCCCATGGCCTGCTGGTTCGGGTGTTGCGGCATTTGGTATGACGCCGGCGTCCCCCGGCATTTTAACGCCGGTGTTTGTCAGTTGAACGAAAGCCGATTTCTATGTGTTGATCTGCTCGGCCGCTCCGGCGACGATGCGCCTTATCCTTCCCGTTGGACTTGGACGAAGAGGCGATTGCGGTGTGCCAGTAACTATTTCTGCGCAAGCAACCCTCCCCTTCGAACGACGCGTATCCCCCGCATCAAGTGCCGCAGACCGCTACACCGGCTCATCGGGCAGGCCGGAGGATACCATCACCGACGACAGTCACCACGCCGTGTTCGTCACGCGTCTTTCATTTCGCCAGAAGCCAAAGGACGTCACCCCTTTCGTGCTCTCGCGATGCGGCCCGACGCGATCTATGAAGACTTGCTCCCGAAGAGAGCATGCGAAAACCTGACGACGCCGACCAGGCGTGTTGTAACCAGCGCCGCCGCGGCAGCGCTGCATCACCTGCCGCAACTGGCATCCTCGGACGGCGGCGAACATTGTGCTATTGACGCAACCGATCGCCCCGGGCGGCCGGTCTGATCCGCCCATAATCATGCGCTTTGTTTTGGCGCACCGTGCCGCTGCAAACCGGCTTGCACCTGTCGGTGGCGCTCGGAAGACTCTTCCGTGTCCTTTGCACAAACGCCCTGATGCTCGCCCGTTGGCATTCACGGCCACGCCTGATGGAACCCGCGGCGAGACCGCTAAGCAAAACTTGCAAGACGAACCGCGCCGGCGAAATTCGGCGAGCCTCGTCCGTCCACACCTCCCTTACGCCGGATTACCCTTCGGCATCCGTCGTGGCGATGCCGGCCGAGTAGTCTGCCCGACGGCACGACCTCAGCCCGACCCACTGTTCGACTGTTTTCAATTGAAAACTTCCCGTCAGATCTATCAGTGCGCGGTGCGGCCAGCATCCCAGCCAGAGACGTGAGAAATAGCGTCATTCCTCGTCAGAAGGGCACTCTCCAGCCGCAAGCCGAGCAAGACAATGCTTCAGGACGTGTCGTCGATTTCGGAAAAGCGTCGCGCTCAGCGGTTCGTGACGAACTACATTCATCGGCGTGTTTTCAATTGAAAACCTTTTCCAGCCTGGCTCGCCATCGATCGAACGGGTCCTCGACACGACGCCACGCCGCCAGACGCCGGTGTTCGATTGTTTTCAATTGAAAACGCCGCTCCAGCGCCGTGCGCTGCGCGAGAGCTCAGAGACTCACGCTGGCGCGACGAGCCACCAATATCATGGGCCCGCAGATAGAACTCCTTCGGCCGTGCGATATACAGGACGATGATCGGGCAAAACCCATCAGCGCCACCAGCGGCAAGGGCGTCAATCATCTTGAGGTGCTCGGCGCTCGCGGTCTCCCGGATTTCGCGGCTCGCGAAGGCACGGGCGCGGATCGGCTCCGGGGCAAATGCGCAGTGGCGGCTCGCATTTGCCAGCTGGCGATTGCCTGCCGCCCGGCACAGCATCTCGTGGAACCGGTCAATCTATTCGAGAACTTCGCCCAGCCGTGGGCTCACTGACGCCTCACGATGGCGGGTGGAGTATCGGTCAGCGCCGCGATTGCTTCCGGGGAAGCAGGGCGGGTGAAACGCCGCGCTTCCTGGCATTCGAGACCTTCGCCGATCACATATAACTCCATGACCTCCCGGATCATGCAGCCACGGAATGGACGCCCTTGTTGCACGCGCGGAGCACAAGGCCGCTTTTCTCAAGTTCGGCGAAGGCGAGGCGGGCAGCGGTGTGCCGGGTGGCGCCGATGTACAATGACAACACCCTCCGCAAGCCACTCGCGCGTTTGTAGGTGACCGTTAGCCATCTCGCGCCGCAATTCGTCGAAAAATTCCTCCCAGCTTTTCGGATGATTCATCCTGTACTGCGCCAACCGACTTCCGGTTCAATCATATGCGCCGAGCGCGACATGCTATGAACTATTATCGATATTAATATCGATAATAGTTCATAGTTCCGTCGCCTTCGCGAGAATCACGGAGCGTGCCTCTGGTGGTGAGGACATTCACACGCCTTCGCCGCATCATATGTTTTAGGCGAGGAGGGCGTTTATGCTGCCTGCGAAGCCACGCCAGTCTGTATAAGCAAGCGCTCACATCTCTAATCCAAGGGCCGTCCCACAGGTCGGGCGCGGCAGACTTGTCACTTATAAGACCCGTCATCATCCAGTCCGTTTGCGGTGACCTCGGCCAGGGGAGGGCAGGAGGTCTCGCAACATAACCCGATCCCACGAAGACGTCTTGCCGGCAGAAAACCGCGCGCGACGCCAATCGAAGGTTCAGCGCCTTCGCTGACCTATGTTTCAATATCTTTCCTGGTCGGAAGAAACCGCTGGTTAAGGTTTCTTTTCTATCACTTCTGCTGAGTGACAGCCCTCAGATTGGTCTCCATCAGCATGCCCTTTTCGCGTTCTCCAAGCCTTCAATCGAAACCTGCCGGATCGCTGCGGACGGACGGCGATCAGACCAGCGGCGACGACCGGATCTCGGAACCATCGCGGCGCAATCCGGATGCAGCGATCCTTGACCCCGACCGGCTTCCGACCTGGCAGCGCCCCTTCGTGCTGGGACCGAATGTGCGCTTCACCCGCACGCCGCACAAGAAGCATCCCGAATCGCCTGCATCAGCCGCAAAACCGGAGGAGGGTGACGACCTGCCGCCGCAATCGCCCGCCGCAGCGCTACAGGATCGCATTGCCGAAGAACTGCCGGCCGAACGGGGGGAGGGGGCTCTGCAGTATCCTGCCCCGGAGCCTTTCCGGGACGACCCGCCGGTGCTGGTGGATTTCCTGTTCCACCCGCTCGGCGCGCAGCAGCCTGGCGCAGCGCAGCCGGACTTCCTCGAGCCCGAAACCGATCCAGAGCTCGTCACGCAAACGACGACGCAACAGAAATCAACAAACAATGACGAAAGCCAAGTGAACATTCCGCAAGTCCCCTCGATCTCTGAAATGCATGATGTCCCAACCGCAGCAACGGCGGATGAAACCCGTCAGGCACAGGCCGGGGCAGGGGCGCTCGCCTTCATTCCCGACGGGCTTGCCTTCGAGATGATGGAACTCGGGCTGTTCGATGATGCAACGCCGGCGCCAAAGGCCGAGGCCGTGGCGCCTGCGGAAGACGACCCTGCCGATGAGTCAGGGACTCACGACGGCTTCATGCCTTTGACCGCCGCCTCCGACGCGGTGGAAACCGTCGCCGATGAGCCACAGGCACGCGCGGAGGAGGGGCCTTCGCCGGTCGCGCTTTACCGGCAGGTGCTGCTCTACAGCCCGACCCGGCGCGCGGCAGACGATTACTTTGAGGCAGAGCCCGCCCAGGTACCGGAGGCACCTGTCGAGGCGAGCGATGCCATTGACGAAAGCGACCTGACGGACGAACAGGACGAGGCCTTCGCCGAGATAGACGAGGATGCGTGGGAAGATGAAGCGGAAGCCGACATTGCCGATTTCGGCGAGACGCAGCCGCACCAGCCCGTACCGGAGGAGAACGACGCGTCGGACAATGTCACCGGGCCCCTGAACGTTTTGGCCAAACACGAACAGACCGATTTCCTGTTCCCGTCGATCGAGCTCTTACAGGCGCCGCTTGCAGACGAGACCAGCGATCTGAGCCAGGAAGTGCTGGAACAGAGCGCCGGACTGCTGGAAAGCATCCTGGAGGATTTCGGCGTCAAGGGCGAGATCATTGATGTCCGTCCGGGCCCCGTCGTCACGCTCTACGAATTCGAGCCGGCGCCGGGCGTCAAGTCGTCGCGGGTGATCAACCTGTCCGATGATATCGCACGCTCCATGTCGGCGCTTTCGGCGCGCGTCGCGGTCATTCCCGGTCGCAACGTGATCGGCATCGAGCTGCCGAACGAGGAGCGCGAGACGGTCTATCTGAGAGAGCTTCTCGAAAACCGCCTCTACATGACGACGGATTTCCGCCTGCCGCTCTGCCTCGGCAAGAATATCGGCGGCGAGCCGGTGGTCGCGGAACTGGCGAAAATGCCGCATCTGCTCGTGGCCGGCACCACCGGTTCGGGCAAGTCGGTCGCCATCAACACCATGATCCTGTCGCTGCTCTATCACCTCCGCCCGGAAGAATGCCGCCTGATCATGGTCGATCCGAAAATGCTGGAATTGTCGGTCTATGACGGTATTCCGCATCTTCTCACCCCGGTGGTGACCGATCCGAAGAAGGCGGTTCTGGCGCTGAAATGGGCCGTGCGCGAAATGGAAGACCGCTATCGCAAGATGTCGCGGCTCGGCGTGCGCAATATCGACGGCTTCAACAAGCGCGTCGCCGAGGCGCGCACGACCGGCGAAACCATCATGGTCTCGGTGCCCACCGGCTTTGACCGCACGACCGGCGAGCAGATTTTCGAGGAACAGGAACTCGATCTCTCCGCGCTGCCCTATATCGTCGTCATCGTCGACGAAATGGCCGATCTGATGATGGTCGCCGGCAAGGAGATCGAAGGTACGATCCAGCGTCTGGCGCAGATGGCGCGCGCGGCCGGCATCCACCTGATCATGGCCACGCAGAGGCCCTCGGTCGATGTCATCACCGGCACGATCAAGGCCAATTTCCCGACGCGCATCTCCTTCCAGGTGACCTCGAAGATCGACAGCCGCACGATCCTTGGCGAGCAGGGCGCGGAGTATTTGCTGGGGCAGGGGGATATGCTGCATATGAAGGGCGGCGGGCGAATCGCCCGTGTTCATGGTCCTTTCGTTTCCGATCACGAGGTGGAAAAGGTCGTCGCCCATCTGAAGACGCAGGGCACGCCCACCTATCTCGGCAGCGTCGTGGTCGACGAGGAAGAGGAAGACGAGGGCGAAGAGGATACCGCCGTCTTCGACGCCACCGATATGGGCAGCGAGGACGACGACGCCGACGACCTTTTCGCCAAGGCGGTGAAGATCGTCCAGCGCGACAAGAAGTGCTCGACCTCCTATATCCAGCGCCGCCTGTCGATCGGCTACAACCGCGCCGCCTCGCTGGTGGAACGCATGGAAAAGGAAGGGCTTGTCGGCCCCGCCAACCATGTCGGCAAGCGCGAGATCCTCGATTCGGCCGCGCCGGGTTAACCCGGCAGGCCGTAGCGCGACAGCGAGCCAGCCCCGTTGCAGGGCACTTCAGCCGTCTTCGCGTACAGTGTTTCCGTCGCTCTCGGCCTGTTCGGCCGCCCAGGCGCCTGCGGCTTCGACGGCAACCGGCGTCGCGGATGGCGTGACGCCGAGATAGGGCTCGGTCTGGTCGACGGGAACGCCCGGCCGCTGCGTCATGCGATAAAGCGCGTAAAGGGCGATCGCCGCGAAGGTAACGCTCAGAACCAGCCAGAAGGTGAAGGGACCGGCCCATTCCATCGCCCAGCCCGTGGCGAGCGGGCCGATGATCGCGCCAAGCCCGAAGGTGAACACCAGCCCGCCGGAAGCGGCCGGCATATCCTCCGGCGAAAGAAAATCATTCGTGTGGGCCAGCAGCAGCGCGTAAAGCGGTGTGGTCATGCCTCCGGCGACGAAGGCTGATGCCATCATCGGCCACAATCCGCCGCCGGCTACCCAGCCCAACAAACATGAGAAAGCACCGACTAACGAGGCCGCGAAGATCAACCGACGCCGATCTATGCGATCCGATATCCAGCCGATTGGATACTGGAAGGCGAGCGCGCCGGCAAACAGCATTGCCACGAGCAGGGCAATCTGGTCTGCCGTCATGCCGATCAGCGTTCCGAAAACGGCGCTCATGCCGGATTGCGTGGCATAGGCGCTTCCCAGCAGAAATATGCCGATCGCGCCGAGCGGCGACTGACGATAGAGTTCGCGAAGAGGCATCGGCCGCGTAACCTCTGTCCTCGGCGCATGCCCGACGGTGAGTAGCACCGGCGCGAACGAGATCGAGACGAGGATGGACGCGCCGATGAACAGCACCGAGGTTTGCGCGTCGCCAAGCGTCAGGAGCCCCTGCGCGCCGATAATACCGAGCGTCTGCGCGATCATGTAGGCGGACAGAACCTTTCCGCGCGTCTCATTGGTCGATGCGTCGTTCAGCCAGCTTTCTGCCGTGACGTAGATGCCCGACATGCAGAACCCGATCAGGATGCGCAGCAGCGTCCACGCCCAGGGCTCGACGAGCAGCGGAAGCGTAATCAACGCGGCCGACATGAAGCTGCCGAGTGCGGCGAAAACCCGGACATGCCCGACATTGCGGATCAGGTCAGGGGTGTAGCGGGCGCCGGAGAGGAAGCCGACGAAATAGCCGGATGTCACGATGGCGAGCGCGGCCGGCGAAAACCCCTCCAGACCGCCGCGCAGGCCAATAAGGGTAAACTGCATGCCGTTGCCGAGCATGATCAGCACGATGCCGACCAGAAGCGCCCAGATGCCTGATATGACCGTGACCATCGCCCCTCCGGAACGCCGCGCGGATTGCGCCCAGTCTTGGAGAGTTTCGCACACGAACCGGACCGCAGTTGTTCCATTTGCGCATTGAAAATGACCGACCGCGCCTTCGGTCGATCGCAGCGGTCGGTCGACGCTCCAAGAGCCCGTCGGGACAAGCGGGCCAGGGGACTCCTCCATGGCACGCGACAGCGCCGTGGAGGAGGCTTTCTCTTACGCCAGCCGGACGATCAGGACATCGCGCGGGGGCAGGGCGAAGCGGCCGTCTTTCAGGAAGGCGCCATCGCCGGCCCAGTGGTTTTCGGCGCTGGTGAGGAGCTTTCCCTCGCCATCCGTCACCGTTCCGGTCTGTGTCTGCCTTGTGGCGTTGACCAGCCAGAGATAGCGGCCGTCCGCGCCCTCGTGCAGGCGGATCTGTACCGCGGGGTTGGAGGTGACGGTGTGGGCTTTCTTGCCGGTGAAGGCGAAGCACCGGGCGAAGTAGCGTTTTCCCGCCTCCGACTGGTCGCGGTAATAGCCGACCGAAGGGTGGGTGCCGACGAGCAGCGTGCGGCCCTTGCCGAACGTGTTCTCGACGATCGCGATCCTGCCATCGGCAAAACGCGCCAGCTCGCGACCATCAGTCACGGTATAAGATTGCAGAAAGCCGCCGCCGGTGGTCGAAACGCCATCGAGCGTGAAGCGGATGCGGTCGCCGATATCCGGCATGAACTCCACCTCGTCCTCGCGGACGCCGAAGACGGCGTCGAGCCCGTTATTCGGCTGCACCGTGCCGACCTTGCCGCGATCGCCGAAATAGCCGGGGCAGGCTTCCGACACCAGCGTGCCGCCGGCCTTCACCCAGTCGGCGAGTTTCGCGGCGTTCTCGCTTGTCAGCATGATGGGGTAGGGGAAGTAGAGCCCGTCATAGGCATCGATATCCTCGATATGGACCCAGTCGGCCTGGATGCCGTTGTCGAAGAAGCCGCGATAGGCGCCCCACATGGCCTCCCTGTAGGTCTCGTAATTGCCCTCACGGCTGAGCAGATAATCCCAGGCCTGCGCCTCAGGCGCGACCAGAATGCCGATCTCGCCCTTCACCGGCATTGCCGCCAGCAGCGGCTTCTGCTCCGGCGCGTTGGTCCACTTTGCGATCTTCGAGGCCATGTCGGAGCGCGGCGTGCGCGAACCATCCATGCCGTAGGAGCCGAAGGCGCCGAACAACGGGCCGTCGAGCAGCGGCCGGTAGCGCAGGTTCAACATGCCGCGCGCGCCGCCGGCAAAGGACGTCAGCGACCAGACGCGGATATCCTCGGGCTCGGCGACGCGGCCATCCTCCTTGTCGCGCCCGACGACCTGCGGCTGCATCCACAGTGGACCGCCCTGCCGCTCGGCGTGCCAGAACGGCTTGCCGCGCGCGGCGGCGCGGTTGAGGTCGGCGGCGTAGAAGCTGCGCCACGACTGGTTGCCCTTACGCGCGTGAACGAAGGTATAGCCATAGACCTCGACCTTGGAGGCGGCGAGCCAGTCATCCGAGCCGCGCGAGGCCATGTCGGGGATCGCCCCGGCGACGCCATGGGCAGCGATCAGGCAATCGCTGTCGACGGCGCGGATCGTGTCGATGCGAAACTGCATCTGGCCGTAGTAATTCTCGCGCTTGAAATCGAGCCAGTCTAGGCATTCGGGATAGGGCGCGATCTGGCGCGGCGGCTCGATATCGTCCCATTCGGCATAGGAATAGCGATACCAGGCCTTTGCCAGCATATCGAGATCGCCGTATTTTTCCTGCAACCAGACGCGGAAGGCGGCCTTGGTGTGCGGGTTGTAATCGACCGCCGGCGAGTAGTTGCACTCGTTCCAGACGTCATAACCCAAAAGCCCCGGATGGCCCTTGTAGCGCTCCGCGAGCGCCGTCAGGAAGGCGCCGGCCGCCTCCTTCACTTCCGGGCAGTTCATCGTCAGCGATCCCGCGCCGCCGCCATTTGGCGCAAAGCCGCCGGTGGCAGCCGACACGCCCATGATCGCCGGAAGCTCGCTGCCATCGGCGCGCATCTGGCGGGCATGGGCGAACTTGCGGTAGGCCCAGTCGGGCACGGTGTGGGTCAGCTCGGCGATGATCGTCTTGATGCCGTTTTCGGCGGCGAGGTCCATCTGCCGGTCATATTCCTCCCAGTCGTAGAAGCCGGGCCGCCGCTCGATCGCGCTCCACATGAACCAGTGGCGGAAGACATTCAGCCCGTCCTCGGCCGCGACGCCGTAATCGCGCTCCCAGTCCTCGCGCGGCGGGTTCGATTTGCGGAAATAGACCGCCCCGAACGGCGTCTGCATCGGTATTTTCGTCATGATGTCCTCATCATATTATCTCGAATGGGGCGGCGGTTTGGACCTGTGCCTCCCCGACTTGCGTCAGACGAATGTGACGCCGACCGGGCATGGCTTCACCGCAGAGCCCCCAAACCTTCTCGCCCCGGAGGGGAAAGATGTCGCGAAAGCGACAGTGAGGGGGGGAGACCATCCTCGCGATCGCCCTTGCGGACTGAAACGCTGCTCACTGCCCCTTTCGGGGCATCTCTCCCGCAGGCGGGAGAGAGTTTTGGGAGCAAGCCGCAAAGCCGGATGCGATTAACCTGCGCCTGAGGGCGAAGATCGCCGGCTCACAACCCCGCAAGCGCCTCCAGCGTCCGGATCAGCGCCGAATGGTCCTTGTCGCCGTCGCCGCGGGCGATCGCAGCGTTCATCAATTGCTCGGTCGCGGCCGCGTTCGGCAAAGCGAGGCCGAGGTCGCGGGCGGCGTTGACGGCGAGCGCCATGTCCTTGCGGTGCAGGCGGATGCGAAATCCCGGATCGAAGGTGCGCTCGATCATCCGCTCGCCATGGACCTTCATGATCGTCGAGCCGGCGAAGCCGCCCATCAGCGCCTCGCGCACCTTGGCCGGGTCCGCCCCCGCCTTCTTCGCAAACAGCAGGCCCTCGGCCACGGCCTCGATCGTCAACCCGACGATGATCTGGTTGGCGACCTTGGCGGTCTGGCCGTCGCCGACAGGGCCGACATGGGTGATGGTCTTGCCCATCGCCTCGAAAAGCGGCCTGCCGCGCGCGAAATCGGCATCCGAACCGCCGACCATGATCGTCAGCGCCGCGTTCTTCGCGCCAACCTCGCCGCCGGAGACCGGCGCATCGAGATAGCCGCAGCCCTTCGCCGCGATCTTTTCTGCGAAGACCTTGGTCTCGACAGGCGAGATCGAGCTCATATCGATCACCATCTTGCCTTCGGAAAGACCCTCGACCACGCCGTTTTCGCTGAACAGGACGGTTTCGACATCCGGCGTATCCGGCACGATGGTGATGATGATCTCGGCGGCTTCAGCAGCCGCCTTCGGCGTATCGCAGGCCGTGGCCCCTTTTTCGACAAGGAATTCCGAGACCGGTTTCACCCGGTTGATGAACAGGTCGTGGCCGGCGTCGATCAGGTGCGCCGCCATGGGACGGCCCATGAGGCCGAGGCCGATAAATCCGATTTTCATGTGATCCTCCTTAAAGCCAGGGCTTCATCCAGCCGAGGCCTTCGGTTGTGCCGGCCGAAGGCTTGTATTCGCAGCCGATGAGGCCGTCATAACCTTCCGCGTCCAGCATATTGAAAAGATAGGGATAATTGATTTCGCCCGTGCCCGGCTCATGGCGGCCGGGATTGTCGGCGAGCTGCACATGGGCGATCTTGGCCTTGAGCCGCTTGTAGGTTTCGGCAAGGTCGCCCTGCATGATCTGGGTGTGGTAGATGTCGTACTGGATGAACAGGTTGTCGGAACCGACCGCATCCAGAATGCGCTCGGCATGGTCCGTGGTCGAAACGAAGAAACCCGGAATGTCACGCAGGTTGATCGGCTCGACGAGCAGCTTGACGCCGGCATCGGCCAGCCGCGGTGCGGCGTATTTCAGGTTTTCGACCAGCGTTTTTTCAAGCGTTCCGGCCGCAACGCCCTTCGGCGCGATGCCGGCGAGGCAGTTGACCTTGGGGCAGCCAAGCGCCTTCGCATAGGAAATCGCCCTGTCCACGCCCGCCTTGAACTCCTCCACCCGGTCCGGCAGGCAGCCGATGCCGCGTTCGCCGCCGGCCCAGTCGCCGGCCGGTAGGTTGAAAAGCGCCTGCTGCACATTCGCGGCCTTCAGTGCGGCGGCAACCTCCTCTTCCGGGAAATCATAAGGGCCGACATATTCGACGGCCGGAAACCCGTCACGAGCGGCCGCGGCGATGCGGTCGAGGAATGGCAGGTCGGCATAGAGAAACGAAAGATTGGCGGCAAATTTCGGCATCGGAAAACTCCTCAGGCAGTAAATCTGGTTCGGTGCAGCATGCGCTTGTTGCGCGGGTCCGGGTTGGGCACAGCGGAAATCAGGCTTCTGGTGTAGTCCTCCTCCGGCGCGGTGCAGATCTGCGCGGCGCTGCCGAGTTCCACCAGCTTCCCCCGATGCATCACCGCCACCCGGTCGCAGAAATAGCGGACCACCGAAATGTCGTGGGCGATGAAGATGTAGGAGAGGTCGAGGCGCTTCTGCAGGTCGAGCAGAAGATCGAGGATCTGCGCCCGGATCGAGACGTCAAGCGCCGAGGTCGCCTCATCGGCGATGATCACTTTCGGGTCGAGCGCCAAGGCCCGCGCAATGCCGATGCGCTGCCGCTGGCCGCCCGAAAACGCATGCGGATAGCGTTCCATGGCGGAGCGGTCGAGGCCGACGAGTTCCAGCAGGTCGCCGACCTTTTCCTCGATTTCTCGGCCCGACAGCTTGCCCTGCACCACGAGCGGGTCGGCAACCACCTGCCGCACCGTCATGCGCGGATTGAGCGAGGCGAAGGGGTCCTGAAACACCAGCCGGACCTGGCTGTGAAAATTGCGCAGCCCCTGCTTGTCGAGCGTCGTGACCTCGGTCTCTGTGCCATCGCCGGGGCGGTAGACGACCGAGCCGGAGGTCGGGTCGAGGACGCGGAGGATCAGCCGGCCCATCGTGGTCTTGCCCGATCCGCTCTCACCGACGATGCCGAGATTTTCGCCGCGCTTCAGGTCGAAGGAGACGTCGTCCACGGCCTTGAGGATGAATCCCTTCTTGCCGGCGCCAGCGCCGAACACCTTGGTGAGGTTGCGCACCGACAGCACGACGTCGTCCTTCGCCGCCTCGCGGCTTTCATCCGCCACGCGCGGTTTTTCAAGCCGCACGGTCGATGACAGAAGCTGGCGGGTATAGGGATGCTTCGCATTGTAGAAGATTTCATCCACCGGGCCGCGCTCGACGATCACGCCGAAGCGCATCACCGCCACCTCGTCGGCGACTTCCGCGACGACCCCAAGATCGTGGGTGATCAGCAGCATGGCCATGCCGCGCTCCACCTGCAGGCGCTTGATCAGGTCGAGGATTTCGGCCTGGGTGGTGACGTCCAGAGCGGTGGTCGGTTCGTCGGCAATCAGGATATCGGGATCGCAGGCAAGCGACATGGCGATCATCGCACGCTGGCGCATGCCGCCGGAAAACTCGAAGGTGTAGCGGTCGATCATCGCCTCGGGGTTCGGGATTTCCACCTGCGACAGCAGGCTGATCGTCTCCGCCCGCGCTTCCGCCTTGCTCATGTTGCGATGGAGCCGCAGCGCCTCGATGATCTGTTCGCCGATGGTGTGGACCGGCGAGAGCGAACTCATCGGCTCCTGGAAGATCAGCGAGATTCGCCCACCGCGAATGGCGCGGATTTCCTTTCCCTCATCCGGCAGCGCGTGGATGTCGACCGGCTTGCCATCGGTATCGAGCACGATCGTGCCGCTAGTAATCTTGGCCGCCTTGTCGACGATCTTCAGCAGCGCCCGCGCCGTCACCGACTTGCCGGAGCCGCTCTCGCCGACCAGCGCCAGCGTCTTGCCGCGATGGAGATCGAAGGTGACGTCGCGCACGGCATGCAGGATGTGCTGCCGCAGGTGGAAATCGATGGACAGGTTCTTCACCTGAAGCACCGCGTCGCCAAACCCCTCATGATCGTGAACGATGGTTTTTGGTGTCATCACAGTCGTCATTTTCGTCATCTCCCCTCAGCTATCGTACGGATCGGCGGCATCGCGCAGGCCGTCGCCGAGGAAGTTGAAGGAGAGCACCGCGATCACGACCGCGCCGGCGGGCCAGATCAAGAGCCACGGGGCGGTCGAGATGGTGCGGATGTTCTGCGCATCCTGCAGCAGCACGCCCCAGGAGACGACCGGCGGTTTCAGCCCGACGCCGAGGAAGGAGAGCGCGGTTTCCGCGACAATCATGGTCGGCAGCGCGAGCGTGACGACGGCGAGGATATGGCTCGTCAGCGACGGCAGGATATGGCGGAAGATGATCCGGCGCTCGTTGGAGCCGTCGAGCCTGGCGGCGGTGACGAAATCGTCGCCACGCAGCGCGAAGAAGCGTCCGCGCACCTCGCGGGCAAGCGAGGTCCAGCCGAGCAGCGACACGATCAGCGTGATCAGGAAATAGACCTTCAGCGGCGCGAGCGAGACCGGAATGGCGGCGGCAAGGCCGAGCCAGAGCGGAATGGTCGGCATCGCCGAGATGATCTCGATGATGCGCTGGATTAGCAGGTCCACCCAGCCGCCGTAATAGCCCGACAGCGCGCCCATCACCACGCCGAGGATCAGGCTGATGCACACCCCGATCAGGCCGATCGACATCGAGACCCGCGTGCCGTAGATCACCCGGCTGAAGAGATCACGGCCGAGCTTGTCGGCGCCGAGCAGGTAGAACGGGTCGTTCGCCTTCAAGGGGCCCATCAGATGCAGATCGGAGGGGAAGAGACCCCACATCTTGTATTCCGGCCCGCGCACGAAGAAGCCGATCGGCACCACCTTGCTGTCATCAACGACGAAGGAGCGGCGCAGCGACGCCTGGTCCACGGTGACGCTGTAGCCCTTCACATGCGGCAGGAATGTCCTGTCGCCGTTCTCGTCCTCGACGAAGAAGGAAATCGTCTGCGGCGGGGCGTAGGAATATTGCGGGCGGGCGGACTGGGCCAGATTCGGCGCGAGGAACTCGGCGAAGATGCCGATCAGGTAAAGGCTCAGAATGACGATCCCGGCAACGATCGCGAGCCTGTCCTTGGCGAATTTGTGCCAGATCAGCGTCCACTGGCCGGCCGCCGCGTCGGTATCGCTGGTGACGCCTTTCTTCAGCGGCGTGATCGCGGGACGATCGAGCCCATGATGGTGCGTCGGCTCATGCAGCGCGGTTTCCTGGAAAATGTTGTCGCTCATTGGTCAAACCTTATCCGGGGATCGAGCATGGCGAGCAGGATGTCGGACACCAGCATGCCGATCAGCGTGAGAACGCCCATCAGGAGGATGAAGGAGCCGGCGAGGTACATGTCCTGCGAGATCAGCGCGCGCAGAAGCAGCGGCCCGGCGGTCGGCAGGTTGAGCACGATCGCGGTGATCGTGACGCCCGAGATCAGGTTGGGCAGCACCCAGCCGATCGCCGAGACGAAGGGGTTGAGGGCGATGCGCACCGGATATTTGATGAGCGCCTTTGTCGGATGCAGGCCCTTGGCGCGGGCGGTGATGTAATAGGGCTTGTTAAGCTCGTCCGTCAGGTTGGCGCGGAGAATCCGGATCAACGAGGCGGTGCCCGCCGTGCCGATCACGACCACCGGGATCCACAAATGCGCCAGAAGGTCGAAGAGCTTGCCCCAGGACCATTCCGCATGGGCGTATTCCGGCGAAAACAGCCCGCCAACGCTCTGGCCCATCACCTTGTAGGAGAAATACATCAGCGTCAGCGCCAGGATGAAGTTCGGGATCGCCAGACCGAGAAAGCCGAAGAAGGTGAAGACATGATCGCCCAGCGAATGGCGCTTCACCGCCGAATAGATCCCGATCGGCAGCGATACCGCCCAGACGAACAGAAGCGAGGCAATGGAGACGGCAAGCGTCGCGCCCATCCGCTCCCAGATCAGCTCGCTGACCGGCCGCTTCCATTCAAACGACTGGCCGAAATCGCCATGCAGGAGAATACCGGAAATCCACTTGTAGTACTGCACGTAGATCGGATCGTCGAAGCCGTAGATTTCCCTCAACCGCGCGATTTCGGTCGGATCAAAGGCCTGGCCGCTATCGCTCATCGAGGCGATCAGCGAGGTGACATAGTCGCCCGGCGGCAGCTGGATGATGACGAAGGCGATAATGGAAATGCCGAACAGGGTCGGGATCATGTATATGATCCGCATGATGATATAGCGCAGCATCAGCGACCTCCCGTCCGTGCTGTCCTTGTGGTTTCAGACACTATCATGACCAGCGGACCTCGACCGTTTCCAGCAGGTCGATTTGGGGAACATCGACTTCCACCGTGTCGCCCGCTGCCCGGTATTCGGCCGTCTTGCCGGCGATCAGCAATTGCGCGTCCCTGACGGACCGCCCCTTCGGGATCGCGATCGAGACCGTGTGCGGCCCGACCGGATAGATCGATCGCGTCGGCCCCTTGAACATCATCGGATTGGTGAGGTTGAAGAGCAGAACGGCGAGCGTGTCGCCGCTCTCGCGCACCGCGATATCCAGCACCGAGTGCCCGGAAACGCTGACGCGCGGCGTGCCGCCCATCGCCCAGCGCACGGCGTTTTCGATCAGTCGCTGGTGGTCGGCGGTCAGCACTTCCCAAAATATGCTGCCGATATTCCACGGGATATACACGGTGCGGCCGCCGGCCGTAGTCTCTCGCGTGACGACCGCCGCGCCGCGCGGCTCCTCGCGGGGATAGACTTCCTCCATCGGCAGATCCGGAAAGTCCGGAATGCTGAGGAACGGCGTCTCGGTGCCCGCAACGGTTTCGACCTCGGCAAGCATGGTGCCGCCGATGATCCGCCCGGCGCCTTCATAGCCCTGCGTGAGCGGGTGATCGCCGGAAAGCACGATATAGCTGTTCTTGACCGGCCCGCGCGCCAGCGCGCTGCGCTTCACGCCAAAGACGTCGCCAAGCGCGAATGCGTCGCGCGCATTGCCGCTTTCATCGCGCATCGCGGTTTCGTGGGCGGCGATCAGGCTGCCGCCGCGCGCGGCATAGTCTCTGAGAAGCGCGCACTGGGCATCGGACAGATTGGAGGCATTGGCGAGGATGACCAGCTTGAAGCGATCCAGGCTTTCCGCCGTCATCGCCTCGTCGGAGAGGAATTCGAAGGGAAGCTTCGCCTCGATCAGAGCGTGGTAGAAGCCGAGATCATCGCCCTCGGCCTGACGGCGCTCGTCTCGCGCCCAGTTTTTCAGGGTCGTGGTGGGGTCGATGATCGCGATCTCGGCGGTCGGCGTGGTTGCCTCGAGCATCGCCTGGAGCTTCTCGTGCTTTTCGAACCCGGCGGCGACCGGGGCGACCCAGCGCTCATCCGGCACCACGCCGTTGAACTTCGTGAACCAGGGCAGCATGCCGTGGGTAACGCCGTTCGCGATCCAGCTTTCGATTTCCGCCCCGGTGGTGACGGAATCCTTCCAGCGATATTGCTCCTCCGGCCCGATCGAGGTGATCAGGACCACTGGGCGGTCGCGGAAGGTGGCGCGCATGCGCTTGGCGTTGCGGCCGGCCAGCCAGATCGGCTCCAGCCCGCGCCGGCCCTGATGGTCGACGACCAGGAAGGGGCAATGCTTCTCGATCAGGCCGATATCGAATTCCATCAGCGATTCGCCGCCCATATTGGGAATGAAGCTCGCATGCGGGCGGATCGCCTTCACGTCATTGTCCCAGGCGATGACCATGCGGGTCAGCACCTCGCGACGCCAGCCGGACCATGCCCGCCAAGCGGGATCGTTGACGTCGCTGGTCATCGGCAGATCGAAGCCGGTGGCGCCCTTGAAGCGGGTCTTGCAGCTCTCGCAATAGCACACGCCATGGCCCTGCCAGCGATTGGCGAAGAGCGCGTCGATATCGTAATCGCGGGTGATTTCCTTCACCACGTTTGGCATGAAGACATTGTTGTAATCGCCATAGGCGCAGGTCACCCAGACATCGGGAAAGGCCCAGTGGCGACGGGGATTGCCGTCCTTGTCGACCGCGATCCATTCGGGATGCGTATCGGCGGCATCCTGATGGATGGCGTGCGGATCGACGCGGGCCATGACATGCATGCCGAGCGACCGCGCGCCATCGACGAGGCGGCCGAATGGATCGGTGTCGCCGAGATATTTGCTGACATAATGGAGCGGAACCTTGGACGGGTAAAAACCGATATAGCCGCCGGCGGACAGGCAGACCGCGTTGGAACGGGTGCGTTGGAACACATCGATCCAGAAGTCCGGATCAAACTTGACCGGGTCGTTCTCGACCAGCGTAAGCTGGGTCCAGCGGGTGGCGGTCTTATACCATTCCGGCGTTCTGAGATTGGCGGCAGCGATCGGGTCGATGGGCTTCATGTGTCGGGTTCCGCTGGAGCGCGTCCAGGAAAAGTGGATACCGGTTTTCCGTCCGGACGCGCGTAAAAACAAAAAGATGGAGCATTGCCGGTGATCCGGTTTTCGCCGGAATGCTCCAGGTAAAGCGGGGCTGGCGCCGGCCCGTGGAGGAACGGGCCGGTCCTTGGTCGGTCGAAGGTGACAGATGTTTCTGCCGATCAGTTCTTGAAGAACTGCTCCGGCGCCGACGGTCCGGGCGTCGGCCAACCGAACGAGTTCGGCATGACCGGCATGGTGTTGACCATGTCGTTCTTGATCACGCCGTAACCGTCCGGCGGCAGGCTGACGCCGAAGACGAGGAACTGGTCGGCGGCGTTGTTCAGGAGTTCCAGCATGATCTCGTGCTGCTTGTCCTGATCGCCGGTCGCCAGCAGTTTCTTGTAGAGTTCCTGCTGCGCCTTCACTTCTTCCGGCGGCTCGATGGCGGCATCATTGTCCGGCTGGTTGAAGTGCAGGGCCCAACCCTGCGCATAGAGCGCATTGGTGTTGAACGGCACGAAGTAGCGCGGATCGAGCATGGCCGCGACGCCGCTGTTTGCGCCGAACTGGTGGGCCGTGGCGTCAAACTCGCGGCCATGGCGGACGCGGGTTTCCCAGAGCGAGCGGTCCATGGTGCGGATCTGCGCATCGATGCCGACATCGCGGAAGTTGGGTATCGCAAGCTGGAACATGTCGAGGAAGGTGGTGCGCACCTGATCGATCTCGAAGATGATCGTCACGCGCCGGCCTTCGGAATCGAGCCGGAACCCTTCGCTGTCCTTGTTGGGCAGGATCTCGTCCAGGATTGCATTCGCCTTTTCCGGATCATATTCGGTGTATTGCTTGGCGAGCCGCTCGACATAGAGGGGATCGCCTTCGACGATCGAAGGCTGGGCGGGCGAACCCTGGCCCACAAACACGGCATCGAGCATCGCCTGGCGATCGATGGCGTGGGACAGCGCCACGCGGAAATCGCGGTTGTTGTAGAGCGCGTTCTTGACCGGATCGGTGTGGTTCAGGTTGAGCTGGAACACCATCACATTGGCGGCGGTTTCCTTCAGCGTATAGAAATGGAAGTCCCCGCTTTCCTGTGCATCGTAGAGCACCGGCTTGTTGGCGGGCGTTGCGATATACTGGTCCATCATGTCGATCTCGCCCTGAAGCGTCTTCAGGAGAAGCACTTCCGGATCGCCGACCATCTGGTAGTTGATCTCATCGAAATAGGGCAGTTGCGTGCCTTCGGTATCGACCTTCCAGTAATAGGGATTGCGCACGGCAACCGCGCGTTCGGTGTCCTCGCCGGGCGCGATCGTGAACTTCCAGGCATTCAGCGTCGGACGGTTGGAATTCTGGAAGAAGTCATTGTCCTGCTGCACGCCGCATTCGCGCTGGAACAACGCCACCCAGCTTTCATAGCCGCGTTCCTTGGCGAGTGCGTTGGCATCCGGATTGTACTTGATGTGGAACTGCTTGAGGTAATGCTTCGGGGTGCGGGTGATCTGGTCCTGCTGCGCCCAGGCGAGTTGCTGGGCGAAGAAGCCGTTCGGCTGCGCGAACTTGACCTTGAAGGTCTGGTCGTCGACCACTTCCAGTTCGGCAACCGAGCCGTCGGTCGAATACCAGAAGGCCTGATCGCCGATGGTAAGCTCCGGGTTCTGGAACACATCCTCATACCAGAACTTCACATCCTCGGTGGTGTAGGGTTCGCCATCCGACCACTTCATGCCCTTGCGCAGGGTAAAGGTATATTCGGTGGAATCCTCGTTGACCTCGAAGGACTCGGCGACATTGGGCGTGACGCCGGACCAGTCCGGCGTGAAGCGCACCATCGGCTCATAGCCCTGATAGCGCACCAGCATGGACAGCGACCCGCCGCCGACCAGCGCATGGTTCCATGTGCCGCCCTGCGTGCCCGGCTGATCGCGGGGCGTGATCACCAGCGGGTTTTCCGGCAGGCGCTCGGCGACCGGGGGAAGATCGCCGGCCTGAACCGCGTCCTCCAGATTGGGCGACTTGTATTCCATTTCAGCCCAGGCGGGCAGCGCCAGCAGAGCGGCAAACGCCGTCCCTGCCGCGAGAAAAGCTCTGCGGCTCAAATTCCTCATGGATTTTCCTCCTACTGTCGATGCTCCGTTATCCTTCATCGACTAACAAGTAGCTTGAAATAGAAGTTTTGTTATGTAAAGCGTTAGGTTCAGTTTTTTTTGAACCGTGGCATTACGCGCCCATTCGGGCCATAATGCCGCATGAATGTGAGGAGCCCCTGTGTCGCGCGTAACGATCCAGACCATTGCCGACGAAACCGGACTTTCGAAATTCGCCGTGTCGCGTGCGCTTTCGGGCAAGAGCGGCGTCAGCGAGGCCACGCGGCTGAAGGTCAACGAAACGGCCGTGCGCCTCGGCTACCGCAAGACCGCGTCCAGCAGCCGTGTTCTCGGCGTCGTCTTCGATGACAACGATATCACCAACACCGAACTCCATATGCAGATCCAGAACGGCGTCCAGCGCGAGGCCCAGCTGCTTGGCTATGCCCTGCGCATCCGCAGCACGCGCAACGGCATCGAACTCGAGGCGCTGGCGGAGGAGTGCAGCGGCCTGCTGATCGTCGGCCTGCATGATGAAGAGAACCTCAGACGGCTGCACAATTCAGGCATTCCGATCGTGCGCAACAGCTGGCTGGAGCCGCTGGAGCCGGTCGATCAGGTGGGCGCGACCGACCATGAGGCAGGCTCCGCGGTCGGCCACTTTCTTCTGGACCTCGGTCACCGCACGATCGTCTATATCCATGGCGATCCGCGTTTTCGCGGGCGCATGGAACGGCTTTACGGTTTGCGCGAGGTGTGCGAGCGCGCGCCGGATGCCGTCCTCCACGACCTCATTCTCGAAGAGGGCCGCGATTTCGGCGAGGCCTTCGGGCGGCTGATCACGGACATTGAAAAGCCGACGGCATTCTTCTGCGCCCATGACGGGCTTGCGCTGGCGGTGATCTCCGAACTGCTGGCCCGCGGCTACCGGATACCGCGCGATGCCTCCGTCGTCGGTTTCGGCGATTACTCCGCCGCCCAGCAGATTTCGCCGCAGATGACGACGGTGAGGGTGCCGGGCGTCGATATCGGCCGAATGGCGACGCGCGTGCTCCACCAGCGCATCACCAACCAGGACTTCCCCGCCTGTCCGCTGCGCCTCCACGTGCCCTGCCAGATCATAGAACGGCAATCGACGGGGCCGGCTCCGCGGTAAGCCCCGCGCCATTTCGCCGGGTGCGAAACGGCCCCGACGCCGCTGCGGGCCTCGATCCTGAACGCACTGCCGGACGACCGTCGGCGGCCAATGGACTGCGGTAGAAAGGCAGGGGAGTGGTGCACAGGGTCATCACTGGTTGTAGAGACCCAAAGTGACCCTCTTGTTACTTCCCCGCGCGCGCAGTGCAACATCCTCAGTCGCATTCCTCTCCGCAGCTTCGTGTCACCGCTAATTTGAGCGGCGATGCCCGCAGGTTGCAGACATTCTAGCAAACACATGAAATGTAATATTACCTACACATAGTTGTGATGATATCGCCCCACAGCCCATTTCATCAGCTTTCTCCAACTTCCGTAGGCCTAAAATGTCAATAAATTTACATTCCGTGTCGTCGACACGAAGCCGTCCCAGCCATGCCCGCCGCGTCCACCGCCTGTTGTGCAGCGCAGCGGTCATCGGTTCCGTGGCGATACCGATCGCGGCCCATGCCGCGGATGGCTCCAAAGGCACCGTTCGGGTTTTGACCTTCAACACCTACCGCGAGTTGTTTTCAGGTGACGACGCGTCGATGAAGGCCTTCCTCGAAACGGGCGACTACGATGTGATCGGCCTTCAGGAGCTGTGCTACTATAGCAGCAAGTGCACCTATGTGGACACGATACCGGAGATGCTTTCCGGCGAGGGCTGGTCGAACGGGTCCGGCTACCGCGACGGGGAGGATGGCCTGGTCACGCGCTTTGCCGGCGAGGGCGGCTCCCACCGCTGGGGGAATTACTTTTCCGGGCAGTTCGCCCATGTGACGGCGGATGCAAGCCAGGGTCTGCCGCAGACGACCTATGCCTCCGCCCATTTCGACTGGCGCGATGATCCGGAAATCTATCGGATCGATGAGGCGAAACAGGTCAATAGCTGGGTCGTGGATCACAACAATCCGGTCATCCTGATGGGCGATCTCAATGCCGGCGACGTTTCCGAGCGCGGTCTCAGTTCCGCCCTGCAGCAGGCCTATCTCTACACCCGCGTCATCTATGACGGGTCGCCGTCGCAGCTTTGGCGCGATCTCGTGATCGAATATGCGCCGGAAGGCAGGGAGGACCAGGCGCAGGCCTATATCGACGCGATGCGCGCCACCGATCCCAACAATGCCAAACACTATCGCAATGTGCTGCAGGCCTATTTTGACGCCCATCCGGAAGAATTCCCCGGCATTTCCAATATTTCCCAGATGAGCTGGGAGCAGTGGGCGGTGATCATTCAGAAGGACATGGCCGCCAACGGTCTCGTGCTTGAGGATGAAACCTACCCGACCGCGAGCAACCAGCCGGTGACGATGAACATTCTGAAAAAGCGGTTCATCGCGCTCAACTCGGACTCCACCCGTGAAGGCTACGCCCCGCATAGCCATGGCGACGGCAGCGTGACCTGGCCGGGCACGGAATATGACGAAGGCAACATCACCTCTCCAAGCTGGGCCCATGGCCAGATCGACCATTTCCTGGCCTCACGTCCCTACGGCAAATGGTGGACCGTGGTCGACGATCCGGACGACGACTATCTCGGCGTCCTGAACGGGATCGCCGTCAATGATGACGGCAAGGCGCTCTCCGACCACGAACTGGTTGCCCATGAGCTGCGCTGGATCGGTCCCGTGCTGGAGGCCTATGAAGGCGACGCGAGCAAGAAGACCCTGATCTGGAGCGCCGACGCCAATACGTTCGCGGAAGATGGCGGCGTCTTCCATCTCACCCGCAACAATATGCGCACCGATATGACCATCGGCCAGATCTCCGATGACGACGGCAACCCGATCTTCATCGATCTCCCCGTGGACGTGCTGAAAACCACGCTCGATTGCGAAAGCGACGAGGCATGGCTGCAGGATGCCATCGCCGCATATTGCATCGACGATCATTCCTTCATCGGCGAAACGCTGATCACCGATGGCGGCACGATCATCGTCGATGAGGACCTGGCGCTCGGCAATGCCGATGCCGATCTCCGACTCGATAACGGCACGCTCGCAATCGCGGGCACCGCCATGCCGACGCTTGATCGCAATGTCGTGCTGGAAGGCGTTGGCGGTACGCTCCACGTCTCCGACGCCGCGGCGAACGTCACGGCGTTGGGAACCATCTCCGGCGAAGGCGCGCTGACCAAGGCCGGCGACGGCACGCTGGTGCTCGCCGGCACAAATACCTATGCCGGCGGCACCTTCATCAAAAGCGGCACGCTCGGGGCGCTCGGCGGCGCGGCTTTGCCGGATTACGGCACGGTCGCGATCGCCGAGAATGCGCGACTTGCGCTTGGCGATGACGAAACCATTGGCGGGCTGATCGGCGTCGGCTCCATCGACACCGGCAGCGCCATGCTGACTGTCGGCGCGGATGGCAGCACCACGGCTTTTGCCGGCGCGATCGCGGGGTCGGGCGGCCTGACGAAGGCCGGCGGCGGCGCGCTGAACCTGACCGGCGTCAGCGCCTATACAGGCGAAACCGTCGTCAATGGCGGCGCGCTGTTCGTCAACGGCTCGATTGCTGCTTCCAGTCTGACGACGGTGAAGGACGGCGGCCTGCTCGGCGGCAACGGCGTCCTCGGCAGCCTGAGTGTTGCGGGCGGCGGCACGCTTTCGCCCGGCAACTCGATCGGCATGCTCACCGTCCAAGGCGATGTCACCTTCGAGCAAGGCTCGAACTTCATCGTCGAGGTCGACGCCGATGGCAATGCCGACAAGGTCGTCGCCTCCGGCACGGCCACGATCAATGGCGGCACGATGGCGACGGTTGCTGCCAACGGCAATTACCAGGCAGGCGCCCGCTATGCGGTACTGGTTGCCGATGGCGGCGTCACCGGCGACTTCGATACCGTCACCACCAACATGGCCTTCCTGACGCCAAGCTTCGACGCGGCGAACGGCCAGCTCGTAATGTCGACCGAGCGCAATGACACGCCCTACGCCTTCGTCGGCACGACGCGGAATCGCAAGGCGGTTGCCGCGGCCATTGACGGCCTCGGCGGTGGCGCGCTTTACGACTCGATCGTCGGTCTCGATGCGGGAACCGCCGATTATGCCTTCAACCAGCTTTCCGGCGAACTCTACCCCTCCGTCACCGCCGCGCTGGCCGAGGACAGCCACTTCTTCCGTGATGCCGTCACCGCACGCTTCGCCGACGGGGCTGCCGCTGGCATGGGCACGGGCGTGACCGGCGAGGCCGAGCGGTTCTCCGTCTGGAGCCACGCCTATGGCGCGCATGGCTCGCTTGACGGCAATGATGTCGCAACGCTCGACCGCAATACCGGCGGCTTCTATATCGGCGGCGACGCCGCCCTTTCGGACGCCTTCACGCTTGGCGCGATGGCGGGCTATGGCCGTTCGAGCTTCAGCCTCGATGGCGAGGGCGCTTCGGCCGACACCGACAGCTATCTGATCGGCGTCTATGGCGCGGCCAGTGTGGATGCCTTCCGGCTGACCTTCGGCGGCGCCTATGCCTTCAACGACACCGATAGCAAACGCGCGATCGACTTCGGTTCGCTCTCGGACAATCTGTCGGCGGACTATGACGGCTCCGTCAGCCAGATCTTCGCCGAAGCCGCCTATGCGTTCGACTTTGCCGGCGGCGTGTTCGAGCCCTATCTCGGCCTCGCCCAGGTGCATGCCGAAACCGACGGCTTCACCGAGAATGGCGGCATTGCGGCCCTTTCGGCCGGGGACAGCGACATGAACGTAACCTATATGGATCTCGGCCTGCGCGCTTCGAAGACCTTCGCGATCGGCGAGCGGACGGCGAGCGTCAACGGACAGATCGGCTGGCGTCACGCCTTCGGCGATATCACGCCGGAGATGGCCATGGCGATTGCCGGAAGCGCGCCGTTTTCCATCGAGGGAACGCCGATCAACGAGAACGCGGCCATCGTCAATGCCGGGCTGAATTTCAATCTCGCCGAAAACGCCAATCTCTATGTCAACTATGTCGGCCAGTTTGCCGACGGCGGCAGCGAGAACGGCATCAATGCCGGGCTGAAGATCCGCTTCTAGCCGGACCTCCCCGGACCGGCCTTTTGTCTCCCCTGTTGCGCCGATCGCAGCAGGGGAGACGGTTTTTGGGGTTTCGGGCAGATACTGCCTGACGCTACGGATTTCTCTCCACGCACATCGCGACGCCCATGCCGCCGCCGATGCAGAGCGTCGCAAGCCCCTTGCGGGCGTCTCGGCGTTTCATTTCGTGGAGCAGGGTTACCAGCACGCGCGCGCCCGATGCGCCGATCGGGTGGCCGAGCGCGACCGCGCCGCCATTGACGTTGACCTTCTCCGGATCAAGACCGAGCGCGCCATTGACCGCGCAGGCCTGGGCGGCGAAGGCTTCATTGGCTTCGACAAGATCGAGATCGTCGACGGACCAGCCGGCCCGTTCCAGCGCCTTTTTCGAGGCATTCACCGGGCCGATCCCCATGATCGCCGGATCGACGCCCGCCGTCGCGAACGCCTTGATGCGCGCCATCGGCTGGATGCCGCGCCGTTGCGCCTCCTCGGCGGACATCAGCACCATGGCGGCGGCCCCGTCGTTCAGCCCCGAAGCATTGCCGGCGGTAACCGTGCCGTTTTTGTCGAAGGTCGGGCGAAGCTTGGCGAGGCTTGCCTCATCCGCATCCGGGCGGATCTGCTCGTCGCGATCGAAAACCGTTTCGCTGCGCCGGTCCTTGACCGTAATCGGCAATATTTCATCGGCAAAGCGCCCTTGCTCCTGCGCGGCGGCGGCCTTGCGGTGGCTCGCGAGCGCGAAGGCATCCTGCTCACCGCGGCTGATCTGATAGCGGCTTGCGACGTTTTCGGCCGTAATGCCCATATGGTAATCGCCGAAGGCGTCCATCAGTCCGTCGCTTATCATGGTATCAACCAGCGAGATCGGCCCCATCTTGGTGCCGGTGCGTGCATTCTGGCAGTGCGGCGAGAGCGACATGTTCTCCTGGCCGCCGGCCACCACAATGCGGGATTCGCCCGTCAAAATCTGCTGCGCGCCGAGCGCGACGGCGCGAAGCCCGGAGCCGCAGACCTGGTTGACGATGAAAGCGGTCGCCGCTTCGGGAATGCCGGCCTTCATCGCGGCCTGGCGGGCGGGATTCTGCCCCTGCCCGGCCGTCAGGACCTGGCCCATAATGACCTCGTCCACCTCGTCGCCGGAAACGCCCGCGCGGACAAGCGCCTCGCGGATCACGGCCGCACCAAGATCATGGGCGGGCACGGTCGCAAGCGATTTCATGAAGGCGCCGACGGCGGTACGGCAGGCGCCGGCGATGACGATATCGCTCATGCCTTTTCTCCCGCCGTGAGCGCGACATCGAAGTCGGCTTCCGTCTTCGCGCGGATCTCGTCAAGGCTGACGCCATCGGCAAGCTCGATCAGCGTCAGTTTTGCCGGCCCGGTGCGCGCGACGGTGAAAACGCCGAGATCAGTGATCACCAGATCGGTGACGCGGCTGCCGGTCAAGGGCAGGTCGCACTGTTTCAGCAGTTTCGACTTGCCCTTGGCCTCGTGCTCCATCACGACCACGACGCGCTTGACGCCGGCGACGAGGTCCATCGCGCCGCCCATGCCCTTGACCATCTTGCCGGGGATCATCCAGTTGGCGAGATCGCCGTTTTCGGCCACCTGCATCGCGCCCAGGATCGACAGGTCGATATGCCCGCCGCGGATCATTGCGAAGCTGTCGGCGCTGGAGAAATAGCTGGTCTCCGGCAATTCGGTCACCGTCTGCTTGCCGGCATTGATGAGGTCGGCGTCCTCTTCCCCCTCAAAGGGGAACGGGCCCATCGACATCATGCCGTTTTCGCTCTGCAGGCGCACATCCATGCCGTCGGGAATGTAATTGGCCACCAGCGTCGGAATGCCGATGCCGAGATTGACGTAAAAGCCGTCCTGCAATTCGCGGGCCGCGCGGGCCGCCATCTGTTCGCGTGTCCAGGCCATCAGACGGTCTCCTCTGCGCGCTTGCGGGTGGTGCGCTGCTCGATGTGCTTCTTCGGGTTCTTCACCTCGACAATGCGCGAGACGAAGATGCCCGGCGTATGGATATGGTCCGGATCGATCTCGCCGGCGGGCACCAGATGCTCGACCTCGGCAACCGTCAGCTTCGCCGCCGTCGCCATCATTGGATTGAAGTTGCGCGCAGTCTTGCGATAGACGAGATTGCCCTCGGTATCGCCCTTGAAGGCGTGGACCAGCGCGACATCGGCAACAAGCGCGCTTTCCATCACGTAGTCCTCGCCGTTGAAGCTGCGCACCTCCTTGCCCTCGGCAATCATGGTGCCGACGCCGGTCTTGGTGAAGAAGGCCGGAATGCCCGCCCCGCCGGCGCGAATGCGCTCTGCGAGCGTGCCCTGCGGATTGAATTCCAGCTCCAGCTCGCCGGAGAGGTACTGCTCGGCAAACAGCTTGTTCTCGCCGACATAGGACGAGATCATCTTGGCGATCTGTTTGGTCGCCAGCAGCCGGCCAAGGCCGATGCCGTCGACGCCGGCATTATTGGAAATCACCGTCAGATTGCGCGCGCCCGATGCCTCGACCGCCTCGATCAGAGCCTCGGGAATGCCGCAAAGGCCGAACCCGCCCGACATGATCACCATGCCGTCCTTCAACTGGCCCGCAAGCGCTTCCGCCGCGGATGAAAATTGCTTCTTCATCATATCTCCTCCCGGTTCTCAACCGTTCTGGAGGCACAGGTTAAGCTTGATATTCCGCGGGCGTTAGTCGTATTTCTACCATATGTCTGCACCGTCAAACCCGCCACATCGCTTTCCGCTCGCCGATATTCCGGTGCCCATGGTCTATGCCACGCACCGCATCATCCGCGACTGCAACGACGAATTCGCCGCCGTGTTCGGCTACGAGCGGGACGACCTTATCGACCGCAGTTTCTCGCGCCTTTATCCGGGGCTCGAGGATTTCGTCCGCACCGGTGAAATGTGGCGGTTCAACCTGCCGGAACACGCGGTCTATTACGACGAGCGCATCATGGCGGACAGCAGCGGTCGGCGTTTCTGGTGCCAGGTGCGCGGTCGCTCCTACGACCTTTCCGATCCCTTCGCCGCAGCGCTCTATTGCTTCGAACCGATGACCCGGCCGGTGACCGGAGCGACGATGAAGCTCACAGGACGCCAGCGCCAGATCCTGACGCTGGTCTCCCAGGGCAAGACCAATGCCGCGATCGCCGCCGAGATCGGCCTGTCGCCGCGCACCGTCGAGGCCCACCGGCTGCGGCTCACCCGTACGCTCGGCCTTGCCAACAGCGCCGAGCTTCTGGCCTGGTTTCTCAACAGCGAGCAGTAGGCAGCAGACAGCGCGGAACCGCCACCTTTGCAACAAGTACCAACTTGTTGCAGCCTCGCATCTTGAAAAGCAAGTCTTGGCGGCCTTCGCTAACGCCTTTCGCCAGGCCGCTTCCGCCCGGTCTTTTCGCTCCATTCGGCCCATGTTTTCTCGATGAGCCCCGGATCGGCGGCGGCTTTGAGGCCGGTGGCGGCAATGGCCTTGGCGGCGTGGACGAAGGCCTTGTGGGCGGCCGGGCTCTTGCCCTGGGCGACCACCTGCCAGGTGTGGGGGTTGGTGCCGATCGCCCAGGCCGGCGTCCAGCATTGCGCGGTCGGAATAACCCAGCTGACATCGCCGACATCGGTCGAACCGGCGCGGAAATGCGACTTGCCCTCAAACGCCCTCAGGCCCCGGTGAAGCGGCTGGCTTCCGTCGACCCGGCTGTTGGAAAGCGCGTCATCCTTGACCTGATAGAGCCGGATGCTGCTGTCGATCGCCTCCTGCGAGAAGGTTTTCTGAATGTCTTTCGCGAAAGCCTCGTCGGCCTCGTCGAAGGGCACGGGGCCGAGCGCCGTCATCTGCTCGTGCATCGCCGTTTCGAGCGTGATGTTGGGCAGCAGGCTGTTGGTCGCCTTGCCGAGTTCCAGTTCGACACTGGTCTCCGTCATCATGGCAGCACCTTCGGCGATCTTCTTCACCCGTTCGGCAAGCGCCCGCGCGCCGACGATTTCCGGAGCCCGGATCATGTAGCGGCCGGCCGCGCGTGCCTGCACGACATTGGCCGCGACACCGCCGGTTTCGGTGATCGCGTAGTGGATCCTGCAATCGGAAGGCATGTGTTCACGCAGGAAGTTGATCCCGATATTGGTGAGTTCCAGCGCGTCGAGCGCCGAGCGCCCGAGATGGGCGGCGTTGGAGGCGTGCGCGGCCGTGCCCTTGAAGCGGATATCGTACTCGATCACGGCGAGATTATTGGTGGAGCGCACGCCGTTGAAGGGGGCCGGATGCCAAGTGAGCGCGAGGTCGACATCGTCGAACACGCCGGCCTCTGCCATGATCGTCTTGGCGCCGCCGCCCTCTTCCGCCGGGCAGCCATAATAGCGCACGGTCGCGGCAATGCCGTTCTTTTCAAGATGACGGGCAAGGCCCACGGCTGCCAGAAGCGAGCCCGCGCCGAGCAGATTGTGGCCGCAGCCATGGCCGCTAGCGCCCGGTTTGTCGGACTTTTCCTCGGCAATGCCGGCGACCTGGTTCATGCCGGCAAGCGCATCGAATTCGCCGAGGATCGCGATCACCGGCTTTCCGTGGCCATATTCACCGCAAAAGGCGGTCTCGATGCCGGCAACGCCGCGCGTGACGGAAAACCCGTATTTCTCCAGAAGCGCCGCCTGGAGCTTCGCCGATTCGAATTCCTCGAATTTCAGTTCGGCAAGCTCCCATATCCGGTCGGAGAGTTCGATGAATTCCGGCTTCAATGCCTCGATTTCACTCGCGAGTTGTTCGATCGCCTGCTGCGTCATGGGGAGGTCCTGTTTGCTGCCGGGGCAGCGGGTCTGGGGTCATGAAAGGTCGCGCGGCCCATATCGACGGGCCGCGGGATAAGGGTTCTTGAGGAGAAACGCCGCGCCGCAGGAGCAGCGCGGCGACAAGCCGGTCAGTCGACCGAGACTTCCCATACGCGGGGGTTGCCCTGCCATACGGGCTGGCCTTCGAGGCTCGCGGTCGCGGCCCAGATGTCGACCATGTCGTACATGAACAGGCCGGGCATATCCTCGAGCATCAGCGTGTGGAAATCGTCGAAGATCTGCTGGCGCTTTTCCTGATCGGTTTCGCGATAAGCGGCGTCGAGCAGTTCAA
The DNA here is from genome assembly GCF_053484255.1 of Martelella sp. FLE1502. Taxonomy (NCBI): domain Bacteria; kingdom Pseudomonadati; phylum Pseudomonadota; class Alphaproteobacteria; order Hyphomicrobiales; family Aurantimonadaceae; genus Martelella; species Martelella sp. FLE1502. Next base: position 110,835 of record NZ_JBAKFQ010000002.1, read on the forward strand.
CGGCCTCCGGATTTTCCCACATCAGCGAGGTGTTCTCGTCCTTGTCGCCGACATAGAAGCTCATCATCAGCGCCGGATCGAGGCGCGGCGAGACCGACTGCGAGATCACCTGGTAATTGCCCGACCGGCGGCGTTCCACCTGGGTCGCATAGTCGAGCACCTCGATCTGAACGTTGAGGCCGGCCTGCTGCATCATCGCCTGGGCGATGATTGCCGCCGGATAGCTCGGCACATTGCCGCGACGGTTGGCGATGATCGAGATCGGCTCGCCATTATAGCCGGCGTCCTTCAACTCCTTCTTCGCCGCCTCGATGTCGTAGGGCAGGCACTCTTGCTGGGTCTCGCTGTAATAGATCGAGTTGGTCGCGATCATCGAGCAGTTGGGCGTGCCGGTTCCGTTGGAGGCGGCGGCGACCAACTGCGGCAGATCGAGCGCCATGGCCATGGCGCGGCGAACGCCCGGATTGGCGAGCACCGGGTCGCGGGTCTGCATGTAGAACAGGTTCTTGCCGTTGTTGACGGCGACGATCAGCTTGCTGTCGTCGCGATCCTCGAATTCCGGCATCAGGTCCGGCGAGACTTCGGCGAGATCGAGCGCGCCGGACTGGATGCCGGCCTTCACCGTCGAAGCGTCGGGAACCACCATGAATTTGACGCCGTCGGCGAGCGGGTCCTTGGCCCCGACCGTGCCGTCCGGCGCGCCGTCGTTTTCCGGCGAGACATAAGCGTCATTCTTGGCGAGATGGACATATTCGCCCTTCTTCCACTCGTCCCACTTGAACGGGCCCGTGCCGATCGGGGCTGCGAAGCTGCCGTCCTCGCCCACGGATTTCGGCGAGATGATGCCGGTGAAGCCGCATTCCGGGCGGGCCATGAGGCCGAGGAAGACCGCCGAGGGCTCGGCAATCGTCATCGTCACGGTGGCATCATCGACCTTCTCGACGCCGGTCAGCTTGACCACGCGGCTGCCGTCGAAATCCGGCAGGCAGCGCCACTTGCTGTCGGCGTCCATGTAGCGGTTCATGGACCAAACCACGTCGTCGGCGGTCATCTTGTCGCCATTGTGGAAGGTGACGTCATCGCGCAGCGTGAAGGTATAGGTCAGCCCGTCATCCGACATGCTGACAGACTTGGCGAGAAGCGGCTTAACCGCGCCATCCTCGGTATAGCCGACGAGACCTTCGAGAATATGCATCATGATCGCGTCGGTATTGCCGTCACGGTTGACGCCCGGATCGTTGGAGCGCAGGTCGGAAGAGAGCGCGACGACGATATCGCGCGCTGCCGCCGTCTGGGTGAGCGCCGCCAGCATCACGCCGGCAAGGAGTAGTTTCTTCATGTTTATCCCTCTTTGGTTCTGTTTTCAGGCCTTCAAAGTCCGGTGAAACAGGCGCGGGCAAGCCGGCCGATCGTCTCGAGTGCCACCGTATAGCCGGGAAGCCCGTCCGGCATGGTGAGCGGTACCCCGTCCGTGTAGGCGGCGAGGATGAAAAGCGGCGCGCCGTCGCGATAGACGATGCCCGCATCCATGCGCCCGCGCTTTCCCCTTCCGCCCTTGCTGGCGATCACCGTGTCGAAGGGAAGGCGCGAGTGAATTCCGTAGCGCAGGACCTGCGATTTCAGCATTTTCAGCGCGAAGGCCGACAGCTCCTGCGACATGCCGAGCCGCGCCGAGGCCGCGGCATCGGTCTGGGCGGCAAGGATCGTGTCGAGCAGCATCACCTGGTCGGCCGCCGTCGTCACCGTCACCGCGTCGAGCGGATGGTCGTGGGGCAGCGCGATCGGCGGGATCAGGAAGCGGTGATGGGTGCCGGTCATGCCGATTTCCGCGCAATAGACCTGAACCTCCTCCAGCGTCAGCCGCTCGAACACCATATGGGTGCAGACATTGTCGGAAAGCGTGATCATGCCGGCGATCGCATCGCGCAATGACAGCACCATGCCGGGCGTCATGTGGCGCAACACGCCGCTTGCCACCTGTTCGGCGTGGCGCGGCTCATAGACGATCTTCTCGTCGAAGCTGAGCCGCCCCTCCCCGATCGCCTTCAGCGCCGCCATCATGATCGAAATCTTGCGGGTGGAGGCGGACGGCGTTTCCTCGGTGGCGCCGCGCTCGATGGTTTCGCCAGTCAAAAGGTTCTTGACCTTGAAGCGGACGGTGAAATCCCGGGCATCGCAGATCTTCGCGAGATCGGCGGCCGTCGCTTCGGTCTTTTCGGTTGCTTCAGTCATTGTGTTCCTCCAGACGCCATTTGAGCTTCACGCCGCCGCTCTCGTTGAAATCGAGGGCCGGAATGGCCCGGAGCAGACGTTGCGTATAGGCATGCTGCGGGCGGTCGAAGATCTCGTCGCGCGGGCCTTCCTCAACAATCTTGCCGTGCTGCATCACGATCACACGGTCGGCGATCTGCTCGACCACGGAAAGGTCGTGGCTGATGAACAGGCAGGAAAAGCCGTGCTTCTTCTGCAGGTCGGCGAACAGCGCCAGCACCTGCGCCCTGACCGTCACGTCGAGCGCGGACACCGGCTCGTCGGCGATCAGCAGTTTCGGCTCGCGCACCACGGCGCGGGCGATTGCCACGCGCTGGCGCTGGCCGCCGGAAAGCTCGTGCGGCAGGCGGTCGGCGAATTCGCCGGGCAGGCCTACTTCGGCAAGGGTCGCAAGCGCCCGCCTGCGCCGTTCGGCGGAGCTCAGCCCCGGCATGGTGCGCAGTGCCTCTTCGACGAGCTTCACAATGGTCATGCGCGGGTCGAGCGAGGAATACGGGTCCTGAAACACCATCTGGCAATTCTGCCGATAGTGCGCCCAATCCCCTTCCCGCGGCTTGCCGTTGAACAGGATATCGCCCGCGGTCTGGTGGATCAGGCCGGCGATGGTGCGGCCGAGCGTGGTCTTGCCGGAGCCCGAGCCGCCGACCAGCGCCACCACCTCGCCCTGCCGGATATCGACCGAGACCCCGTGCAGGGCCCGCTTGGCCTGGCCCTTGCGAAACAGCGCGCCAGCCTTGTGGTAGTCGACGATCACGTTTTCGACGGAAAGCACCGGCGTATCGTCCGGCGGGAATGTCCGCGTTTCACCGCGCCCCGGCAGCGACGACAGCAGCTTGCGGGTATAGGCATGTTGCGGGTTGGTCAGGATGTCGTCGGTGGTGCCGGTCTCGACCACGACGCCCTTTTCCATCACCGCGATGCGGCTGGTATAGCGCGCCACCATCGGCAAATCGTGGCTGATCAGCAGAACCGCCGTGCCTTCGGCGCGGGTCAGCTCCACCATCAGTTCCATCACGTCGCGTTGGATCACCGCGTCGAGCGCCGTCGTCGGTTCGTCGGCGATCAGCAGCGCCGGTTTCAGCAGCATCACCGAGGCGAGCATGATGCGCTGGCGCATGCCGCCGGAAAACTCGTGTGGATAGGCCGACAGCGCGCCCTTCGGATCGACGATGCCGACCCTTTCCAGCATGGCGAGGATCGCGTCCCGGCGCTTCTCGCGGGTAAGCCCGGTGTGGAGCTTCAGCCCCTCTTCCAGCTGCCGCCCGATCACCATCGACGGGTTGAGCGAGGTCATCGGCTCCTGGAACACCATGCCGATCCGCGCGCCGCGCAGCGATCTGAGATCGCGCGGGCTCATGGTCAGCGTGTCGCGGCCCTCGAACACCGTCTCGCCGCTCACAGGCGTGATGCCGGCGGGCAGGAGCGACATCAGCGCGCGGGTCGCCAGCGTCTTGCCGGAGCCGGATTCGCCGACAATGCCGAAGATCTCGCCGGGGCGGACATCGAAGGAGACATTGTCGACGAGCTTGACGCCATTGCCGAGGGAAAGCGTCAGGTCGCGGACGGAAAGCAGAATATCCCTCATCATTTCAGCCCCCTCATGCGCGGGTCGAGACGGTCGCGCAGCGCGTCGCCCAGAAGATTGATGCCGAGAAGCGTGAGCGCGATGCAAAGGCCGGGAAAGACGCCGAGCCACACGGCCTGCTCAATGAACGGCCGGCCGGCGGCCAGCATGTTGCCCCAGGTAGGCGCCGGCGGCGGCACGCCGAGGCCGAGGAAGGAGAGCGCGCTTTCAGACAGGATCGCCCAGCCGAACATGGTGGTCGCCAGCACCGACATCGGCGCCAGGCAATTGGGCAGGATATGGCGGAACACCGTGTAGAACTCGCTGTTGCCCATCAGCTTCGAGGCCTCGATGAATTCGGATTCGCGCAGCGTCAGCACCACGCCGCGCACCAGCCGCGCCATCGACGGCGTGTAGGCAATACCGAGCGCGAAGATGATGCCGTACTGGTTGGCCCCGAAGACGGCGAGCAGGCCGAGCGCCAGCAGGATGCCCGGAAAGGCCAGCAGCGCATTGTTGACGGCCATGATCAGACCGTCCGTCAGGCCGCGCGTATAGCCGCTGACGAGGCCGATCAACGTGCCCATGACAATGGTGAAGGTGACGGTAAGCGTGCCGATCCACACGCTCGCGCCGGCGCCGACCATGATCCGGCTCAACACGTCGCGGCCGAATTCGTCGGTGCCCATCCAGTGGGCAAAGCTCGGCGGCTTCAGCCGGGCGACGAAATCGAGTTTGAGCGGGTCGTAGGGCGTCCAGAACGCGCCGATAAGGGCGACAACGAGCAGAAGGCCGATCAGGAAACCGCCGATCGCGGCATTATAGGAAAGTTTTCTCATTGTGCCGTCACCCGGGGATCGAACAGCGGATAGAACAGGTCGATGATCAGGTTGACGACAACATAGGAGAGCGCCACGAACAGCAGGCAGCCCTGGATGACCGGGTAGTCGCGCTGGAAAATGCTGTCGACCATCAGCCGACCAAGCCCGGGGATCGAGAACACGGTCTCGATCACGGCAATGCCGCCGAGCAAATTGCCGAGGATCAGGCCGATCATCGTCCAGGTCGGACCGAAGGCGTTCTTGAAGGCGTGACGCCACAGAACGGCCATTTCGGAAAGCCCCTTGGCGCGGGCGTGGGTGATGTAATCGAGCCGCAGGACTTCCAGCGTCGAGGCGCGGGACATGCGCAGCAGCACGCCCATCTCGTGCATCACGAGGGTTGCCACCGGCAGGATGATATAGATCAGCCCCTCGGTGAAATTGTCGCGCAGCGACACGTAGCCCAGCACCGGAAGCCAGCCGAGCTCCAGCCCGAACAGCAGGAGAAGCAGAAGGCCGAGCCAGAAGGTCGGGATCGAAAGAAGCAGCGTCGCCGTTCCGACAAGCGCGAGGTCCGTCACCGAATTCTGCCGCCACGCCGCGATAATGCCCGCGGGCACGGCCAGAATGGCCGCCAGCACCACCGCGATCAGCACGATTTCGCCGCTGATGACAAAGCGCGCGGCGACCAGCGGCAGCACCGGCTCGTCATTGATGATCGATCGGCCAAGGTCGCCGGAGAGCGCGTTCTCGCTCCAGATCAGGAATTGCTGCGGCAGCGGCTTGTCGAGACCAAGCTCGGTCTCGAGCGCGGCGATCTGCCGGTCATCGGCCATGTCGCCGAGCAACAGTTCCGCCGGATTGCCGGGAATGAGACGGATCAGGCCGAACACCGTGATCGATACGATGATCACCGTCGGTATAGCCATCGCGACGCGATGGAGGAAAAATCTGAGCATCAGAACCCCTCTGAGCCCTGCCCTTGCGGCGGCAGGTTGCTTATTGGCGAAAGTATGACGAAGCGAAAAAGACACCGCAACACTATGATAATTTTCATAGAGTTATGCAGCCGCGCTTACCGGTCGCCAGCCTCGCACGTCATTGAAAAACCGGCAGCGGAGGCAGTCTATCCAACCACTTGCGAACGCTCGATCTGGCGCTTCAGCGCAGCCATCAACCCCTTGGCGGCAAGCGACATCGGCACGCCTTCGGCGGTCGCGATCCCGAAGCGCTGCGTCAGTTTCGGCTCAAACGGTCGTTGCACCACGGGCAGGTGCTTGTAAAGATTGGCGTAGAAACTGCTCGCAAGCGCGATCCCCAATCCCTCGGCGGCATAGGCGCAGGCGGAGGAGTTGGAATGCGTTTCGATGCGCACGTCGGGACGGACGGCCTCGTTCTGCAACAGCCGGTCGAGCATCACCCGGTGGGCCCGCAGCCGGCCGAGCATGATCAGCGGCTCGCCGCGCAGATCCTCCGGCCGGATGACCTCGCGGGCAGCGAGGGGGTGATCGCGGTGCATGACGGCCACGCTTCGCCCCTCGGCGACGATCTCAAGCCGGATGCCCGGACTGATCTCGCCCTCATGGCGCAGGAAGCCGAAATCGATCACCCGCTGGTCGATCATCCGCTGGATGGTCATGGTTGTCTCGAAAAAAGTCTCGACCCTGACGCCGGGAAAACCCTCGCGATAATCCTTCAGCATGGCGGGCGCGAAATTCTCCCACATGCTGCTCGGCAGGCCGATGCGCACCGCCTCGGTTTCCGACGCGCCGGTGCGGATTTCATCGGCAAGCTGGCTGAAACGCGCCAGGTTCAGCAAAACGGTCTTCGCCTCCGCCTCCAGTGTGCGCGCCTCCGGCGTCGGCACCAGCCTTCCCTTGACGCGCTGGAACAGCGTCAGATCGAGATCGGACTCCAGTTGCTGGACGAGACGGCTGACGCCCGACTGGCTGAGCCCCGTGCTCTTCGCCGCCCCCATCGTCGAGCCCGTCGACAGCACCGCGCGAAAGACCTCGAGCTGTTTTATGTTCATTGCATCCATCTCTGTCTGAACTGTCATCTTATAAAAAGCTGCGCCACCGTCTAGGTCCGGCACCGATTGACCGGCTTTTTTGCGATGAGATTCACGCCCGACGAAAAGGCCTAAAGCGGGCGACATTCTACTGGCGGGCGGTCGCACGGGCGTAATCGCGCATCCGTACGGAACATAGCCCCTCCCCCATCCATTTGAGAGGTGATGGTTCACGCGAGCGGGCCGTCATCGGATCGAAGGATAAGCCGCGCGATGCAGCAACTGGCCGACAATTTCTGGACTTTCCGCGGCGATTTCAAAATTGCCGGCGTGATCAATCTCGGCACCCACATGTCGCTCGTGCGGCGGGCGAACGGCAGGTACCTGCTTCTCGACAGCTATGACATTGATGAAAGCGACCGCGATGCGTTGCTGTCGCTGACGGATGGCGGCCGCGCCATTGAAGCGGTCCTCAACGTCCACCCGTTCCACACGCTTCACTGCGCCGCCATCCATGCGCTTCTTCCCCATGCCCGGCTTTTCGGCACGCGCCGCCACCACAAGCGGGTGCCGGATCTGCCTTGGGAAGCGGGATTTATCGAGGACGCCGCGACGCAGGATGCGTTTGCCGGGGACCTTGCCTTTTCCGTGCCTGAGGGTGTCGACTTTGTCTGCGACGACGACAGCGTCCATGTCGCCTCGGTGCTGGTTCGCGACCGGCAGAGCGGCATCGTCCATGTCGACGACACGATCAATGTGCTGGCCGCGCCCGGTCTTCTCGGCAAGCTGCTGCCGCAATCGAAACTGAAGTTCCATCCCCAGCTTTCAAAGGCGCTGCAGAAGCGGCCCGGCGCCGCCGACGACTATGCGCGATGGGCGCGCGATATTGCTGAAGACTGGTCAGGCACCCCGATCGTCTGCGCCGCCCACTCCTCCATCCGCAAGCTGCCGCGGGACGGCTGGCGAAGCGAGGTCCTCGAGGCCCTGGCGGCCGTCGAGACAACCCTTTCCAAACACCGCAGCGAACACGGTTGATGTTCGTTGCCAGACAGAAAAACCGAAACACGAGGAAACACTCCCATGTCCAATTCTCTGACGACCATCAATCCGCTGACCGAAGAAGAGCTAAAATCCTATCCGCAGATGTCGGACGAGGAAGCCTCGGCCGTCGTTGAAGCGAGCCACACGGCGTTTCTCGAATGGCGCCTGAAACCGCTTGAGGAACGTGCAAAGGTCATCTCGGCGATCGCCGAGGAAATGCGCAAGTCGAAGGATGAATTCGCCAAGCTGATGACCGACGAGGTCGGCAAGCTGCTCAAGGACAGCCGCGAAGAGGTCGAGCTCTGCGCGGCGATCTGCGATTACACCGCCAAGATCGGTCCGGACACGCTGGCGGACGAGGAACGCGAGGTCGAAAGCGGCAAGGGCATCGTCACGCATTCGCCGATCGGCGTGGTCTATGGCATCCAGCCGTGGAACTTTCCCGCCTATCAGGCGGTGCGCTATTCGATCGCGAGCCTGATGGCCGGCAATGGCGTGCTGCTGAAACATGCCTCGGCCTGCACCGGTAGCGGGCTGTTCCTGCGCGATCTCTACGAACGGGCCGGCCTGCCCAAGGGGCTCTTCGGCGTTCTGCTGATCTCGCACGACCAGTCGGACAGGGTCATCGAGGACGAGCGCGTGCGCGGCGTGACGCTGACGGGCAGCGACAAGGCCGGGCGGGCCGTGGCCGGCAAGGCCGCCGAACTGGTCAAGAAGACCGTGCTGGAGCTCGGCTCCAACGACGCCTATCTGGTGCTCGACGACGCCGATCTGGATCTGGCGGTAAAGACCTGCGTTCAGGGCCGCATCTACAATAACGGCCAGACCTGCGTGAACGCCAAGCGCTTCATCGTGACCGAGAAGAATTTCGACGCCTTCGTCAAGGCCTATGCCGAGGCCTTCGAGGACATCAAGATGGGCGATCCTTCCGAGGACGACACCGAACTCGGCCCGATGGTGACAGAGGCGCAGCGTGACAAGCTGCACAAACAGGTCGAGGAAAGCATCGAGAAAGGGGCCCGGCTTGTGGCTGGCGGCAAGATCCCGGATCGCAAGGGCTGGTTCTATCCGGCAACGGTGCTTGCCGATGTCGCACCCGGTCAGCCCGCCTACAAGGATGAAATGTTCGGTCCCGCCGCCTCCATCATCCGCGCGAAGGATGAAGAGGACGCGATGCGGATCGCCAACAGCAGCCGTTACGGTCTCGGCGGCGGCATTTTCAGCCGGGACGTCGAGCGCGCCCGCAAGCTGGCGGCGGATTATTTCGACACCGGCATGGTGTTCATCAACACGTTCGATGTCGCCTACCCGACCATGCCCTTCGGCGGCGTGAAGACCTCCGGCTATGGCCGCGAACACGGTCCGGAAGGGCTGAAGGAGTTCGTCAATATCAAGTCGATCCGGATCGGCTGATCGACCAGGACGCCGAAAAGGGCCGGAAATCCGGCCCTTTTCTTTGCGACGCACCCGTTTTTTTTCTTGCTCGCTGTCAGAAGCTGAGACTTGCCTTGGCGGAGAACATGTGGCTCTCAAGGTTTTCCCGGAACTCGCCCTCATAGGCGGCTTCGAAGGTGAAGCGGTCATCGGCAAAGGCCGTCACCGAAACCCGGCCGATAAAGGCATCGGCGCCGATATCCGCCCCCGCGACATCGAAGTCGCTTCCGAAAATGCCGAGCGTCGAGGAGCGGCCGGTATCGCCGTAATCATGCCGCCAGCCGGCGCTGATCGCGGGCATAAGCCGTACGCCATTATCGAAGCTGATATCCTTGGAAAGCGCGACCGCCAGCGTGGTCTGGGTTTCGTCGAACGTCTCCGAGGGAATGGCAAGAGCGAAGTTGCTGCCGCTTTCCTGCATGCTGTCACGGTGAAACGCGCGGTAGCCGAGCGTTGCCGATGGCGTCAGCGTAAACGCGTCCATGTCGAGGTCCGAGAACGCCGCAGCCTCGATGAACCCGCCGGTGCCATGGCCGCTGGCGGACGCCGTGGCCGAATATGCGCCAAGCGCGGTGATCCGGCTGGTCGACAGGTCGCCGTAGCTAAGGCCGGCGCGGCCGGCAAAGGTCATCATGCCGGCATTGATGCTGCCGTAGAGTGCCGCCTGATAGGTGCCGACATCGCCGGAGCCGTTGGCGTTCGCGGACACATCGGCATATTCATAGGAGGCGGCGACGCCGGCGACGCCCTGGCCGAACCGCCAGTCATAGCCGAAGACCCCGTTGCCGCCAGACACATCGTAGCCCGAAAGGCCGTTTGCCGCACCGACGCTGGTCGAGAGCGAATTGCCGCTCGCCCAGAGCGTTCCCTCGCCGGCGGAGCGGTCGCCCGTTCCGGCAAGACCGTTCGTCAACTGCATCTGTCTCGTGCCGACGGCATCCGCAAACCTTCCGACGGCGCGCACCGCGGTCGTTCCGATCTCGGCATGCAATTGTCCGGTCATCGACGGAAGACCGGCCGCCAGCGCGTCGAGATCGGCCGCATAGAGCGTGTTATAGGCGTCGTTATAGGCCGCGTCCGGACGCACACCCGCGGCCGGCCGCGCCATGTCGATCGCGGTGCCCAGCGCGGTTTCGTTTACCGTGCCGGCGATGCCGAGGGCGGCGAGATCGCCATAGCGTTCCGGCGTTGCCGCCAGCGACAATGCATTGTCGAAATAGAGCACATCGAAACGCGTGTTTGCCGCAAGGCCCGAAGCCGGCTGGGCGAGACTGTCGAAACTGCCCGCAACGCTGCCATTGGGCGCGGAAACGAAGGTGAAGAGTTCGCCCGGCTGCGGCGTAAAGCTGTTGGTCGCGGAACCCGAAATGCCGCGCAGCTGCGGGGCGAGCGTGCCGCCCGCGGTGAACACATTGCCGCTGCCGGCAAGGATCAGGCGGTCATAATTGCCGGCGCCGTTGCCCGTTCCGGTTCCGTCGACCTCGATCGTCGCCACGGCCGAAGAATTGAGCGTGACATCGCCATAGACGGTCAGCGTTCCGGGCGAATTGCCCGGCGACAATTCGCCGGAGACATCGATATCGCCCCTCACGATGCCGACGCCGCCGAGCGTGCCCTTGCTGCCGACCGTCAGAACCGGCGTTGCCAGCGCGCCATCCACCGACAGCAACCCGCCGGTGACCGAACTGCCACTCTTGAAGGCCGCGGCGCTGGCAATCTCGAGCGTGCCGCTGCCCTCCTTGTCCAGGCTGCCGTCGCTTTCGAAGGAGACAAGCCAGGTCCTGTCGCCATTATCTGCGCCAACGGTGTAGACCCCGTCCCCGCTCATGCCGACCGGCCCGACGGAAAGCGCGCGGTCAAGCCGGAGCAGGCCATGGCCAAAGACGGCATCGACGCCCTCGGCGCCGAGATCCTCGGCGGTCATGAACAGGATGTCGACGATCTTCGCCGGCGAGAAGGTCGGATAGGCTTCCGTCAGCACGGCCACGGCGCCCGAGACATTCGGTGCGGCCATCGAGGTTCCGCTGTAGTCGGCATATCCGCCCATATCCTCGGGAACCGTGGAATAGATGCCGCTGTCGACGTGATTGGCCTGTCCGCCGCCGGGTGCGGCGATACACCATTCCATGGCGACGCCACAGTGGCTGGAATAGTCGGCAATATGGTTATAGGCATCGAGCGCCACGACGACGACGATGCGGCCGCGCTCGATCCCGTCGGCCTTCTCGGCCGCGGCCAGCGCCTCGGCGGTCGTGAAGCTCAGATCAAGCCCGGCACCATGATCATCATAGATCAATGCGCCTGCCGAATTGGTCGCGCCCTCGTTCTTCGGCTGAATGAAGGGGAAAAGGCCGCCGCCCGACGGATTTTCCGCGTAGACAGGGGCTCTGAGCATCTCATTGCCCGCTGCCACGACCAGGATCTGGCCGGCATCCATATTGGCCCTCATAGCCCTGGCTTCGGCCATCAACGCTTCCGGATCCTCGATGTCCCAGTTTAGCGCGCCAGGATCGGACCGGGGACCGTAGCTCATATTGATGGCGGCGATGTCGTCAAACTGGGCAAGGTAGCGGGTGGAATCGATGACAGACCCCTGCATGTTCCCGGATAGGGGATCGCATTCATCGTAGAGCACGCTCGGACCGCAGCTTTCAAGTTCGTCGAAGCTGAAGTCCTCGTAAACGCCGCCGCCGAGATCGACCGTCACGGTTCCGTTGCCATGGGGGATGGCCTTGACGGCCAAAATCCTCGCATCCGGCGCGACGCCTTCCATGCCGAAGCCGTTATGACCGGCCCCGATAATGCCGGCGACATGCGTGCCATGGCCGTTGACGTCGTAGGAATCCGTCCAGCCCTGCTCAAACGCGGCTTCGAATTCCTCAAGCGTAATGGTCGCGCCCTCAATTTCCCTGTCGACCCAGTGAAGATAGGTCTTCGACCGGTCATCGACGCGGCCTTCAAATTCCGGGTGCACCGTGCCGTCGGGCCGCACATCGAGGCCCGTATCGATCACACCGACGAGGACATCCTTTCCGGTAAAGCCGAGCTCGCGCGCCGTCCGGGCATGGATGGCATCGAGCGAATAATTGCGCTGGAACTCGCTGAGCGCGCTTTTGGGAATATCGGGATTGCCGCCGGGATAAGGCTGAGCCCGCTCCCCCGGCGCAGATGTCAGCGACTGAGAGGGATAGACGTCTGCCAGATGCCGTCCGCTCTCGACCGCGCGCGCGATGTTCTGCGCCAGGTCCGGGCGCAGGCCGATGGCCGTTGCCTTGATCTGGTCCGCGCGATCGGGCGTCAGCCGGGTGTTTTCAACAATGCTGGCAAGGAAGGAGGTCGTGCCGTAACCGGCGGCCTGACCGAGCGCATCCTCGATTGCCGATTCAGAGAACCACGATTGCGTGGCTGCCGGGACGCTGGCTTCTGCGGCCAGAGCCGGGCTGAATGCGGGCGCTATCAGCGCCGAGGCCATGAGAAGAGCAAGCGTGCGGCAGCGCAGAACCTTGCGGCCACGAGCGTGTGAAGCAGTACCAGGAAACATTGTTGACCCCCTGTTTCTCCCGGACCCTCACCCTTCAAAAGGCGGAATCCGGTTGTCCTTGCGCGAACGCGCGCAGTTTCCCGAAACCTGGCCACCCCTGTCGCCAGTCCCGGACGCGATCTCTTTTCCGGGAAGCGGCGATACCCGCTGCCCGGACCGATCATTTTTGACTAAAGGAAGGCAGAACGCCTGTATCGCCCGCACGTCCCCAATGATGTGCAGAACGTACCGAAATGGAGTTCGTGGAACGGAATTCAGGTTCGCGTCAGACGCCTGCAAACCATGCAGGCCAGGTATATCTTGTCGGGGCGCCGGGAGCGACGGACATCGCGGCCGCGTTGCGTCGCCGCCTGGCCTCGCCCGGCGTCATGCCATAGCGGCGGCGGAAGGCCCGGATAAAGGCGCTTTCGGACTGGAACCCCACCGAGGCGGCAATGGCATTGTTGTTGAACGGCAGTGCATGGGGATCGGTGAGCTTGTGATAGGCCGCTGCGAGCCTCCGCTCCCGCACGAAGGCCGCGACGCCGCCATAGGGCTCGAAATGGCGATAGAGCCTCGTCCGCGAGATGCCGAGGCGGGCGGCGATATCCTCCACCGTCAGATTTTCGCTCTCCAGGTTGGCGTCGATATGCCGGCGCACCTCCTGCAGCACGCTTTGTTGCAGCAGGGACGTCTGTTCTTCCGAAAGCTCGCGGCCGTTATTGATGACGGCGGCAAGAAAATGGACCAGCGCCGAAAACACCCGGGGACCGTCCGCTGCCCGGATGGCAGGGGCCATGCGATAGACATCCAGAACATGGGTGCGGAACAGATGGGCGAGCGGCGTGTCGCGGCGCACGCGCCGGTAATGCAGACCATCGGGCTCGTGCAGCAGCGGCGCGAGTCGTTCGCGCGGCACGGCCAACGCCATCAGGTCGAAATCCTCGTTGACGGTGTCGAGCGGCTCGGCATTGTCGAAGATACAGATGTCGCCGGCATCGAGAATGACATCGCCGCGTGCGGAGCGCGCGTGACAGCGCCCCTTGAGGAATATCTGGATCATGTAATTGTCGACGCCGTCGCGGCCGATCTGGGTGCGGCTGCGCGAAAAGGCCTGCTGAACGCTCGCGCAGCGCCCCAGCGTGCCCGCGCCAAGCAGGAAACCGTTCACTTCGGCGCGGAACGGTTCGTCCGCGGCGGCATCCAGTGTGGGCAGGTAGAGCTGGCTCATGGCGTCGCGCCATTCCTGATAGTCGGTGCTCGCAAAGACGTCGTTTGGGACGACGTCCTCCTCCATTGGCTTGACTGTGGTCTCTTCCGGCAATTTGCGTCTCCCCAAGGCGGCGGCATCACCGCCGCTTGCTCCTTTCCAATCAACTCAATAAAGACCCGCCCGGGCGCGCGGCCTTTGATGATCGTCAGCTAAAATACTGTAAAGCATTCTGCCCGTCTCCTCAAATCGCGCCGGTTTCCGCCGGATTTTTGAGGACCGCAGGCGCTATCGCGACGCCAGCATCATCTCGGCGGCCTTCTCCGCGATCATCGTTACCGGCGCATGGGTGTTGCCGGAAGGGATCGTGGGCATGATCGAGGCGTCGGCGATGCGCAGATTGGCGAGGCCGCGCAGTTTCAGCGCCGGATCGACCACGCTTGCGGGGTCGCTGCCCATGCGGGCCGTGCCGACCGGGTGGAAGATGGTGGTGCCGAGCCTGCCCGCCGCCTGCAGAAGCTCTTCATCCGACTGCACATCCGGACCGGGCTTGATCTCGCGCGGGTTGAGCCCCACCAGACCGGTGGCGGCCATCAGACGGCGGGCGTGACGGAGACTGTCGACGGCGACGATCTGGTCGGCGCGCGCGGAGAGATAGCGGGGCCGGATTTCGGGCGGCTGGTCAGGCGCGGGGGCGGTGATATGGATCGTGCCGCGACTTTCCGGCCGCAGATTGCAGACGGAAACCGTCACCCCCGGCTCCCGGTCGAGCGGCTGGCCGAAGGCTTCCAGCGAAAGCGGCTGGATATGATATTCGAGATTGGCCCGATCATGTTCGGGAGAAGACCGGGTGAAGATGCCGAGCTGGCTCGGCGCCATCGACATCGGCCCGGTGCGGCGAAAGGCATATTCGAGCGCGATCCCGGCCTTGCCTGCTAGCGTTGCGAGCCGGTCGTTCAATGTGAGCGCGCCGGTGATGCGGAACACGGTGCGGATCTGGAGGTGGTCCTGCAGGTTTCCGCCAACGGCAGGAATATCGAGCGCTACGGGAAGACCGAGAGACTGCAGCAGGCCGCCATCGCCGATGCCGGAGAGTTCCAGAAGCTGCGGGGTGTTCACGGCGCCGGCGGAAAGCACGATCTCGCCCCGGCAGACGGCCCGTTTGAGCCGGCCGTTCTGGCGGTAGATCACCGCCTCCGCGCGCCCATCCGACAGTGCGATGCGCTCAACCTGGGCCTTGGTTTCGATGCGCAGATTGCGGCGCGACCGGGCGGGGTTCAGGAACGCCTTGCGGGCATTCCAGCGCAACCCGCCGCGCTGATTGACCGGAAAATAGCCGACGCCCTCATTGTCGCCATCGTTGAAGTCGTCGGTGGCGGGAATGCCGATCTCCTCTGCAGCCGCGGCCAGCGCATCGAGCACGGGCCAGTGCAGGCGCTGTTGGCAGACGTCCAGCTCGCCGCCCTTGCCGTGGGTGGCGCTTTCAGACCCATAGTGATTTTCGGATTTGCGAAACAGCGGCAGCACATCGTCCCAGCCCCAGCCGGTGCAACCCGCCTGCCGCCACTGGTCGTAGTCCGCCGCCTGTCCGCGCATGTAGATCATGCCGTTGATCGAGGAGCAGCCGCCCAGCATCTTGCCGCGCGGATAGGCGAGCGCGCGGCCGTTCAGCCCCGCCTCGGGCTCCGTGCGATAACACCAGTCGAGCCGGGGATTGCCCATGGCATAGAGATAGCCGACCGGGATGTGGACCCAATGATGATTGTCGTGCCCGCCCGCCTCCAGCAGCAACACGCGGTTGGCCGGGTTGGCGCTGAGCCGGTTGGCCAGCACGCAGCCGGCAGATCCCGCTCCGACGACGATATAATCGAATTCGCCCTCGTCGACGATATCCGTTTCAACCATGCTCATCACTCCAGGCATGCCCGTGGCCATTGCCTTTGGGGCCGATGCCTCTGGAGCGGCTCTGCGTTTCATCGAACGCAAACCCGCTCCAGCACTATGCTTTATCATCTTGACGGACGACAGAAGCTTCCGCCGACCAAGAGAGGCCCTAAAGCGCCTCCATCTTGCCGCCGGTCGGAATTTCGGGGGCCGCGCCGTTTTCGACAATCACCAGATCATAGCCGCCATCATCCTTGATCCGCCACTGGCCGCCGGTGAGCGGCGTCTTGCAGACGTTCTTCGCGGCGAATGGCGGCACGCCCTTGCCGTTCCAGGCGATCGGGCCGACGACGCATTCCATGTCGGTGGCGGCGATCGCCTCGGCGACGACCTCTCCGTCGGTCGGGTCCTCGGCCCTGCCCATCACATCGGCGGCGACCTCGAACAGCGAATGCACGAAGCCGATCGGCTGTGTCCACGGACGGCCGGTCTTGGCCGTGAAGTCCGCGGCAAGCTCGGCCGAGCTCTGCCCGGTCACCGAGGACGAGAACGGATGGTTCGGCGTCCACCACACTTCCGACGACAGGTTGTTGCCGGCCTCCCCGAGCGCTTCGACCGATTGCGGGAAAAGCAGCGCCTTGGCGACCGTGACGGCCTTTGGCTGCATGCCCTGCTGGCGAAGCTGGTTCCAGAAGGTGGTGAAATCCGGCGGAATGAGAACGCCGGTGATGATATCGGTGTTGGCCGCCTTGAACGCGTTGATCTGGGCCGAGAAATCATCCGACAGGTTCTGGAAGCTGCCGGGATTGGTCAGTTCATAACCGCGTTCGGCAAGGCCCGGCTTCAGGCCGGTTTCGGGATCGCCCCAGGCATTGCCGTCGGCATCGTTGGGGAACAGGCCGCCGACGGATTTGTTGGTCTGGAGCTGATCCCACATGGCGGTGTAGACCGCGATGATATCCTCCATGCCCCAGAAATAATGGAAGGCGAATTCAAACGGCTGCCAGCTTTCCGGATCGCGCGGATTGGCCTGCTGGCCGATAAACCAGGGCTGCCACGGCGCAACCGTCGAAAGCACCGGAATGCCCTCGGATTCGCACACGCCTGAAACCGGATTGGTGGTTTCGGGCGTCGAGGCGACCAGCATCAGATTGACCTCGTCGCTCAGGATCAGCTCCTTGGCGACATCGGCGGCTCGATTGGGATTGGACTGGCTGTCCTTGACAATCACCTCGAAATTGCTGCCCACCGGCGATGCCAGGAAGGCCTCGATATTGTAATTGTCGCTTTCGGCAAAGCCCGCCAGCGGTCCGGTCTGCGGCGAGACATAGCCGAGCTTGATCTTCTTGCCCTGGGCGATCGCTGGCGCGGCGAGCCCGGGCGCTGCAAGCATCAGCCCCGTGGCTGCCGTGGAGCGCAGAAACTTACGTCTGTTGATCATTTTTCCTCTCCCTTTTTGTAACGATCCCTCTATCCGACCGCTGCCATTCGCATCGCGAACGCCTCCGCAGCGGCGGACCGGGAAAATATGCAGCTAGCGGGCCGCCGCCATGCCAATTCCCCCTCCGCCGATCAGGTCCTGCAAAAGGCTCTGCAGCATGGCCACTTCCGCATCCGACACTTCATGCCCGCGGCCGGGAAAAGTATCCGCGCGCAACCGGCCCCTGCCCGCGCCAATCTCTCCCGCAGCTTCGGCAAAGGCGGTGACCGGGATCCACGGATCGGCGTCCGAGCCCGTCAGATAAACGGGCAGTTCGGGCGCCAGCCGATGAGGGCGGTCATCCGTCGCAACGCCCACGCGGCAGCCGGTGAAGGCTGCAAGCGCATCCGGGGCGGCAAGCCCCGCAAAGGCATATTCCAGCGCGAGACAGGCCCCTTGCGAAAATCCGGCAAGCAGCAATGGCAGTTCGCCGAAGGCGGCGCGGGCCGCGGCGACATCGCCGGCAAGCTGATCCAGCGCCGCCTGGAGCGCGGTGCGCGTCCCGGCGGTCAGGGGATCGATGGCGCGGGCGTCATACCACGAGCCGCTTGCGGCCCGCGGCAGAACGAAGGCGACATCCGGCGCATCGAGGCGGGCCAGAACATGGGACTGCATCTCCTCGGGCGATTGCCCGCGGCCATGCACAAACACACAGATCGCTCTGGCCTGTTTTTCCGCCGCAAGATGAAGCGCGCTTGACGACATCAGGCGAACTCTGCCTCTTCGAGCCCGGCGCGCAGCTCTTCCTCGCGATCCTTGAACCACGGCGGGAACACCAGCGTCTTGCCGATCTGGCCCGGAGGCTCGTCGCGGGCCCAGCCTTCCGGCGTGGTCCAGGCCAGTTCGAACAGCGCGCCGCCCGGCGAACGGACATAGCAGGACTTGAAGTAGTTGCGGTCCTTCTGCTCGGAAATGTCGGTGAAGCCAAGGCCCTCGATATGGGCGCGCAGCTTCATCTGGTTTTCCTCATCGCCGGTGTTCAGCGCCAGATGATGGATCGTGCCGCCCGACAGCGTCCAGGTGCCCTGCGGGCTTTCGCGGTCGGTGATCACCTCGACGCGCTGGATGATGCCATCGGCATCCGGCACGCGGTACACCGTGCCCTCATCCGTGTCGGCCTCCTTGGTCAAGGGTAGCGCGATGGTCATGAAATCTTCCATCGCGCTGCGATCGAAGCAGGCGACCAGCGCGCCGTAAATGCCCTTGATTCCGTGCTCGGCGCTCACGCCCTGCGCCTCGTTGACGATTGGCGCGCGGTTGTCGCTGTCGCTTTCCACCAGTTCATGCGGAATGCCGCAGGGATGGGCGAAGACGACGCGGTCGGCGCCGAAACGGGTGATCTTCTCGGCCTTGATGCCGCGCTCGTTGAGCCGGTCGACCCAGAAATTCGCAGCCCCCTTCGGGATCGCCTGCATGATGGTGCGCGACTGGTTCGTGCCGCGCCGGCCATAGACGCCGGGCTTGCGGAACGGGAAGGTGGTGATGATGGTCGAGGCGTCGCCATTGGGCGAGCCGTAATAGAGATGATAGACCGGGATCACGCCGTCAAACAGCACAGTGCGCTTGACCGAGTGAAGCCCCAGGGTCTTGGTGTAGAAGTCGAAATCCTCCTGCGCGCCATCCGTGGAAAGCGTCAGGTGGTGGTAGCCGCTGATTTGTGCCAAGATACAATCCTCCCAATATGCAGTCTGTCTGTGCGACGCCGCTTGAACCCGCGGCGCCATTTTCTCATAAACAAAAGCTTACAAAGCCGTTGCGGCAGCAGCCAATCGCAAACATGGATGCGCCCGCCAAGTCGTCGTCGGTCTGGAAATAGCGGGGGCGCAACGCCTCATCCGGGTGCGACAGCGCCCATGCCAAAACGGCGAAAGAACTGAAGCATCATCTCCCGGCGGTTTCACGTCGGGCGAAGCGTGCTCAATTCGGTCGCGTCATCGGCATGTCCTCCAAACCGATCCTCCTCAAAATCAGACTAACCCAAGGCGGAAGCGCCGGTTATGCGATGTTCGAAAGCTTGTATCGCATTTTGTTATGAAGTCTCGCCGGCCTTGACCGGCGCTGCCTCGCATCGCGAACCGATCACTTTCCGCCACGGGTTGTCGTTACCACCGTGTCTACCGGGCCAGGATACGCTTCAGGGCCCGGTGCAGTTCGGCCTCCGGGTCGTCGACGGGCGAGGACACGCGCCAGCAGACGTGGTGGTCCGGACGCACCAGCAGGCAGCCGCTGTCGCAGATCTCCGCCAGCCTCGCCCATTCGCCGCTATGGTCGACATATTCCTGGCGCGGCCCGATCACATGGGTAACGATCTCGATACCGAGCGCATCGCCGACGCGGGCCGCCGCCTCGACCCAGGCCTCGCCGCCAAGCCCGGTCAGAATCGTGAACCGGCCATGACCGCACAGATCGAGCGTCGAGACCTCGGCGCCGTTGTCGTGGCGGTAAAGCCAGGCATGCGGCAGCCGCGCCCCCGGCCATGTCGTCGGCTGATAGTGAAGGTCGGCGTCGAGCTGGAAGGCCGGCTCTATCTGCCCGTCCGTCACCACGGCGTCCGAACTGTAGCGCTGGTTCATCTCGACCCCGTGGGCGTCGAACTCGTATTTCTTGAAGGCGATCGCCTTGCGGATCGCCTCGCGCTGCGCCTCGGCTTCCGGCGTGCCGTTGGTGCGCGCCTCGAGGTTCTTCTGCATCTGCTCCGGGTTCACCCCTTCAGCCATGCCGAGGGCTGCAAAGATCGGACCGGTTTCGGCGATCGACTGGTTCGCGCGGGTGACGATCTGCTTGGCAACGGGCGCCCGCTCGGCATCGTAGCTGTCGAGCAGATGCTCGCCCGCCTGCCCCTTCAGCACCATGGCCAGTTTCCAGGCCAGGTTGAAGGCATCCTGGATCGAGGTGTTGGAGCCCAGACCGTTCGACGGCGGATGGCGGTGGATGGCGTCGCCCATGCAGAACACCCGTCCATTGGATGTTTTCGTGGCGTAGAAATTGTTCACCGTCCAGGTGTTCGCCGAGAGCAGCTCGATCTCGAGATCGGGATCGCCGATCAGCTGCCGGGCGACGCCGGTGGCGAATTCCGGGGTCACGACAGGCTCGGGCTCGTTGATGTCGTAGCCCCAGACGATCAACCATTCGTTCCAGGGCCGCACCATGCGTACCAGCCCCATGCCGATGCCGCCGACATCTGCGCCCGGCTGCATCACCCAGTAGAGCACGGAGGGGCGGTGGGCGACGTATTTCGTGAGGTCGGCCTTGAACAGGATGTTCATCGATCCGCCGACACCCATCTTGCCCTCGAAGGGCAGATTTTCATTTTCCGCCACCAGCGACTTGCCGCCATCCGCGCCGATCAGATATTTCGATCGGATCGTGAATTCCTTCTGCGTCAGCCGGTCCAGACAGGTCGTGGTCACGCCGTCCTCGTCCTGCTGGTGGCGCAGATATTCGGTCGACATCCGCGCCTGGGTGCCGCGCGAGCATGCGGTCTTGAACAGCAGCGGCTCCATGAAGGTCTGCGGCAGGTCGTTCATCTTCGTCGGCGACGACATCAGATGCTCGGCCTTGGAGAGCGGATGGTTGCCCCAGGCCTTCATCCGGCCGATTTCCTCGCCGGCAAGGCTTTCGCAGAAGATGTTCTCGCCCATCAGCTGCTGATGGGTGGCGAACAGATAGGCTTCGTCCTCGACCTCGCGGCCGAGGTCGCGCAGCACCTCCATGGCGCGCTGGTTGGTGATGTGCGCGCGCGGCGTATTGGCAAGCCAGCGATAGCGGTTGATCGCCATGTTCTCGATGCCGTAGCTCGAAAGCAATGCGGCCGTCGCCGAACCCGCAGGCCCGGTGCCAATGATCAATACGTCGGTTGTGATGTCTGGCATAAATTCTCCTCCCAGGAACACTATAGTGCGGGCGCTATCGCCCGAAATTCAAAAGGCCGGCATGTCTCCGCTCCACGCCGCCTGCAGCAGCGTCCGGATCGCATCCCGTTCGATCGGGCGCGGGTTCCAGTAGGGATTGGCGACGGCAAGATCGGCCGCCTTGTCGAGATCGGCCTCGCTCACGCCAAGATCGCTGAGCGCCAGCGGCGCGCCGACCTCCTTGGCAAACCGGTAAAGCCCCCTGCCCGGATTATCGTCGCCGAAGAGCTCGGCAACCGGCGCCAGCAATTCCGGAACCGCCGCGGCGTTATAGGCCAGGGCATGCGGCAGGATGATCGCGTGGGTCTCGGCATGCGGCAGGTTGAAGCTTCCGCCCAGCGTGTGGCACAGTTTGTGATGCAGCGCCATGCCGACCTGCCCCAGAACCGTGCCGCAAAGCCATGCGCCGTAAAGCGTCTCGCCGCGCGTCGCCACATCTTCGGGCGAAGCCAGGACGCGCGGCAGGCTGTCGCGGAACGCGCGCAGCCCCTCGACGGCCATCAGCGAAGAAATCGGCGAGCGATCGCGGGCATAGAGCCCCTCGGCGGCATGCGCCATCGCGTTCAGCGCCGACGTCACGGTCATTCCGACCGGGAGGGTCGCGACCAGTTCCGCATCGTAGAGAATGGTGCCGGGCTGCACTTTGGAAGTGGTCTGGGTGGTTTTCACGCCATTTTCGGTCTGACCGAGAATAGGGGTCGCCTCTGACCCGGCATAGGTGGTGGGCACGGCGATCTGCGGCAGGCCGGTCCTGAGCGCGATGGCCTTCCCTAGCCCGGTCGTGGAGCCGCCGCCGACGGCGACCAGCACGTCCGCGCCCAGTTCCTCAGCGTGTCGGACGGCCTCTTCCGAGACATCGACCGGCGTATGCATCGTCGCGTTGGTGTAGGTGCCGGCGGCGCGTGCTCCGCAGTAGCCGGCAAACTCTTCGGCCAACTCCGCCTGTTGCGGCGTGGTCAGGATCAACGCGCGCTCGGCGCCGAGCGTTTCCAGTTCCTCTGCGATGTTCTTGCGCACCCCGGCGCCGAAACGAACCCGGACGGCAGCACTGCGTGCGGTGAATTCCTCGCGAAAAAAAGACAAGAGACTCCCCCTCATATTGGTCTGAAAATCACGTTACCCCATTCAAAGGGAGATATTGATCTGATGATTGAAATAAAATATTCCTTTGGGTTATGAAAATAGACAGCGAGCATCTCGAAATTCTGGCGCTGATCGTCGAGAAGGGCGGCTTGACCGAAGGGGCGGAAGCGCTCGGAAAGTCGCAGCCTTCCGTCTCGCGCAGCATGACGCTGCTGGAAAAAAGGGTCGGCATGCCGCTGTTCGAACCGGGACGCCGGCCGCTGCGGCCGACGGAGCTCGGCGCGAGCCTTGCCCGGCTCGGCAACCGGATCCGCACCGCCAACCGCGAAGCCAGCCTTCTGGTGCGGCGCTTCCGCCAGGGCCTTGCCGGCCGGCTGAGGGTCGGCGGCTCGCCGATCTTCACCGATGGCGTCATCGCCAAGCTGATCGCGGAATTCCAGTCGCGCTATTCGGACGTCTATATCGATCAATCCTACGGCTATCTGGACACACTCGAGGCCGGGCTGCGGAATGGCGGCCTCGATATCGCCATCCTGCCGCTCCATCCCCGGCAGGTGCCCTCGGATATGGAGTTTCTGCCGCTGCTTTCCGGCCGCAATGTCGTCGCCTGCCGGCAGGATCATCCGTTGACGCGGATCAAGGCGATCACTTCCGATGCGATCGCGCCCTATCCGTGGATCGCGCCGCCGTCGAACAGTCCGCTCTACCGCGACCTGGAACGCGCGCTGAAATCCATGGGACAGGAGAGTTTCATGGTCAATTTCTCGGGCGGCACGCTGGCATCCATCCAGTCGCTTCTGCTGGGATCGGATTCGCTGACCGTGCTTCCCTATTCGGTGGTTTTCCTGAACCGCCGCACCATTCCCCTTGTCGCCCTGCCGTTGAAAATCGATCATCCGAACCGCCAGTTGGGCATCATGACCAAGACCGATGGCAAGAGACCGCCGGCGGCCGAGCAGTTCATCACCTTCCTGCAGACCGAAGCCCAGCGGCTGCAGGCGCGGATGGAACACGAGGAGCAGGTGACCCAACGTCGCGGCTGAACGCTATTTCAGCGCGACATAGGTCTCCGGATCCAGCATGGCGATGCGCACCGCGACCGACTGCCCCGTGGCGTGGCCTATCTGCTCGCGAAGCTGCCCGGCGACTTCGGTGACCATTGCGCGCGTGCGGTCCGGCCGTTCCAGCAGGAAGAGCTCGACATTGATCTGCGGCTGGTCCGGCATGCCGAGCACCGGGATTATGGCGAGCTGGAAGGCTTCATTGCCGACCGACAGACTGGAACACAGCGATGTGCGCATGTCCGGCAGAAACGCCGCGAGACCGTCCCGCGCCGCGCCATATTGCGCCTCGTCGATGAAGATTTTGACATTGGGCATTCTGACCTCATTGTGAAACGAGAACGAAATCGAAGGGGGAGCGCCACAAGGTTGCGCCGTCCTCGACCTGCTCATAGGGCGCAATCAACGTGTTCTTGACGCCGAAAACGGCATCGGATTCCAGGTATTTATCGCCGCCGACAAAGGTGTGGGTGACCAGCTTCTGATAGCCCGGCGCGGTGACGAGATAGTGCATATGCGCAGGCCGGTAGGGGTGGCGGCCGAGGTGACCGAGCATCTGCCCCACCGGCCCGTCATCGGGGATCGGGTAGCTGACCGGCTTGATGCCGACGAAGCTGTAGCGACCGTCCGCCCCGGTGATGAACCGCCCGCGATTGTTCCATTTCGGCTGAATGCCCGGCTGCTGAACGTCGTAATAGCCGTCGGCATTGTCCGACCAGACATCCACCGTCGCGCCTTCGATCGGATTGCCGTCAATGTCGAGAACGCGGCCCTCGAACAGGCAGCTCTCGCCCTTGCCGTCCAGCGAAATATTGTCGCCCATCTGCCGGATCGGCGCATTGTCGACATGGAAGGGGCCGAAGACGGTGTTTTCGGTCGCGCCTTCGGGCCGCCGGTTGTTGATCGCGTCGACCAGCATCGAGAACCCGAGAACATCCGAGAGCAGGATGAACTCCTGCCGCTCCCCGGAGCACATCTGGCCCGTCTTGGTCAAAAACCCGATCGCATACTCCCACTCGTCCTGGGTCAGGTGGATTTCCTTGGCGAAATCATGAAGGTGGCGGACGAGACAGGACATGACTTCTGCCAGGCGCGCATCCGTTTCCGGCCCCATGCGCTCATTGACGGTGCTGGCGGAATTGTCTTCGGTGAAATAGCTCATGATCTTCTACTCCTCAAAGGGGTCATGTAATTTTGCGATTGCGCGGTCCGGATTTCGGCGGAAGATGTTCGAGCGGCAGGAAGTCGAAGCCGGTTTTCTGCACGACGCCCCCCCACAGTCCTCGTCTTTCGAACAGCATGATGGCAATGCCGATTATTCCCAGAATGATCAGATAGACGGTTCCATAGTCCGACAGCAGGCGCTGAAGCCCGTAGAAGACCAGCACCCCGATGATCGGACCCGGCAGCGTGCCGATCCCGCCGATCACGACGATGAAGATGACGAAGGCGGTCCAGTCGATCACCGAAAAGGCGGCATCGGGCGCGATCCGGCCGGTCTGGAGAAAGATCAGCCCGCCGCAAAGCCCGGTGCCAAAGGCGGTCAGCATGAACACCAGCGCCTTGAGGCGCAGCGGATCGACGCCGACGGATCGGGCTGCGACCGTATTGTCGCGCATCGCCTGCAGGCCGAGCCCCATGCGCGAGCGCAGGAACAGCCAGCTTGCGGCGAGCATGACGACGACCAGCCCGAGAGCAAGCCAGTAGGTCAGCACATCCACGGCTGCCGCGCCCGAAATGTCGAGAAGGTCGCGCAAGGCCTGCACGCCCGGCATTTCGCGCGCCGCCCCCCTCGGCAGCGCGGTGCCCGTTCCCCCGCCAAGCGCCCGCCACTGGCTGAAGGACAGCCGCGCGATTTCGGCGACGGCCCAGGTGCCGATCGCGAAATAGGCGCCGTAGAGACGGAAGGTGAAGAAGGCGACCGGGACCGAGAGCGCCATGGCCACCAGTCCGCCGATCAGAATGCCCGTCAGCGGATCGATCCCCCAGAGGATCGCGGCGGCGAACATCGAATAGGCCCCGACGCCGACGAAAAGCTGCTGGCCGACCGAGACCAGCCCGGCAAAGCCCGCCAGCATGTTCCAGTTCAGCGCCAGCACCAGCAGGCACAGCACCATGAACAGGTCCTGCACCAGGGCGCGCATGCCGAACAGCGGTATGATCGCCAGGATGGCGATGATGACGGCGGAGAAAAGAAGTTCAAACGCGTTTCTCATGGCCGGTCCTCAATCATATGCACGCGGGAACAGCCCGCGCGGCCGCACGAGCAGCACGACGACAAAGGCGACATGGCCCGCCAGAATTTGCCATTGGGGGTTTATGGCGGCGCCGAAGGCCTGCGCCACGCCGATGATCAACCCGCCGATCAGCGTGCCCCACAGGCTTCCGAGCCCGCCGATGATGACCGCCTCGAAGGCATAGAGCAGACGCGCGGGCCCGATCGACGGGTCGAAATTGGCCCTTGCGCCGAGGTAAAGCGCGGCGATCGTGGCCACCACCATCGCGATACCGGTTGCGACCGCGAAGACCCCTTGCGGACGGATGCCCATGAGCTGCGCGGTCACCGGATCGTCCGAGGTTGCCCTGAAGGCCCGGCCAAGCGCCGTGCGGTAGAAGATCCAGTTCAGCCCGAGGATGACGAGAATGGCCGAGGCGAAGGTGATCAGCGGCATGACACCGATATTCATCGTCCCGAGATAGACCGAGTCAGCCTCGATGGAGCCGACCGGCAGTTTGCGGCTGTCGGCGGTAAACTGCTGCAGCAGCGCGTTCTGGATGACGATCGACAGTCCGAACGTGACCAGAAGCGGCGGCAGAATATCCTCACCCAGCACCCGGTTCAAAAGCGCGATCTGAAGGACATAACCAAGGGCGAACATGATCGGCATGGCAATCAGCGCGGCGACGAACGGGTTCAGACCCAACACAGTGCCGATGCCGAGGATCAGATAAGCGGCCAGCACGATCAGATCGCCATGGGCCAGATTGACCAGCCGCATGATGCCGAAGACAAGGCTCAGCCCGGCGGCAAACAGGGCGTAAAGACCGCCAAGCAACAGGCCCTGAACAAGCGTATCCAACCAGATCATGCGTGACTTACTCCGAAATAGGCGTCGTGGATGGCCTCGCGCGACAATTCCGAAGGATGCCCCGACAGGGTGATGCGGCCTTCCATCATGCAATGGACGACATCGGCGATCGCCAGCGCCTGGCCGATGTCCTGCTCGACGACGATGATCGCTGTGCCGCTTTCGCGGATCTTCGGGAAGGAGGCGTAGATTTCGCGGATGACGACGGGGGCGAGCCCAAGGCTCAGCTCGTCGCAAAGCAAGACGGACGGGTTCGACATCAATGCCCGTCCGAGCGCGACCATCTGTTGCTGGCCGCCCGAAAGCGCGGTCGCCGGCTGGCTGCGGCGTTCCGCCAGAACGGGAAACAGTTCGAAAACGCGCGACAGGTTCCAGAAGCCATTACCCTTGCGGGCATGAGCCCCGATCTCGAGGTTTTCCTCGACGCTGAGGCTCGGAAACAGGCAGCGCCCCTCCGGCATCATGCTGACGCCGGCGCGCAAAATGTCCGGCGCGGCCAGCCGGTCGATGCGCTTTCCGTCGAGAGCGACCGTTCCCGCCGTCACCTTTGCGATACCGGTAATGGCGCGCATCAGCGTGGTCTTGCCGGCGCCGTTCGCGCCTATGATGGCGAGCGCCTCGCCGTGCTTCAGCGTCAGATCGACGCCGAACAGGGCCTGGAAGTCGCCGTAATGGGCGGTCAGGTCCCGGATTTCCAGAAGCGCGCTCATGCCTCGATCCCCAGATAGATTTCACGCACCTTCGGCGCGGCCATGACCGCGTCCGGCTTGCCGTCCATCAGAACCTCCCCGAAATTCAGCACCATCAGCCGCGACACGACCGCGTTCAATGCATGCAGCACGTGCTCGATCCAGATGATCGCCATGCCCTCGGCGTGAATGGCGCGGATCGTCGACACCAGTTCGCCGCATTCGCCATCGGTCAGCCCGCCCGCGATCTCGTCCAGCAGGATCACGTGCGGCCGTGTGGACAGCGCGCGCGCCAGTTCCAGCCGCTTGCGGCTGAGAAGCGGCAGCGCCCCGGCCTTTTGCGTGGCCAGATGATCGAGCCCGGTGCGGGTGAGAAGCTCCATGCAGAAATCCGGCGCTTCGGAAGCCTTGACCGAACCGCCGAACCGCGCCGCCACAAGCAGGTTTTCATAGACGGAGAGATGGCCGAAAGGCTGCGGAATCTGGAACGAGCGGCCAATGCCGCTGGCGCAGCGCTGCATCGGGGTTTCGCGGGTGACGTCGCGCCCGTCGAGCATCACCTGCCCGCTGTCCGGCTTGAGATTTCCGGTAATGAGGTTGAAAAGCGTGGACTTTCCCGCGCCGTTCGGCCCGATGATGCCCAGTGCCTCGCCGGCGGCCAGATCAAAACTGACATTGTCAGCGACCTTCAGCGAGCCGAAGCTTTTCGACATTCCCTTGACTGAAAGGACTGCCATAATTGTTCTCTCCCCTTGCGGACCACCCTCGGAGCTTCCCCGGAACAGTCCGCCTCCTCGCAATTTCCGGCCTGCAGACCGGTTTTCCCCAACCGTTCTGCGTAATCCGCCGTCGACCCTATCTTAGCCCGGCATGACGGGCAGCGTGATCGGATAGCTTCGTCAAAATATCGCTCCGGGTTATACTATCCGGGTTCTGGCACGTCCGCCGTGAACGGATCAGCGGAAAACGTCGCGATATTCCTCGTCCAGCAAAGCGAGGCTCGCCACCCCGCTGCTGTCCTCGCGCAGCCGGTGCCAGCGGCGATCCAGATAGACCAGCGATTCACGCTCGGGCGCGGCAAGATCGGCTGTCGCCCCTTCGAGGAGTTCCGCAGCCACCAGCGTTGCCCCCTCGACCGCCAGCGTGCCGCTGATGCGCGCCCTAAACCATGTCGACACATTGGTGTAACGCGGTTCGCCGGTCGGAAGCCGCGTCCAGGCGATGCCCGGACCGAAGCGGTCGGCGCCGGGCGTCGCGCCAAGCCGCGCCAGTTCCAGATCCGGATAGCGCAGCATATGGATAACCACGGTTTCCGCCTGCAACACCGTTGCCGTGGAGCGCGAACGCGCCGAAAGCGAAAAGGCGATGGTCGGCGGCGACCCACTGACGGAAATCAGCGAGGACACAGTCATCGCCACCGGCTGATCGCCGGGATCGGCGGTGATCACCGCAACGCCCGCTGGATGGCAACGGAAAGCCTCGCGAAAGGCTTCGGCGACAGTATGGTGTTCAGGCATCAGGCATTACTCCGGCAGTCTGTTTGGCCGGGGCACGACAGCGCGCCCCGGCCTTTGACTATTTCTTCTCGATCAGATCGTAGAACTGCCAGGTCCGGTCGGACCAAAGGCCGCCGATCTCGCGACCGGCGGAGGTCACGATCGACGGCGCGATGGTGAAGTGGTTGGCCGCCACCATCATGTCGCGCAGGGTGCGCTGGATCACGCCGGCCCTGAGTCCCGCCCCGCCTGATGCGCGGTAGGCGAAGTTGCAGACATCGACGCCGACCTCGTGGATCTGGGCCTTGGCGAGATGAACGAGGCTGACCTGACGGGTGGTCATCATCTTGCCCGCCTCGGCGCTGGTCTCGATATCGCCCCAGACTTCCATGACGAAGGCGCGCGCGGCGCGATAATTGGCTTCGGCGCGGCCATAATCGTACCAGAACTTCTCGCTTTCCCCGAGCATGCCGGCGCGGCCGGACTTGCTGCGTGCGAATTTGGCGATTTCGTCCAGCATGCGCCGGCCCGTGCCCATGGCCCAGCCGGTGTGACCGATCGATGCCAGGCCGACAATGCCGAGACTGAACAATTCCTTCAGGCGCTGCGGCGGCGCGGACAGGATCGGGAAGACCAGATCGTCGGGAATGAAGACATCCTTGGCAGAATAATCGATCGAACCGGTGCCCTTGAGGCCGAGCACATCCCAGTTGCCGAGCTGTTCGTGCTCGCCGATCGGGGCGTGGGCGCACATGACGATGACATTGCCCTCGGCATCCTTGGCCGGCTTGCCATTGCCGTCATCGACGAAGCAGGCCGAATGCGACCAGGTCGCATGGCTGAAGCCCGAGCCGTAGCTCCACTTGCCAGTCAGCTCGTAGCCGCCATCGACCTTCTTGAGCATGCCGAGCGGCGCGCCCTGCCCCGAGAAGCGGTTGTCGCTGCCGGGCTCGAACAGGCGTTCGACCGCGCTGTCGGGCAGGAAAGCCGCCGACATCGCGCCGATGCAGCAATGCACCATCGATACCCAGCCGGCCGAGCCCGACCACCAGGTCACCGCCTCGATCAGCTGCAGAACCTCGGTCGGGCGCATCTGCGCGCCGCCGAGCTCTTCCGTTGCCATCAGATGCGAGAACCGCAGCGGTTTCAGCGCCTCGAAGCTTTCCTTCGTCAGTTCGCCCGCTTCCTCATCCGCCGGCGCATTGGCTTCGAGCGTCGGGCCGATTTCCTCGATCTTTTTCAGGATGTCGCGATAATCGACGCTGTCGCCCCAGTATCCGGGCTTCACATGTTTATTCATGTCATTTCCTCCTACGGTGTTTGTCCGGCGAGAAAATCGCCGATTTTTGTCACGCTATCGGGCTGCTCCTGAAGCAGCAGATGGCCGGCGCCCTCGATCAACAGAGCCTGGCCGTTCGGCAATTGCTCCACCCACAAGGGCATCTGGCTTGCCGGTAGAAGCCTGTCCTCCTCGCCCCAGGCCACCAGCGCCGGATTGGCGATCCGGGCGAGCATGCGGCTGAGATTGGGGTGCCCCATGCCGAAGGGCGCGCAAATTCGTCCGACGGTTTCACCCTCGCGGGCGCGATCGGCGCCGAATTTTTCGGCAAAACCGGCATCGGACCCATCGGGGAAATAGCGCAGCGCCACCTTGGGGTCGTGCGCCAGAAAGCCGGGAAGATCCTGCGGCGCGATCGATCCGAGATCGGTCGCGGGATGGTCGGGATCGTTGAGGCCGGCCGGCGCGAGCAGCACGACGCGGTCGAACCGGTCGCCGGCGACGGCGGCCAGTTCCGTGGCGAGCCAGCCGCCCATCGAGAAACCGATCAGGTGCGGCTTTTCCGGCAGGTCCATCGCATCAAGCAGGTTGAGATAGTGGATGATCAAATCCATCGACCCTGAAATATGCGGCGCATCGCCGGAATAGCCCATA
Source organism: Martelella sp. FLE1502 (assembly GCF_053484255.1). Taxonomy (NCBI): domain Bacteria; kingdom Pseudomonadati; phylum Pseudomonadota; class Alphaproteobacteria; order Hyphomicrobiales; family Aurantimonadaceae; genus Martelella; species Martelella sp. FLE1502. The sequence continues at coordinate 141,333 of NZ_JBAKFQ010000002.1, forward strand.
CCGGGATGGCTCGGGCAATAAACCCGAAACCGGTCGGCCAGGCCTTCGGCGAAATCGAAGCCTTCCAGCGTCGCCGCTCCATGCAGGAACAGCACCGGCTTGCCCTTGCCGAAAGCCTTCACCACGGTGTGAACACCGCCGATCTCGTATTCTGATGTCTCGAACTGAACAGTCATATCTTCTCCTTCAGACAAGTTCGGGCTGGATCAGCACTTTGCATTGCGTGGTGCGCCGACGCAGGCCTTCGAAGACCTGGGGTACGGGCGAAAGCCCGATACGGTCGGTGATGATCGCCTGCGGCGCGACCACGGCTCCCTTGGCGAGCGCGTCGAGCGCCACGCCGAATTCATTGCCCTGGTGGAAAAAGGCCGAAAAGATCAGGTCGATCTCCTTGGAGAGCGCCACGAACGGGTCCCACTCATCGCCGCCGACGCAAAGCCCGACCCCTATCACCTTGCCCTGCAGCCGAACGGCCTCGACGGCCGCCTGCAACAGGCCGGGCTTGCCAACGCATTCGAAGACGATATCGGGCGGGCCGCCGCACTGATCGCTCAGATTTTCGGAAAGACCTGCGCCCGAAAGTGCAAAGCCCGTAGCACCCAGCGCGCGGGCGCGATCGGCCTGATGATCGTAGAGATCGGCCATCACGACGCTTGCAGCCCCCAGCCGCCGCGCCCAGAACGCCACCAGCAGACCGATCGGCCCGGCGCCGAGAATGGCGACGCGATCGCCCGGCTTCATGCCGGAGCGGACGATGCAGTGCAGCGCCACCGAAAGCGGCTCGGCGAGCGCGGCATCGCTTGCCGCAACGCCGTCCGGAAGCACACGGCACTGGCGGGCGGCGACGCAGACATAGTCCGCATAGCCGCCGCCGATCAGCGTCATGTCCGGGCAGCGCGCCGGATCGCCGGCAAGACAACGCGGGCAGTGGCCGCAGCCGCGCATCGGCACCACGGCAACGAGATCGCCCGCCTTCAGCGTGTCGACGCCGCCGCCGGTTGCCACCACCTCGCCGGCGATTTCATGGCCAAGCACAAAATCGCCGGCAATGCCGAAGGGCTCGGGATCGACGCTCATATGCAGGTCGCTGCCGCAGATGCCGCAGGCGGCGACCCTGATCACGACTTCGTCGGGCGCAGGCGTCGGATCGGGCCTGTCGCCGACGCGCAGGGGCTGACCGACGTTGTCGAAGATGATGGCCTTCATGGGCTCTCCTCCTTCTCGACAATCAGATGGCGACGGATCGGAAACCACGGCGCGTCCCAGCGCTTGGAGATCATCCCCCAGATGCCGGTACGGGCATAGAGCGCGACCAGAACGGTCATCACGCCGAGCACGATGAAGTAGCTTGCGCCGTATTCGCCGAAATAACGATCCGCGATGAAGTAGATGAGCGCGCCGATCAGCACGCCTTCGATCGTGCCGATCCCGCCGATCATCACGATAAAAATCGCGACATTGGACCACATCGGGTCGAAGGCCGAGGCGGGATTGATGCGCAACTGCGCCATGAAATAGACCGAACCGGCAAAGCCGCATCCGACAGCCGCCGCGATATAGACCATGAAGCGCAAGCGGCGGACATTGACGCCCTGGCTTGCCGCCGCCACCGGGTTGTCCCGCATGGCGATCAGCGCAAGGCCGAAGCGCGAGCGCAGGAACCAGTAGCCGCCGCCAATGGCGACGAGGATCATCAGTGCGCAGAGCAGCGACATGGCGATGTTGCGCTCGAAGGCGGAGTAATCGCGCATCACGCCCAGGGACATGCCGGCCCCGGCATTGACCCATCCAAGATTGGAGGCCACGAGACGGAACACCTCGGCGACCACCCATGTGCCGATGGCGAAATAGGGTCCGTCCAGCCGGTGCAGCAGCATGTAGCAGGGGACGGCAAGCACCGCGGGCGCCAGCAGCGACAGGCCGATGGCAAGGAACGGGTTGATGCCGAAGGTCTGCGCCATGACGAACAGCGCGTAGCCGGCCGCGCCCATGAAGGCCTGCTGGCCGACCGAGACAAGCCCGGCATAGCCGGCAAGCAGGTTCCACATCTGCGCCGCCAGAATGTAGCAGCACAGTTCGAGCACCATGCGGATCGTGCCGGTCTTGGCCCACCACGGCATGGCCGCGAGCGCCACCAGGGCGAACACGAACAGGCTGAGCGCGATGATCCCGGAGAGTGTCTGCCGCCGGACCTTCATCTCGATCGGCGCCGCGCCCGCACTGGATGAAATCGAATGAGAAGTCATGATTCACGCTCTCCCGAACAGGCCCTGAGGGCGCACGGCTAGAATCAGCAGGAAGACGAGATGGCCGGCCAGAACGCCGAAGCCCGGATCCAGCCGGAAACCGACCGCCTGGGCGATGCCCAGCACCATCGAGCCGGCGAACGCGCCCCAGACCGAGCCCATGCCGCCGATGATCACGGCCTCGAAAGCGTAGATCAGCTGCGCCCCGCCATCGGCGGGCGCAACCGTCGAACGCAGCGCCTGAAACACGGCCGCAAATCCGAGTATGCCGACCGCGATTGCGGTTGCCGTGGCATAAACGGTTTTGGCGTTGACCCCGGTCATCGACGCGGCCTCGACATCCGCGGCGGCGGCCCGCAGCGCCCGGCCGAAACGCATCCGCTTTAGCATCAGGTCGAGCCCCAGCGTCAGGCCGGCCGCGACCAGCAGGACGAGCACCGGCAAAAGGCCGATATAGATGCCGCCGATCTGGATCGACTGGCTTTCGATCCCGCCGCCGGGCAGCGAGCGGCTGTTGGCCGACCAGATCTGCAGCATCAGGTTCTGCAGCGCCAGCGACAGGCCGAAGGTCGCGATCAGCGACGGCAGCGGGTCCTCGCCCACCACCCGGTTCAGCACCGCGCGCTGGAGAAGCCAGCCCATGGCCACCGCCAGCGGCACCAGCGCCGCCATCACCGTGAACGGTCCCAACCCGAAGGCGGAGGCCAGCGAAATGCCGATCAGCGACAGCAGGATCACCAGATCGCCATGGCTGACATTCACGATCCGCATGACCCCGAACATCAAGGCCATCCCCAGCGCGTATTGCGCATACATCCCGCCCAGCAGGATGCCTTGTACAAGTGCGTCAAACCACTGCATGGCCACCCCCGAAATAGGCTTCGCTAATCTGTTCGCGCGTGACCTCGCCGGAGCGTCCGCTCAGCGTCACGCGCCCCTCGAGCATGCAATAGAGCCGGTCGGAGGCGCTCTTCGCCAGCCCGACATCCTGCTCGACCAGCACGATCGACGTCCCCTGCGCCCGGATTTCGGGCAGGACGGCATAGATCTCGCGGATGACCTTGGGCGCGAGACCAAGGCTGATCTCGTCGCACAGCAAGAGGCGCGGCTGGCACAGCAATGCCCGCCCGATCGAGACCATCTGCTGCTGGCCGCCGGAGAGGTTTTGAACAGCCACGCGCCCCTTCTCCTCCAGAATGGGAAAGAGCTTCTGCACCCTGTCCAGCGTCCAACCGCCCTTGCGGCCCCTGCTGCCGACCTGGTCCATGGCCACTCGCAGATTGTCATTGACGGACATGCCGGTGAACAGCCGCCGTCCCTCCGGAACGATGGCGACCCCTTTCTGCACCATCTGGTCAGTGGGGGTGCCGCCGATGGGCCGGCCGTCGAGGCTCACCATGTCCGGCTTCACCGGCAACAGCCCCATGACCGCCCGCAGGAAGGTCGACTTGCCGGCCCCGTTGGCGCCGATCAGCGCGATGATCTCGCCTTCCTCGATGGCAACATCGACGTCGTAGAGCGCCTGAAAATCGCCGTAGCGGGCGACCAGACCATGTGTTGACAATAATTCCGTCATGCCTCGACCCCCATGTACACCCGCATGACATCGGGGTTGGCGATCACGGTCTTGGGGTCGCCTTCCGCGATCTTCTCGCCGAAATTCAGCACCAGAAGCCGGTCCGCCACCGCCATCAGCGCATGCAGAACATGCTCGATCCAGATGATGGTGACGCCGCGATCGCGGATCTGCGCAATCAGGGCGACCAGTTCTTTCGATTCCTCGTCGGTCAGCCCGCCGGCGATTTCGTCCAGCAACAGAAGCTTGGGCCCCGAGGCCAGCGCCCGGGCAAGCTCCAGCCGCTTGCGGTCGAGAAGCGGCAGAGAACCGGCCAGGGCATTGGCCTTGTTCAGCAATTCGCAATCACGCAGCACCTGCGCGCAAAACTCATAGCTCTCGGCCTCGGACCGGCCGCCGCCGAAGGCCGAGGCGACGAGCAGGTTTTCGAAGGTCGTCATTCCCGAATAGGGCTGCGGAATCTGATAGGTCCGGCCGATCCCCATTTGACAGCGGCGGTGGGGCGGCTCGCCTTTCAGCAGAACCTCCCCAAGCCTGATCTCTCCGCCGGAGGGCTTCAGGTCGCCGCTGATCATGTTGAACAGCGTGGTCTTGCCGGCGCCGTTGGGGCCGAGGATTCCCAGCACTTCGCCGCGATAAACATCAAAGTCGACATCGTGCAGCACCCGGAACGCGCCGAAGCTTTTCGATACGTTCCGGGCCTGAAGAAGCCGTTGGCGTTCGCCTGTTGGCTGTTGCATCTGCATCCTACCAGTTCAGCGCCACGATCTTCTGCTGCGGCTCGAACAATTGGTTGACGCTGTTGTCCACGATCTTGAGGTCGTAAGGCCATTTCTCGCCCTTGACCCACTGGCCGCCGAAGATCGGCGTGGTGCAGACATTCTTGTGCGGCTGGCCCGAAAAGTTGATATGGCCGACCACGGTGTCGAGATCGGTCGCCGCCAGCGCCTCGCGGTTGGCCTCGCGATCCAGGGGATCGGCCGAACGCTTGAGCACGTCGATCGCGACTTCCAGGACGCTGTGCGAATAGCCGAGCGGCTGCGTCCACTGGCGGTTCTGCTCGCTTTCCCACTGATCGGCGATCTCCCGGCTGGTCTGGCCGGTAATCGAGGATTTGAAGGGGAAGGCGGGCGTCCACCACACCTCGGTCGTCATGCCGTTGCCGAGCGGACCCATGGCCTCGACGCTGCCCGGAAACAGCAGGGCCGCCGCCACGGTCACCGCCTTTGGCTTGAACCCCTGCTGGTTGCACTGGGTCACGAAGGTCTTGAGATCGTCGGGATAGGTGATGCCGCCGATGATATCGCAGCCGGCCTGCTTGAACGTGGCGATCTGGGCCGAGAAATCATTGGTGCGCGGCTGGAAATAGCCGGGGATGGTGACCTCGTAGCCCGCGGCGCGGGTCGGCACGGGCAGGCCGTATTCCTCGTTGCCCCAGGTCTCGCCGTCAATGTTCTGCGGAAACAGCATGCCGACCTTGCGGTTGGTCTCAAGCCCGTTCCACAGGCCGACAAAGGTGTTCAGCGCCTCGTCCAGACCCCAGAAGAAATGGTAGGTCCAGTCGAATTCGCCACCGCCGCGCGGCATGATCACGGCCTGCCACGGCGCGCCCGCCGAGATCGACGGCGTCTCGTAAAGCTCGGCCTGCTCCATGGCCGGCAGGATGGTATCGGTGGTCGAAGCAGGCACAAGAAGATGCACTTCGTCGTTCAGGATCAGGTCGCCGGCGATTTCGGCCGCCTTGTTCGGGTTCGACTGGCTGTCGCGCTCGAGAATTTCAATCTCATAGACATCGCCATTGGCCGATTGCAGTCTGCCGCCCAGCGCGTCGCGGATCTTCTGGACGGTGTAGCCGTCGGTTTCCCCGAACAGGCCGAGCGGCCCGGTTTCGGGCGTGATATAACCCATGCGGATCTTGCCCGCCGTCTGGGCGCGCAGCACCGCCGGCGCCCCCAGAACGCTCGCCGCAAGGCCTGCACCCATGCCGCGCAGCACGCTGCGGCGGGTGGGCCGGATCAGTTTGTTGATGTAAGCCATTTCTGTTCTCCTCTCCCTATTGATTGGCGCATCGCCTGCCGCTCCCTGGCAGGCCGCGCGCCCATTTGCCTGTCAGGTCATGCGGATCAGCGAGCCGCCATCGATGACCACCAGCGATCCGGTCATGTAGGATCCCGCCGGCGAAGCCAGCAGCAGCGCCAGGCCCTTGATATCCTCGACATCGCCGATCCGGCCGATCAGGGACTGCGCCTCGAAGGCCGCGCGGTCTTCCTTGTTGCGCAGGCGTCCGCCGGCGATATTGGTGATGAACGGTCCCGGCAATATCGCGTTGACGCGGATGCCGTAGGCCCCGAGTTCCATCGCCATGTGGCGGACGAAATGATTCACCGCGGCCTTGGCCGGCATGTAGGATGTTCCGACGATGCTTTCGTTGATTTCCGAGGCGATCGACGAGGTCACGATGATCTGCCCGCCGCCGTTCGGCTTCATGTGGCGCACGGCGTTCTTGACCGTGCTATAGACCGAGGTGAGGTTTATCTCGATGCCCCGGTCCCACTGGTCGTCGGGGATGTTTTCGATCGCGCCGTCGGGGTTGCGCTCGCCCGTTGGCGTCATGAAACCGGGTCCGGGATCAATGCCTGCATTGGCGTAGACCGTGTCGATGCGGCCGTGTTTTTCGGCCACTTCATCGAAGGCCGCCGCCAGTCCGGGACGGTCGGCGACATCGACCTTCAGGCCCCAGACATCGCCGCCCGTGGCCTTGATTTCGCTGACGATCTTCTCGGTGCCCGCCTGATCCAGATCGAAGATGCAGACCCGCGCGCCCTGGGCGGCCATGATCTCGGCATAGGCGCGGCCGATGCCGCTGGCTCCGCCGGTCACGATCACGGATTGACCGCGCACGTCGAACATCTGCTCCAGCATTATCAAAACCTCCCTGCCTGCTGATATGTCAACAGGAGACCGCCCGTTGTGCGCGGGCAGCCATCATCGATCCGGCACGCCGGACCGACCTCCTCCTGTTTCGCGACCACCCTTCTCCCTTGGGCGGGGTCGCGCTCCTCACGCACATAACGCCGCCATAACCGCATCAAGTCAAATGCGGAAAACAACGGGAAACATAACTTTCCGCTATATTGATCGCCGCAATAGGGCTTCTGAGGCGGCGAACGGTTGTCGCGCAACGCGAGTGACGGTTCTGCCAATATCGGATGCTTTAGACGGACGCTGACTTCTAGAGTATCCGTCTTGGTCAAGCTGGCTTATCGACCCAGATATGCCGCAGGCGGCAATCGGCGCACGATTGTGTCTTCAGGCTTGCAATGCCCCAGGCCTCGCACCTGGGCGAGTTGTGGGTGGACAGAAGCAATGGGCGGTGTCTTGTGCATATGGCCCGCTTCCGGCTGCCGCGTTGGCGCTTCGATTTCTGCGGTGAACCCGCGAGATCAGCGTTCTACATCTTGACTTCTGGTGCGGACCGGAAACAATGGTTCAAAAGCCGTTTCGGGAGGAAAAGATGGCTCCAATCAAGCTCGACAGTGTTTCGAAGAGCTTCGGGAACGTCAATGTTATCAACGATATCTCGCTCGCCGTCGAATCCGGCGAGTTGATGGTGTTTCTTGGACCGTCGGGTTCGGGGAAGTCGACGCTGCTGCGGATGATCGCGGGGCTTGAGACCATCGATGACGGGGCGTTGACGATCGACGGGGTTCGCAGTGAAAACCTGGCGCCGGGCCAGCGCAATGTCGCCATGGTGTTCCAGAACTACGCGCTCTATCCGCATATGACCGTGCACGACAACATGGCGTTCGGCCTGCGCAATATCCGCATGGGGGCGGATGAGATCGAGACCCGGGTCAAGGAAGCCGCCCGCATGCTGGAGATGGAGGAACTGCTGGAGCGGCGGCCCGCCCAGCTTTCCGGCGGCCAGCGCCAGCGCGTCGCGATCGGCCGGGCAATCGTCAAGGAACCCAAGGCCTTTCTGTTCGACGAACCGCTGTCGAACCTCGATGCGGCGCTCAGGGTCCGGACCCGCGTCGAGCTTGCCCGCCTGCATAACCGCATGAAGGCGACGATGATCTATGTGACCCACGACCAGACCGAGGCGATGACGCTCGCCGACCGGATCGTGGTGCTTAACAATTGCCGGATCGAACAGATCGGCACGCCGATGGAGATCTATCTCAGGCCGGCCTCGCGCTTCGTGGCCGGGTTTGTCGGCTCGCCCGGCATGAATTTCCTGGAGGTCGACATTTCTGCCGACGACCGTATGGCGCGTCTCAATGATGGCTCGTCTGTGAAGGTCGACATTCCAGAGATGAAAGCCGGGCGCTACGAGATGGGCATACGCCCGGAAGCCGTGCGGGTAGCCGAGGAAGGCGAAGCGGCCACCACGAAGGCGACGGTCGGCGTTGTCGAGCGGCTCGGCGAGCGGACCCTGCTTTACTGCACCCTTGCAGATGGCACTGAACTGATCGCCACCGACACCGGACGCTCCGAAGCCAGGACCGGCGATCAGGTGCAACTTGTCTTCGATGCAACGGCGCTTCACCTCTTCGATGAGGCCGGCAACGCCTATCACGTGCACTGACGATATCGAAAGCGCTTCGGCCCCTCACGAAAACGCCGCGGATAGGATGCCGCGGCGTTTTTGCATGACCATGATCGTGTGACGTTTTACCCCTTGATCCCGGCGGAAAGCGTGATCGCCTGGGTTACCCTGCGCTGGAAGATCAGATAGGCGACCGCGACCGGGAGACCGGCCAGCACCGCGGCTGATAGTTCGCGGGCGTAATAGACGCCGAAGGCGTCGTTGACCTGGGTTATGCCGACGGTGATCGTCATCATCTCCGTCTGGGTGACCGCCAGGAACGGCCACAGAAACGCATTCCACGACCAGATGAAGGTGACGATCGCAAGCGCGGTGGTGACGCCCCAGTTCATCGGCATGTAGATGCGCGTGAGAATGCGCCATTCAGAGGCGCTGTCCATCGCCGCCGCCTCGCGAAAATCCTTCGGCACATTGTCGAAGAACTGCTTGTAGACGATGATCACCACCGGATGGATCAGTTGCGGCAGAACGATCCCGGCCCAGGTGTTGATCAGGCCGAAGCGGGCCATCAGTTCGAAATGGTTCACGATCAGCACCTGCATCGGCACCATGAAGCTCGCCAGGATCAGCCACCATAAAACCCGCCGGAACGGGAATTGAAGCTGCGAGATCGCATAGCCGCAGAACATCGAGGAGCCGACGGTCAGCACCGTGATCGCAAGCGCTGTGACGATCGAATTCAGATACCAGATGCCGATCTGGGTCTGGGTCAGCGCGAAATAATAATGCGAGAAGGTCAGGGTTTCCGGCCATAATTCGATATAGCGGCGTACCACCTCGTCTTCCGGCTTCAGCGACGAGATGACCCCCCAATAGAGCGGAAACGCCCATATGACGGCGATCACAACCGTTAGAAGCGTGATCAGGAGGCCGGCGACATTCAGGCGTTTTGCCGTTGTTGCGTTCATCATTCGCGCCCCTTCGAAAGCCGTGTCAGTTGAAAGTTCAGCACCGACACAACGATGACGATGATGAACAGGACGACGGCAGCGGCGGCGGCCCGGCCGCCCTGGTCATACTGGAAGGCCCGCTGGAACACGTAGTAGACAAGCACCAGATTGTCGTTCGGCCGGCCGCCGACCGAAAACAGATAGACCTGGTCGAAGATCTTCAGTTGCAGGATCAGCTGGATCGTCAGCACCAGCGCCGTGACCGGCCACATCAGCGGCCAGGTCAGTTGCCGGAAGGTCGTCAGGCGCGATGCATTGTCGAGCGCCGCCGCCTCGTAGATCTCGGCGGGAATGGCGCGCAGACCGGAGAGAAACAGCAGGATTGAGAAGCCCGCGGTCCACCATATCGTGATGAGGCCGACCGCCGGCATGAACCAGACCGTCGATTTGAACACCGGCACCCGGTCGATCCCGAGGATATCGAAGATATACATGGCGATGCCGAACTGGAAGTTCAGCGTCCAGTCCCAGATCAGATAGACCACCGATACCGGCAGGATATAGGGCAGGAAGAACATCGCCAGCACCAGCGCCTGCAGCCTGCCCTTCAGCCGGTTGATGCCGAGCGCGATGGCGAAGGCGACCAATGTTCCGGGAATGACGGTGATGGCGACGAAATAGGCGGTGTTCCAGAACGCCGTGTTGAAGCGCCGGTCGCCCCAGAGCCGGGTATAATTGTCGAGGCCAACAAAATCGCCGCTGCCGATCAGCGGCGCATCCTGAAACGAGATGATGAGCAGCCGGATGGTCGGATAGATAAAGATCAATCCGTAAATGGCCACGAACGGCGCGACCAGAAGCAGGGCGACAATCGCTTCGTTTCGTTTGTTGCGGAGCATTGTGAGGCCTCAAATCGTAGAACTGCCATGCGAAACGGCCGCCGGCGGTGATGCCGGCGGCCCGCAGCGATCATTGCAGATCGTTCAGCTCGTATTTGATTTCCTCCACGGCCTCGGCCGGCTCCATTTCGCCGTTGAGCGTCGGCACGAAATAGGTGGACATGACGTCATAGATCGGCCCGGCCACGCCGGCGAGCGGCGATTTCGGGTCGAAGATCATGTTTTCCGTCACGCTCGAATAGGTGGCGTTCGGCTGCATGCCCTGGTAATCGGCCGACTCCGTCACGGGACCGTAGGCAGGGATGTGACCCGCCGTCGCCCAGAACAGCGAGTTCTTCGCCATCCACGACATGACTTCCAGGACGGCCGCCTTCTTCTCCGCGCTCATCTCCTTGCCGGAATTGGCGGGGATGGCGAATGAATGGCTGTCGGCATAGGTCGCGGGGTGGTCGAAGATCACCGGCAGCTCGACGGCGCCCCATTCGAACAGCTTGCCCTCGTCCTTGAGGTCGATCATGGTCGGCACTTCCCACACGCCGTTGATCATCAGCGGGGATTCGCCGGAGGTGAACAGCGCCACGGTGGCGGGATAATCGGTATAGGTGGTCTGAAGTCCGTCATTGGTCCAGCCCTGCAGCACGGCGAGCGCGTTTTGCAGCTTCTCGGCATTGTCGCCGGCGAGGAACTCGCCGTCGGACATCAGTTCACCGTCCTGCTGGCCCATGAGGGAGTAGATCGTGCGGAACATGAAGGTGCCGTCCGCGGTGGTCGAGGCGAGCGGAAACTCCGCGCCCGCTTCCTTCAGACCCTTCAAGGTAGCCTCGAAGCCTTCGCGGGAATCAAGCCCCATGGGCTTGCCGTCCTCGGTCAGTAGACCGGCATCGGCGAGCGCGTCCTTGTTGTAGTAGAGCACGATCGGATGGGTGTCGAAGGGCACGGCGTACTGCTTGCCGTCCACCGTCACCGCGTCCCAGGTCGCCGGCGCGTAATCGGCCTCGGAAAGGCCCATCGTCTCCCAGTCCGCCGGCGTGATCTCCTGCAAAATGCCCTGGCTGACGGCAAGCGGTATGCGGCTTGCATGATAGGTCATGATATCGGGACCTTCGCCGATCGCAGCGGAGGTTCGCACCTTCGAGTAGAACGGCGTGCCCCATTCCAGCGTGGTCGCGTCGATGGTGATCTCGCCTTCATGCTCGGCATTGAAATCGGAAATCAGCTGCTTCATGCGAACGCCGTCGCCACCGCTGAGAAAGTCCCACCAGGTGACCGTTTCCTGAGCCTGGGCGGCGGTGGCGAATACCCCCGCGGCGATTATCGCGCCCATGGCAGCACCTAACATTCTAGCCATCGTCTTCTCCTCTCTTTGCAATACGGCCTCCCGCCGTATGGTTGGCATTTTCGCCGCGCCGGCCCCGGTTCAGGAGGCATGCGGCGCGCCGTCTTGCTTGATTGCGCGCAGCGGCGGTCCGGCTGACGCTAGAGCGTCACCCGGATCATCGAGTAGGAATAGGCAGGCACCGTAATCGAAACCTTGCCGCCGGACACGCTGGCGCCGTCCTGCTTCACGGGTTTCACGTTTTCCGGATTTTCCTGCGTATTCACCGCTTCGAGGTCGTCATGCTTGATCAGCGTGTGCTCGACCGACCTGATTTCGCCGAACCGCTCCAGCGCCAGATCAATCGTCATCGGCTCCTCTCCGTGACGGTTGATGGCGAAAAAGGTCAGCGTGCCCTCGTCCGCGTCGTGGACGCCGGAAATGTCGAGATAGGACACATTCGCCGCGATATCGGCATTATAGGTGGCGCAGTCGACGTCAAGCGCCAGCGCCGTGCCGCGGCCATAGCGCGAGGCGAGCTGGAAGGGATGATAGATCGTCTGCTTCCAGGCCGCGCCGCCGGGCGCCGTCATGATCGGCGCGATGACGTTCACGAGCTGAGCGATGCAGGCGATGCTCACCACATCCGAACGGCGGATGAAGGTATTGATGATGCAGCCGACCTGCAGCACATCCTCGAAATTGTAGATGTCCTCGAGAAGCACCGGCGCGTGCGGCCAGTCCCACTCCTTCATGCGCTTTTCGTCCGCCTCGCGCTCGTGATACCAGACATTCCACTCGTCGAAGGAGATCTTGACGTTCTTCTTCGAACGCTTCTTGGCCTTGATATAGTCGATCACGCCGCTGACCGTGCCGATATAGCGGTCGAGCTTTTCCGGCAGCGCCAGATATTCGCGCGTGTTCTTCTCGTAGTTCATGAAATACATGTGCAGCGAGATATAGTCGACCTGATCATAGGACTCGTCCAGAACCGTGGCCTCCCATTGCGGGAAGGTCGGCATGTCGGAATGGGAGGAGCCGCAGACCACCAGTTCCAGCTTGTCGTCGAAGGCGCGAATCGCCTTGGCGGTCTCGTTGGCGAGATGGCCATATTCGGCGGCGGATTTGTGGCCGACCTGCCAGGGGCCGTCCATCTCGTTGCCGAGGCACCAGAGCTTGACGTTCCACGGATCGGCCTGGCCGTTCTTGCGGCGGAGGTCGGACCAGTAGCTGCCGCCGGGATGATTGACATATTCGACGAAATTGCGCGCCGCATCGAGCCCGCGCGAGCCGAGATTGACGGCCAGCATCATCTCGGTATTGGCGGCTTCGGCCCAGCGGGCGAATTCATGGATGCCGACCTGGTTGGATTCCGCCGTCCGCCAGGCAAGGTCGAGACGGGTGGGGCGCTCGCTCTGCGGGCCGATGCCGTCTTCCCAGTTATAGGCCGAGACGAAATTGCCGCCGGGATAGCGGCAGATCGGGGTGTCCAGTTCACGCACGAGATCGATGACGTCGCGGCGCATGCCGTTCTCATCAGCGGTGGGATGGTCAGGCTCATAGATGCCGGTGTATACTGCCCGTCCGAGATGCTCGAGAAACGAGCCGTAGAGCCGCGGATCGATCGTGGATATGGTGAAATTCTTGTGCGCGGTGACGCGGGCCTGCATGCTACCTCCCCGAAATTTTGTTTTTTGGTACAAACCAATATTTATGGATAATAAAGACCCGATCGGACCATTCGTCAAGCGGTTTTCCGGAGTTGTGCGGGCAGGTTTTTATCCCGGCGGGGCTATCTCGTCGTCAGGCGCAGGACGATATCCTGATCGTAATTGCCGAAACCCTTGCCGAAGATATTGATGCCGCCGGGGTGGCGGGCGTCGTCGCGCACGCTCAGACAGAGGCGGATCGAATGCTTCTTGTCGAGCCCGAGATCGGCAAGGCAGACATCCGACATCCGGACGCCGTCGACAAACGAGCCGGCGTCAGTCACGCGGAAGCGCTTCAGCATGCCGTATTGCGAGCCCTTCAGCTTCCACCAATCGGGGGTGAAGACGCCGCGGCGGTCGCCGAAATCGCCGGGCGAGGTCCACAGGCCGATATCGACGCCATTGACGGTGATCGTGATGTCAGAGGGCCAGTCCGGATTGGTGCCGGGCATCTCCGAGGAAAGTTCCACGGAGAATTCGATCTCGGCGACGTCGCGATTGTCGAGCCGGGCATTATTGGGGAACTGATATTCCACCGAACCGCGCGTGAACCAGATCAGCCCCGCCTTCATGCGCGCCGGATCGAGGAAGGAATCGGGCACATCCAGAAGCCCGATGATCCCCTCGTCTGTGCATAGGCCGCAAGGCGCGCTGACGTCGCAGGCGGTATAGAGGCCGACCGGCATCGCCACCTCGATCGCGTCGTTGCGGCGCTCCTCCGCGGCATCGCCGAACATGATGACGACCTCATCGTAAATGCTGGTGCAGAGCTTCTGATTGCCCTTGCGCGCCCGCTGGCTTTCGGTGCGGATCAGCCCGGCCTCCTCCAGCAGTTGCACGCTCAGCGACACCGTCGACTGCGGCAGGTCCAGAAGCTCGCCGATCTCCTTGACATTGAGCGCGCCCTTGCGCCGCAACAGCTTGAGGACTGAAATGCGCGCGGGCGCTGCAAGGCCCTTGATGACATGCATGTCCTTTTCAGGATCAACGACAAGAAAGTTACGTGGCATGGATGTGGTTCGCTGCTGGCAGGCGTTCGTCAAAAAACGTTCATATCAGGATTCTTGGCGCGGTCAAATTTCCCGACACGCGGAATGGCAAATTCCGCCTCGCGGGTCTGCCCGGCCCGCATTGCCCCCAAAAGCAGCGAGGCCGGCAGCAAGCCGCCGGCCTCGAATTTCTCAGCGACCGCCTTCGATCTTGCGGAAACGCTGCGCCGCCCCGGCCTCTCCATAGGGATAATCCGGCATCGGCTGGTGGGAAACGTCCGTCAGGCGCTTGATCTCGTCCGTGGAGAGCTGAAGCTCAGCGGCGCCGAGATTGTCGGCAAGCTGGGCCTCGGTGCGCGCGCCCAGAATGACGGAGGTGACGGCGGGCTGCGCCGCGAGCCAGGCGAGCGCCACCTGGGCCATGCTGGCATTATGCGCGCCGGCAATGTCCTCCAGCGCGCCGAGCACCTCCCAGGTCACCGATTTGGCATTGTGTTTGTCATAGGCTTCCATGCCGCGCGCCGGATTTTCGCCGAGCCTCGTGGCGCCGGTCGGCATCTGGTCGCGCTTGTACTTGCCCGAAAGCCAGCCGCCTGCGAGCGGCGACCAGGGCAGAAGCCCCATGCCCGCATCCTGGCAGGCCGGGACGATCTCGTGCTCGATGCCCCGCGCCAGGAGATTATACTGCGGCTGAAGGGTGACCGGGGCGGAGAAGCCGCTCGCCCTGGCGATCCAGGCCGCCTTGGTCAATTGCCAGCCGAGGAAGTTGGAGAAGCCGTAATAGGCGATCTTGCCGCTGGAGACGGCATCGTCGAGGAAGCGCAGCGATTCTTCCAGCGGCGTCAGCGCGTCAAAGGCGTGGAGCTGGTAGAGGTCGATCTGCTCCACGCCGAGGCGGGCCAGCGAGGCATCGAGCGCTTCGGCGAGGTTCTTGCGCGACAGACCGATGCGGTTCGGCCCGTCGCCCATGGGAAACCGCGCCTTGGTGGCGATCACCAGCTCCTTGGTGATGCCGGGCTTCTGTTTCAGCCAGCGCCCGACGATCTCCTCGGAAAGGCCGGTGGAATAGACGTTGGCGGTATCGATGAAATTGCCTCCGGCCTCGACATAGGCGTCCATCAGCCGGAAGGAGGTCGCCTCGTCGGCCTCGTCGCCGAAGGTCATGGTGCCGAGGCAGAGACTGGTCACCACGGCGCCGCTGTTTCCAAGTCTGCGATAATCCATGAGCGTTTCCTTTCTGTTGACTGATGGCAGAGGCGGTCGCGCGGCTCAGCGCGCCGCCCAGTTGGCGCCGCGGCGGAAGATGGTCGCCATTTCCGGAACCTGGAACTCGCTGGCGATGTGGCCGAGCGAGGAATAGAACACCCGGCCCTTGCCGTGGCGGCGCTTCCACGCCACCGGCATGACCACGCCGTCGATCCATTCCGCATGGTCGCCTCTGAAGGTGGTGGTGGCCAGCACCTCGTTGGAGGGATCGACATGCATGTAATACTGCTCCGAGTGGTAGGGGAAATCGGAAATCCCCTCCATGATCGGATCGTCCGGCTTCGTCACATTGACCGTGTAGTCGATGATATTGCCGGGATGGGCGACCCACTGGCCGCCAATGATGAACTGGTAGTCGACCGAATCGCGGAAGGCATCGCCCGCCCCGCCGTGATAGCCGGCAATGCCGACGCCGCTCTCGACGGCCGCGGACAGGTTCTTGACCTCCTCCTTCTCGATCTTCGACATGGTCATGATCGGAACGATCAGGCTCAGATCCTTGATCTGCGGGTCGGCGAAGGCCTCGGTGGAATGTTCCAGATAGACCTTGAACCCGTCCTCCTGCAGCATTTCGCGGATGATGTGGGCGCATTCCTCCGGCTCGTGGCCGCTCCAGCCGCCCCAGACAATGAGTGCTTCGCGCATGATATCTCTCCTCTCGCGTCAGCCGGCATGTTACCGGCCGGGTTGATGGTTTCTCGCCGTTCGGCCTATTTGCCGAGCGCGCCGTGGACAAGCGAATCCGACAGCGGCGCCGGTCGCGCGACGGTGGTGGTGATCCCGACGGTCTTTTCGGTTTCGGCGGCGGTGGTGAAAGCCTCCATCACCTCCAGCACATGCAGCGCCAGATCGCCGTTGGCCCTGTGCGGCCTGTCGTTGCGGATCGCATAGGCCATGTCCGCAAGCCCGATCGAGCGGTAATTGCCGTCGGCATAGGGCAGGTCGACCGGATGGTCCTCGAAGTCGCCGCCCTTCTTCAGAAGCGAGACCGGCCCGGCGAAGAAATTGGGATCGGGCACCAGCAGCGTGCCCTCCGTGCCGTAGATCTCGATCGGCAGATGCTTGTGGCCGGCGACATCGAAACTCATCGTCACCTGCACGACCGCGCCGTTTTCGAAGAACAGCGTGCCTGCGATATGGGTCGGGACCTTGACGGAAATCGTCTCGCCCCGGCGCGGTTCGCTGGTGATCTCGCGTTCCCGGCGCAGCATGGTCGCAAAACCGGCGACCTTCTTCACCGGGCCGAAAAGATTGACGAGATCGGTGATGTAATAGGGGCCCATGTCGAGCATCGGCCCGCCGCCGATATCGTAGTAGAAATCGGGATTGGGGTGCCAGGATTCATGGCCCGGCCGCATGAAGCTCGCCGTGCCGCCGACGGCAAGGCCGAGCGCGCCGCTGTCCACGATCGCGCGCGCCGTCTGGTGGCCGCCGCCGAGAAACGTGTCAGGGGCCGCGCCGATCCTGAGTCCCGCCTTTTCCGCCGCCTCGACAAGTTTTTTCCCTTCCGCGAAATTAATGCCGAGCGGCTTTTCCGAATAGGTGTGCTTGCCGGCCTCAAGCGCCCTGAGGCCCACCGCGACATGGGCGCGCGGAATGGTGAGGTTCAGGATGATCTCGACCTTGGGGTCGGCCAGAAGCGCATCGATCGTGCTGACGGGCACATTGAACTCGGCGGCCTTTGCCTCGGCTGCCGCCTGATTGAGGTCGGCGACGCCGCGAATGTCGAGAATTTCGAACCCGGCCATCGCCTTCAGATAGGCGCCCGAGATATTGCCGCATCCGATGATGCCGATACCTACTTTTTCCATTTCTCACTCCTCCCAAAGCGCGAAGCCCGGCGTTCAAAGCGCAGGGCCGGTTGTGCTCCATGGCGATTCATACAGTTCGTAAAGTGCGACGGCCGCCGCTCCCCGCGCCCAGAAGAAATCCTCTGCGTCGTCAAAGACCAGTTCGCTGACATCGGCGAGCGATGGCGGGATCGCGCTGTTGAAGGCCTTTGTCAGCCGGTCGATGAAGGGTTTGCCAAGCGCAAGGCTGGAACCCACGAGAATAACGCGCGGCGGGGCGAAAAGGGTGACGATGTTGGCGACCGTTACGCCGATGGCATCGCCGGCGCGCTCCGCCGCCGACATGATTTGCGCGTCCTTGGCCTTGATCAACGTCTGGGCGTGCGAAATGCCGCGGCCGAGCCGCACGGCATCGGCATAAAGCCCCTCGCGCGGACCGTCGCCAAGGATCGCGCTTTCGCCGGCAAGGCTTGCCAGCCGCGACATGCCGTCGGCGTTGCTGCCGAGCACGAGGTCGCCGAGATTGTGGCTGAGCCCGCCCGCGCCGCGAAAAAGCTGGCTGTTGTGCAGCACGCCGAGGCCGAGCGTGCGCTCCAGCGAGACCAGCACCATATCCTCGAGATGGCGCGCCTTGCCGAACCAGTGATGGGCGAGCGTGACGGCGTGGACATCGCTTTCGATGATCGTACGGATGCCGAAGCGCGGCGACATGACGGCGGCGAAATCCACATTCTCGTCGCGGAAGATCGGGCTGGAGCGCACCACGCCGGTGCGGTGCTCGACCACACCGGGAATGCCGAGACAGATCACGTCGATTTCGGCAAGCGTCAGCCCGCTATCCATTACGCAGGCGCGCACGCCGTCTTCCACCAGATCGGCGATGACGTCGATCGGCATCCGGTCAATGCGCACGGGGAGCGAAAATTCGGACAGCACCTCGCCGCAGAAATCCGCCACCACGAAGGTCATGCGCGTTGCCGCGATCTTGGCGCCGACAACGCGCGAAGCGTCCGGGTTGAGTTCGAGCATAACCCGCGGGCGGCCGCGAACAGTGGCATTGCGCAGATCGCCCTCATGCCGCGACAGGATCAGGCCATCGTCGATCAGTGAGCCGGTGATCGCCGAAACCGTGCTGGTCGACAGTTCGGTGCGCTTGCTGATCTCGATGCGCGAAATCGGACCGTTGCGCCGGATCGTGTCCAGCACGCTCAACCGGTTGATTGCTCGCATCAATTCAGGATCAGCGGTCTTCATGGGGCTCGTCGGGTAGGTTCAGGGCAGGGGCGCAATTTTTCCGTATCACGAAATAATTTATGCCTGTTCTTAGTCCCGGCCAGACGCGCCATGCAAGCAATTTTTGCACGTCATGGCTATTTTAAAGGCAGTTTGCTCGATTGACGGCAGTTTCGGGTTGACAAAATTCAGGCCGCGCCATTTATTTAATCCGGAGTGTGCAAAAAGTACTTTGGGAGGAGTGCAACATGTCAATCACTGCCAATTGGCTTCGTTATGGCGCTGCAGCCGCGGGTTTTGTCGCCTTTGCGGCGACGGCGAATACGGCATCGGCCGAAACCGTCATCAAATGGCTCCATCTGGAAAACCAGGAGCCGGTCGTGGAAGTCTGGCGTCAGGTCGCCGACGAGTTCGAAGAGGCCAATCCGGGCGTCACGATCGAGATGCAGTTCCTGGAAAACCAGGCCTTCAAGGCGAAACTGCCGACCCTGCTGCAATCGTCCGAGATCCCCAGCCTGTTCTACACCTGGGGCGGTGGCGTTCTGAAGGCGCAGGCCGAAACCGGCGTCCTCAGGGACATTACGCCGGCGCTCGACGCCGACAACAACAAATGGCGCGACACGCTGAAGCCGTCCTCGATCGCCGGCATGACGTTTGACGACCAGGTCTGGGCCGCGCCAGTGCTGAACGGCGTCGTCTCGTTCTTCTACAACAAGGAACTGTTCGACAAGGCCGGCGTGGACGGCACATCGATCGAAACCTGGGACGACTTCATGGGCGCGGTCAAGACCCTGAAGGAGGCCGGGATCACCCCGATTGCCGGCGGCGGCGGCGACAAGTGGCCGATCCACTTCTACTGGGGCTATCTCGCCATGCGCGAGGCGGGCCATGACGGCTTCATGGCGGCCAAGGCCGGCGAGAATGGCGGCTTTGCCGGCGAGCCCTTCGTTGCGGCCGGCGAGAAGCTTGCGGCGCTTGGCGCGCTTGAACCCTTCCAGAACGGCTATCTCGGCGCGACCTGGAACGATGCGCTCGCAGCCTTCGGCGACGGGCGCGCGGCGATGATCCTGTCGTTTGAAAACACCGGTCGGACCCAGATCAGCAATTCCACCGACGGCAAGGGGCTTGCCGAAGATAATATCGGCCGCTTCGCCTTTCCGGTCATCGAAGGCGCGCCGGGCGTCGTCACCGACAATATGGGCGGGCTGACGGGCTGGGCCGTGACCAAGGACGCGCCGCCCGAGACCGAGAAGTTCCTGGAATATTACACAAGCCCGGATGTCGCCCGCAGGATCTCCGAGGTTCAGAAGGTTATTCCGGTCACGATCGGCGTCGCCGATTCGATCACCGATCCGCTTCTGAAGAGCAGCGCCGAGGCGCTGGCCGATGAAACCTGGCACCAGAACTATCTCGACCAGGATCTCGGGCCCAATGTCGGCGCCGTCGTCAACGACATGAGCGTGGCGATCGTCTCCGGCGCGACCTCGCCGGAAGATGCCGCCCAGCAGATCCAGGACACCTACGACTTGGAAAACATGTAACGCGCTGATCCCGGACGCCGCTTGCCGGCGTCCGGGCTCCAGGCCCATGGTCGCCGTCCCCGGCGGCGCGGGCAAGGCGGCATACCGCCGCCGCATTGCATGCGGGAAAATGCCAATGACGACCACCGATTCCATCCTGCCCGCGCCGGTCGGGCCTGCTCCGGGCAGGTCCAGAAGACGGCGCTCGCTGGCCCACACGAAATGGCCGGTGCTGATCATCTTCCTGCCGCCGGCGCTGGTGCTGTTCACGCTGCTCGTCATTCTGCCGATCGGCGAGGCGGCCTGGTACTCCTTCTTCAGCTGGAACGGTTACGGCGAACCGAGCAAATGGGTCGATTTCCGCAATTACCAGCTTATCTTCCGCAACAGCGCCTTCACCACGGCGCTGATCAATAACGGCCTGATCATTGCCGTCTCGATCGTCATCCAGCTTCCCCTTGCGCTGTGGCTCGCCTCGATGGTGACCAAGCAGATCAGGGGCGCGCTGTTCTTCCGGCTGATCTTCTTCCTGCCCTATGTTCTGGCCGATGTCGCCGCCGGCATGATCTGGCGCTTCGTCTATGACGGCGATTTCGGTCTCGTCGCCGGCATCTGGCATTTCTTTGGCGCGGAGCCGCCGTTTGTGCTCGCCAACCCCGATACCGCCATGTCGGCGATCCTCGCCGTCGTGGTCTGGAAATATTTCGGCTTCCACATGATGCTGTTCATCGCCGGCCTGCAGGCGATCGATCGCAGCATCCTGGAGGCGGCCGACATTGACGGCGCGACCGGCTGGCAGAAGTTCCGGCTGGTGACGCTGCCGATGCTGGGCTCCACCGTGCGGCTTTCGGTGTTCTTCGCCGTCATCGGCTCGCTGCAGCTTTTCGATCTCGTCATGCCGCTCACCGGCGGCGGACCGGCCAACTCGACCCAGACCATGGTGACCTTCCTCTACAATTTCGGCGTCACCCGCATGCAGGTCGGCTTCGGCAGCGCCGTCGGCGTCATTCTGTTCATCATCTGCGTCACGCTGGCCTTCAGCTACAAACGGATATTCATGAAAAATGACTGAGATTTCCGAAAGCGCGCCGATCGACGCGGCAAAATCCGGCGGGGAAGGCCGCAGGCTGAATGTCGGCACCAAGACCTATCTCTATGTCTCGCTGCTGCTGGTCGCCGGCATTGTCATCATCCCGCTGATCACCACCGCGCTTGGCGGGTTCAAGACGCTGCCGGATCTGCGCGGCAGCCCGTTCGGCCTGCCGGATCAATGGCAGTGGAGCAATTACACCGATATCCTGATGTCGAAGCGCTACTGGCTGCAGATGGGCAATTCACTGCTGATCGCGGTGCTCACCGTGTTTCTCACCATCGTGTTCGCCGCCTGCGCGGCCTTCTGCTTCGCCCATATCCGCTTCTTCGGTTCGGACTATCTGCTCAACTATTTCCTGATCGGGCTGATGTTTCCGGCAGCGACCGCCATTCTGCCGCTCTATATCCGTATCCGCGATCTCGGCCTGCTCGATACCTATTGGGGCGTGATCCTGCCGCAGGTGGCATTCGGGCTCGGCATGAGCATCCTGCTGTTCCGCAATTATTTCCGCAACCTGCCGGAGGAGTTGTTCGACGCCGCCTTCGTCGATGGTTGCGGCTATATCGGCTTTTTCTGGCATGTGACCATGCCGCTGTCGCGGCCGATCATCGCCACGGTCGGCATCATCGCCTTCGTGCAGAGCTGGAACAGCTACATCATTCCGCTGATCATGCTGAACACGGAGAACCGCTATCCCTGGCCGCTCGGCATCATGGTCTACAAGGGCGAATTCGCGACCGAATGGCAGCTCGTGCTCGCTTTCATCACGCTGACCATCCTGCCGACGATCATCGCCTTCTTTATCGCCCAGAAACACATCATCGCCGGGCTCACCGCCGGCGCCGTGAAATCGTGAACCCTCCGGGAGCTTGTCGAAAATGGCATCCGTCGAACTCAGCAATATCAGAAAGTCCTACGGCGCTCTCGAGGTCATCCACGGCGTTTCGCTGACTATCAAGGATGGCGAATTCGTCGCCCTTGTCGGACCGTCGGGCTGCGGAAAATCCACGCTGTTGCGCATGATCGCTGGCCTTGAGGAAATCACCGGCGGCGAAATTGCGATCGGCGGGGAGATCGTCAACGATCTGACGCCGCGCGAGCGCAACATCGCCATGGTGTTCCAGTCCTACGCGCTCTATCCGCATATGACGGTGGCCGAAAACATGGGCTTCAACCTGCGTCTCGCCAAGCGTCCGAAGGCCGAGATCGAGGAGCGCGTCGGCGAGGCGGCGCGGATGCTGGACCTGACGGCGCTGCTCGACCGCAAGCCCTCGCAGCTTTCCGGCGGCCAGCGCCAGCGCGTCGCCATGGGCCGGGCGGTGGTGCGCGATCCGGCGGTGTTCCTGTTCGACGAACCGCTGTCGAACCTCGACGCCAAGCTCAGGGTGCAGATGCGCGCGGAGATCAAGACGCTGCATCAGCGCGTGGAGACCACCTCGGTCTATGTCACCCATGACCAGATCGAGGCGATGACGCTTGCCGACCGGGTGGTGGTGCTCAATCAGGGCCGGATCGAGCAGCAGGGCACGCCGATCGAGCTTTACCGCAAGCCGGCCAATCTGTTCGTTGCCGCCTTCATCGGCTCGCCGGCGATGAACCTACTGCCCGGCACGATCGTCGCCGCGGACGGCGCGCCGGCGGTGCGCTTTGCCGATGGAACGGTGCTGGCGATCTCCGGCGACCATGCCGGCCTCACGCCCGACCGAAAGGTCACGGTCGGTCTGCGTCCCGAACATCTCAATCCCGATATCGGGACCGGCTCGGTGATCAACGGCACGGCGCTGCTGGTGGAGCCGACCGGCGCGCAGAGCCATGTCGTGTTCGAACTCGGCGGCCAGCATGTGACCGCGATCGTCGACGGCGAACGCGAGGTCCGCCACGGCCAGCCCTTCGAGGCCAAGATCGACCCCGAACGTGTCCACATCTTCGACAGCGAGACCGGCGAGGCGCTGTAGCAGCGTCAGCGATGCCTGTCTTCTCGAGATGCTTGCGGCGGCGTGCAACAAGCAGATTGTAATGAAATCGGGTGGAAAATGCTTGCAGGCGCTGCTTGCTTTGGTAAATATTTACCAGACAACGCCAAGTCCCGCGGGGAGTTCAAGATCATGGTCACAATTCGAGAAATTGCCAAGGCGGTCGGCGTTTCGGCCGGCACGGTTTCCCGTGTACTGAACTACGATCCCACGCTTTCGGTGAGCGAGGCCAAGCGCAAGGCGATCATCGAGACCGCCGAGGCGCTCGATTACGCAACGCCGCGCAATCGCAATCGCCGCAAGCCCGCGCCGTTCCGCCAGCCGCAACCGGCCGCCGCCATGCCTCGCATTGCCACGGTTCACTTCCTGGAGCGCGACGAGGAACTGATCGACCCCTATTATATCGGGGTGAGGCTGGGCATAGAACGACGGTCGCAGCATTACCAGAGCGAAATCGTGAAGGTGTTTCACGCCGATCTTTTCAACGAGGGCAGTCTGTTGCAGGGCGTCGCCGGCATCATCGCCATCGGCAAGCACAGGCCGGCGGAGATCGCCTTTCTTGAGGAATGTTGCGATCATCTGGTGTTCGCCGATTTCCAGCCTTCGGACGAGCAGTTCGACTGTGTTTCCAGCGACCTCGCTCTGGCGACCACGAAAATTCTCGATGGCCTTGCCGCTGCCGGCTATCGGCGCATCGCCTTCATCGGGGCGGAGGACAGGATCAGCTTTGGCGATGTGCCCTACAGCGAGGCGCGCTGCCGGGCCTATGTCGACTGGCAGAAGGCGCGCGGCACCTTCGACCCCACTTTGATCGCCCTCAACAATGACTGCAATGACGGGCAGAATTTGCGGCTCGAGGTCGGTTACGAGCATGCTCGCGACCTGCTCGACCGCGCCGAACGTCCGGACATTATCCTCACCGCGAACGACAATATCGCGATTGGAACCGGGCGGGCGCTTGCCGAAGCTGGGCTTTCGGTGCCCGACGATATCGCCATCGCCTCCTTCAACGACATACCGGTCGCCCAGTTTCTCAATCCCGCGCTTTCCACCATGAAGATACCGGGCGAGGCCATCGGCGAATGCGCCGTCGACCTGCTGGTCGAGCGCATCAACGGCCGCGAATACACCAAGCGGGTGACAATTCCGGGTGAGATGATCTGGCGCGACAGCTGTCGCCATCCGCCTGCCGGGTAAATTTATTTACTGATTTTTACTAAAAATTTTATTGTCAAGTTTTCCAAATTGTAGTTAGCTTCTCGTGGGACGGCAGGGAGCGCCGTCGGGCAAGTGTCCAAAACGGGAGGAACCAATGGATAAGCAGAAAGTGCTGGGCCGCATCACGGGTGTGGCTCTGTCGGGAGCATGTGTCTTCGGCGCGACCGCCGCCTTCGCGGGTGAGATCACCATCTGGTGCTGGGACCCCAATTTCAACGTCGCGATCATGAAGGAAGCGGGCGAGATCTACACCAAGTCTCACCCCGACACGACCTTCAATGTCGTCGACTTCGCCAAGGCCGATGTCGAGCAGAAGCTTCAGACGGCGCTCGCCTCCGGCGCGACCAATGCGCTGCCGGATATCGTGCTGATCGAGGATTACGGCGCGCAAAAATATCTCCAGTCCTTCCCCGGCGCGTTCGCGGCCATGGACGGCGTGGTCGATTATTCCGCCTTCGCGCCCTACAAGGTGTCGCTGATGACGGTTGGCGACAAGGTCTACGGCATGCCCTTCGACACCGGCGTCACCGGCATGTATTACCGCCGCGATTATCTGGAAGAAGCCGGCTTCAAGCCGGAGGACATGGAAAACATCACCTGGGACCGGTTCATCGAGATCGGCAAGGAAGTCGAGGCCAAGACCGGCCACAAGATGACCACGCTCGACCTCAATGACGGCGGCATGACCCGGATCATGATGCAGTCGGCCGGAAGCTGGTATTTCGACGAAAACGGCGATCTCAATGTTCTCGACAACGCCGCGCTGAAGGCAGCGCTCGAAACCCAGGCGAAGATTGCCGAGGAAGGCCTGATCTATCCGGCCACCGGCTGGTCGGACTATGTCAACGCGTTCACCTCCGGCAATGTCGCCTCGGTCATCACCGGCGTATGGATCACCGGCACGATCAAGGCGCAGGAAGACCAGTCCGGCAAATGGGGCGTCGCGCCGATTCCGTCGCTTGAGGGCGTCGAGGGCGCGGGCAACGCGTCCAATCTCGGCGGGTCGAGCTGGTACGTGCTCGATAGTTCCGACGTGAAGGACGAGGCGATCGACTTCCTCAACGAAATCTACGCCAAGGACACCGATTTCTACCAGAAGATCCTGGTCGAGCGCGGCGCCGTCGGCTCGCTGCTCGCCGCGCGCGAGGGCGAGGCCTATCAGGAAGCCGATCCGTTCTTCGGCGGCGAGAAGGTCTGGCAGAAGTTCTCCGACTGGCTGAACCAGATCCCGGCGGTCGATTACGGCATCTTCACCAACGAGCTCGATGTCGCGGTGACCTCCAACCTGCAATCGCTGATCGACGGCAAGCCGGTGGACGAGGTGCTGAAGGCAATCAACGATCAGGCCAAGTTCCAGATCCAGTAAAAGCGATCCGCCGGGGCGGGCCCGCCTGCCCCGGCTTTCGCCATCACGATTGTTGGAAAGCCGGCCCGCCGGCAACTGGGACCGACCATGGCAAATGCAAGACCCGGCAATTTGAAGCGGTTCTACGACGTCAATGGCTGGCTGTTCGTGGCGCCGGCCCTCATTCTCGTCGCCGCCTTCATGTTCTATCCGATCATTCGCTCGCTGGTGCTGTCGTTTTATTCCGGCCGCGGCATGATGATGAATTTCGTCGGTTTCGGGAATATCGAGCGTCTCTGGTATGACGCGATCTTCTGGCAAGCGCTGACCAACACGCTGACCTTCCTTGTCATCCAGGTGCCGGTCATGATCGTGCTGGCGCTGATCCTCGCCAATGCGCTCAACAATCCGCGGCTCAGATTTTCCGGCCTGTTCCGCACGGCGATCTTCCTGCCCTGCGTATCCTCGCTGGTCGCCTATTCGATCCTGTTCAAGAGCATGTTCGCCACCGATGGCATCATCAACAGCACGCTGATGGCGGTGGGACTTGCCGACAGCCCGATCGAATGGTTCACCGATCCGTTCTGGGCCAAGGTTCTGGTCATCCTCGCCATCACCTGGCGCTGGACCGGCTACAACATGATCTTCTATCTGGCCGCGCTTCAAAACATCGACAGGTCGATCTACGAGGCCGCCCGCATTGACGGCGTGCCCTCATGGCGGCGGTTCCTGCACATTACGATCCCGATGCTGAAGCCGGTGATCCTGTTCACCACGATCACCTCCACCATCGGCACGCTGCAGCTCTTCGACGAGGTCTACAACCTGACCGAGGGCAAGGGAGGACCGGCGAATGCGACGCTGACGCTGTCGCTCTACATCTACAACCTGACCTTCCGCTTCATGCCGAATTTCGGCTACGCGGCCACGGTCTCCTACGTCATCGTGCTGATCGTCGCGGTGCTGTCCTTCCTGCAGTTCTACGCCGCGAGGGAACGCACATGACGGCCCGCCGTTTCATCCGCCTCGCCGGCGGTTCGCTGAAATACATCCTTTTGGGGCTTGCCGCCTTCATCTCGGTGTTTCCGTTCATCTGGATGGTGATCGGCGCGACCAACACCACCGCCGATATCGTCGTCGGCAAGGTCACCTTCGGCAATGCGCTGATGGCGAACATCAATGCCTTCGTCTCGCAGGTCGATGTGCCGCTGATCATGTGGAACTCGATCAAGATCGCGGGTCTCGGCACCTTCCTCACGCTCACGGTGACCTCGCTGGCCGGCTACGGCTTCGAGGTGTTCCGCTCGAAGCTGCGCGACCGGGTCTATGCCATCGTGCTGTTGACGCTGATGGTGCCGTTCGCGGCGATCATGATCCCGCTGTTCATGATGACGGCCAAGGCCGGGCTGATCGACACCCATATCGCCATCATCCTGCCGTTCATCGCCTGGGCCTTCGTGATCTTCTATTTCCGCCAGGCCACCAAGGCGTTCCCGTCAGAGCTGCGCGATGCCGCCAAGGTCGACGGGCTGAAGGAGTGGCAGATCTTCCTGCACATCTATTTCCCGGTGATGCGCTCCACCTATGCGGCGGCCTTCGTCATCGTGTTCATGCTCTACTGGAACAACTATCTGTGGCCGCTGATCGTGCTGCAATCGAACGAGACCAAGACAATCACGCTGGTCGTCTCCTCGCTCGCCTCCGCCTATTATCCCGATTACGGCACGGTGATGATCGGCACGATCCTCGCGACCCTTCCCACGCTTATCATCTTCTTCGCCATGCAGCGCCAGTTCGTCCAGGGCATGCTCGGTTCCGTCAAATAGGTCATACACATGCGTAAAGTTCAGAATTTCAATGCCGGCTGGGTGTTCTCCGAAGGGTTCGATGCTGCGGCGGTCAACACGCTGCGCGATGGCGAAAAGGTGCGCCTGCCGCATACCGCCGTCGAACTGCCCTTCAACTATTTCGACGAGAAGCGCTATCAGCGCGCCTTCACCTATCAGAAGGTTTTTGCCAGCGAGCCCGGTTTTGCCGGCAAGCGGGTCTCGCTGGTCTTCGATGCCGCAATGGCCGACAGCGTCGTCTACCTGAACGGCGAGGAAATCGCCGCCCACAAGGATGGCTACACCCCCTTCGAGGTCGAAATCGGCCCACATCTCACGGACGGCGACAATCTGCTGACGGTGAAGATCGATGGTTCGGAAAACCCGGATATCCCGCCCTTCGGCAATGTCATCGACTATCTGACCTTTGCCGGCATCTATCGCGATGTCTGGCTGAAGATCACCACCCCGGTCGCGATCGACAACGTCAAGATCGAAACGCCCGACGCGCTTGCCGACGCCAAGAGCGCGACCGCCGACGTGTTCCTGACCGACGAGACCACCGGCAGGCTCGGCGCGGCGTTGAGCGATGCCGAGGGCAATGTGATCGCCGCCACCGAGGCTTCCGTTTCGGGCCGGCAGGCGCGCCTTGCGCTTTCCGACCTGAAAGGTCTCCGGCTGTGGGACATTGATGATCCGGCGCTCTATACCCTCACCGTGACGCTCGAAACCGGCGGCGGCACGGACGAAGTTGCGCACCGCTTCGGCTTCCGCACCGCCTCCTTCGCAAGCGACGGCTTCCGCCTCAATGGCAGACTCTTGAAACTGCGCGGCCTCAACCGCCACCAGAGCTGGCCGCATCTTGGCTACGCCATGGGCAGGCGCGGGCAGGAGAAGGATGCCGATATCCTCAAATTCGATCTGGCCTGCAACATCGCCCGAACCTCGCACTATCCGCAGTCGAAATACTTCCTCGACCGCTGCGACGAGATCGGCCTTCTGGTTTTCGAGGAAATCCCCGGCTGGCAGCATATCGGCGGCGAGGCGTGGAAACGGGAATCGGTCGAGAATGTCCGCCGGATGATCACCCGCGACTGGAACCATCCGTCGATCATCATCTGGGGCGTGCGCATCAACGAATCCGCCGACGATCATGACTTCTACGCCGAGACCAACCGGGTCGCCCGCGCACTCGATTCCACCCGCCAGACCGGCGGCGTGCGTTGCATCGAGAACAGCGAGATGCTGGAAGACGTTTATACGATGAACGATTTCGTTCTCGGCGACGAGGAGCAGCCGGGCCGCAATCACGCGCGGATATGCACCCGCGACCAGAGGCAGGTGACCGGGCTCACAAAGACCGTGCCCTACATGATCACCGAATATAACGGCCACATGTTCCCCACCAAGCGCTTCGACCAGGAAAGCCGGCAGGCAGAGCACGTCACCCGCCACCTGCAGATGCTGAACGCGGTTGCCGGCGACCCGACGATCGCGGGCAGCACCGGATGGTGCATGTTCGACTACAACACCCACAGCGACTTCGGCTCCGGCGACCGGATCTGCTATCACGGCGTGATGGACATGTATCGCGAGCCGAAATTCGCGGCTTATGCCTATGCCTCGCAAGGCGATCCCGAGAATGGCGTGGTGCTCCAGCCAGTCACCTTCTGGGCGCGCGGCGAGCGCAATATCGGCGGCGTGCTGCCGCTGATCATCCTGACCAATTGCGATTATATCGAACTCACCGTCGGCGACAGCGCGCCGAAGCGGGTGGAACCTGCAGGTTCAACGTACCCGCACCTTCCTCACCCGCCGGTCATTCTCGACGCCAACAATGTGTCAGCGGAAGAATTCGGGGACTGGGGCCGGCAGTGGTTCGACGGCACGCTGACAGGCTATATAGACGGGAAACCCGTCAGGACGATGAAGCTCTCCGGCAACCCCGTGCCGACGACGCTTGAGATCGCCCCGGATGCGACCGAGTTGAGGGCGGGCGAGAAGGATTGCGCGCGCGTGATCCTGCGCGCGCTCGACCAGTGCGGCAACATCATGCCGTTCTTCAATGAGCCGGTCGCGCTTTCGCTCGATGGGCCCGGCCGGATCGTCGGGCCGGAGATCACAAGCTTCCGGGGCGGCACGGCGGGGCTTTACATCGAGGCGGGCGACGAGGCCGGGACGCTGATGCTTTCGGTCCGCTGCGCCGCCTTTGCCGATGATACTATCGCCTTCACGATCAGCTGAGGTTTGCCATGGCAGATGTTTCCCTCAACCAAATCCGCAAGTCCTTCGGCGCGATCGAGGTCATCAAGGGCGTCGATCTCGACATCAGGTCCGGCGAGTTCGTGGTCTTCGTCGGACCTTCCGGCTGCGGCAAGTCGACCCTGTTGCGGATGATCGCGGGGCTTGAGGACATTACCTCCGGCTCGCTCTCGATCGGCGGAACGGACATGACCGACGAGGACCCGGCCAAGCGCGGCATCGCCATGGTGTTCCAGACCTATGCCCTCTATCCGCATATGACGGTGCGCGAGAATATGGGCTTCGCGCTGCGCTTCGCCGGCATGAACAAAAAGGAGATCGAGACCCGGGTGATGGAAGCCGCCCGGATGCTGGAGCTCGAATCCTATCTCGACCGCAAACCGAAGGCGCTTTCGGGCGGCCAGCGCCAGCGCGTGGCAATTGGCCGCGCGATCGTGCGCCACCCGGACGTGTTCCTGTTCGACGAGCCGCTCTCCAATCTCGACGCCGAGCTGCGCGTGCATATGCGCGCCGAACTCTCCGCCCTTCACGGCCGGCTGAAGACCACCATGGTCTATGTGACCCATGACCAGGTGGAGGCGATGACGCTTGCCGACCGGATCGTGGTGCTGCGCGCCGGCAAGGTCGAGCAGATCGGAACGCCGCTGGAGCTGTTCAATACGCCTGCGAACCTGTTCGTCGCCGGCTTCATCGGCTCGCCGGCCATGAATTTCCTGCCGGCCGGCGTTGCCGATACCGATGAGAACGACCTCAGGATCAGCCTCCTCGGCCAGGAGACGCTCAATCTGGCGATCACCGGCGCAAGGCCGGCCGCCGGCGCCAAAGTGACGCTTGGCGTGCGCCCGCAGCACATCAGGCTGGCGGCGGAGGGCCAGACAGGCTTCGAAATCGCCATCACCCTGGTCGAGGCGCTGGGAACGGAAACCGTGGTCTACGGAGAGGCCGGAAACGGCGAACGGGTCATGGCCGTGCTTGCCGGCCAGCACGCGCTCAAAACCGGCACCACCATCCGCGTCACCTTCGATGTCGCGGATGTTCATCTCTTCGACGACGCCGGGAACCGCATCGAACGCTGAGTCTTTGCTCGCTCCAATCTGTCGCAGGCCCCAGGGACTTCGATGCCGCGATCGCGCGACGGATTCCCAAATCGGAGACTGGCCGGCATCGTCCGAGGCTTCGGATTCATTTTCTTGATGCGCCGGGTTAACGCGTAGAGCCATTCAGGCTTAAATGGAATCCGTTCTGTTTCGGCAAACCCGCAAGGGCGGCCTTCCATGCTCTTCAGATCATGGAATGAACACGCCCGCGATTTACCCGGTTCAGCGCGTCAAGCGCGCTGAACTGGACGCTTCCAATTAAGCCTGCAAGGCTCTACCGGGCGGCGACGAGCGTGTGGTTTTCGCCTTCGCTGTTGAGATAGCGGCGGACCGGAAGCGAAAGTTTCGGCGATTTCTCGGCGATAAGACCGCAGGCCTCCAGCAGGCGACGCTTGTCCGGGTTCGGCCCGACCGCCCGCCAGATGGTGCGCGTCGAATACGGCAGGTTCTCTTCGCGCCAGGAGACGCCGGTCGTCACGCCGCGCAGATAGGTGCGCTGGTGCTCGGCAAACGGCATAAGCGTCGTCTGGCAGAGGAAGGAATGCTCGCTCATGCCGCGTTCAACGATGAACAGCCGGTTGCGCCAATAGGCGGCCAGCCCGACATATTTCGAAAACTGACGGATTTCCTGCTCGCGGTCATAGATCCGTTCGATCGATTTCACCGTGATCTGGCCGCCCCGTTCTTCGATCCTGGCGCAGCTTCGGACGATTTTTCCAGGCCATGACAGGCTCTTGTGGTAAAGTTCGTAATAGCCGACATACTGGCGCAATTCCTGCAGATTGCCGGGGAAGCCTTCCCGTAACACGAAATCCGGCCCGGCGGTTTCCGGCGGCGCGGCGAGTATGTTCTGGAAGCGTTTTTCCGACGCCAGGAAATCCTGCGGTTTCAGACCGAAATAACGCGCGATTTTCCCGGTATTATAAGGCGACGGGCGGGATTGGCCGGCGAGATAACGATTGAACTGCTGGCGGTTGATTCCGATTTCGCGACAGATCGCCGTAATCGACGGACGGGTATTGCAGGCGAACCGCAGATTCGCCGCAAAGGGACTGTTATCGCGTGATGTCATCGGGTCTCGATCCTGGCCTTGATAGCGTCAGATAGCGTCAAGCCGCTTCAATAAGCGAAGTTGTCTGCCCTCCGCAACCTGCTTATGTCATCGCCCATGATCTTTGACGGTCTCGTCAACTGCGCCTTTAGGCATTCCGCCACGGCAAATTTAGAATATCATGGCCGCTTTCTTGCAGCGGCACGAATGCAATGCTCACAAACAGGGGAAACCAGATGAAAAACAAGAAATCCTCCATTCCGCAGACCGGCCTTAACCGTCGCGCCTTTCTTGCCTCCGCGGCCGCGGCCGGGTTCGCGGCGACCGCTTCCGGCCTGCTGATCCCGCGCGAGAGCCTTGCGGCCGAAGAGCCGCAGCGCGGCGGTCATCTCGTTCTCGGCCTCGACGGCGGCCAGACGACGGATGTGCTCGATCCCGGCACCTATGCCGGCAGCACCATGTTCCTGGTCGGCTTCACCTGGGGCGACCGGCTGGTGACCACCGATCCGGTGTCCGGCGAAGCGCTGCCGAGCCTTGCCGAAAGCTGGACCTCTTCCGACGACGCGAAGACCTGGACCTTCAAGCTGCGCAAGGATGTGCGCTTTCATGACGGCACGCCGTTCACCGTCAACGACGCCGTGCAGACGCTGCGCCGCCATTCCGACAAGGATTCCACCTCCGCCGCCCTCGGCCTTCTGGAAGAGATCGAGACCATTGAGGAAAGCGGCGGCGATCTGGTGATCACGCTGAAGAACGGCAATGCCGACCTGCCGCTGATGCTGACGGACTATCATCTTCAGGTCCAGAAGAACGGCGGCATGGACGATCCCAACAGCGCCATCGGCACGGGCCCCTACAAGCTGGAAAGCTTCGAGCCGGGCATCCGCATCACCTTCTCGAAGAATGAGGATGACTGGAACGAGGATCGCGGTTTCGTCGACAGCGTCGAGGTTCTCGTCATCAACGACAACACCGCCCGCATCGCCGCACTTTCGTCCGGCAAGGTGCACTTCATCAATACGCTGAGCCCGAAGACGATGTCATTGCTGTCGCGGGCGCCGAATATCGAGACCATCAGCACCAAGGGCAAGGGCTTCTATTCCTTCCTGATGCATGGCGACACCGCGCCTTTCGACAACAATGATCTCAGAATGGCGCTGAAACTCGCCATCGACCGCGAGGCGATGCTGAACACGGTTCTCGGCGGTTATGGTACGCTCGGCAACGACTATCCGGTCAACGATGCCTATGCGCTGGCCCCGACCGATATCCCGCAACGCGCCTACGATCCGGAAGAAGCGGCGCACTACTTCAAGAAATCCGGCCATGAAGGCCCGATCCTGCTGCGCACCTCCGACGCCGCCTTTACCGGCGCGGTCGACGCCTCCGTCCTTTTCCAGGCCAATGCCAAGGAAGCGGGCATCGACCTCCAGCTCCAGCGCGAACCGGCCGACGGTTACTGGTCCAATGTGTGGAACAAGAAGCCGTTCTGCGCCTCCTATTGGGGCGGCCGTGCGACGCAGGATATCCGCTACACCACGACGCAGCTTTCGACCTCGACATGGAACGACACCCGTTTCAAAGATCCCGAATTCGACAAGATGCTGCTCGAGGCCCGCGCCGAGACCGATCAGGACAAGCGCCGCGCGCTCTACCGCCAGATGGCGATCATGGTGCGCGACAATAGCGGCCTGATCCTGCCGGTGTTCAACAATTACCTCAATGCCCGCTCGGTGAAGATGCAGGGCTGGATCGACGATGTCGGCAACGACCTGTCCAACGGACAGATCGCCAGCCGCGCCTGGCTCGTTTCCTGATCCGAAGAAAAGAGGAAGCCGCGGGATCAAGCCGCGGCTTTCACACCCCCATGACAGAAACACAACCATCATCATCCACACCTGTCGGCGCGCCGCCGCCCGGACCCATCGTCGTTTTGCGCGCGCGCTTTCCCATGGCAAGCCGCATCGGCGAGCGGATCGTGCTCGGTATCGGCCTGCTGCTTGCCAGCTCGATCCTGATTTTCGCCGGGATCGAAGTCCTGCCAGGCGATTTCGCCGAGACCTATCTCGGCCAGGCGGCAACGCCGCAGGCGATTGCCAATCTGCGCGCCGAGTTCGGCCTCGACCAGCCGCTCGTGACCCGCTACTTCGACTGGCTGATCGGCATATTGCACGGCGATTTCGGAACGTCCTGGGCGAGCGGCCAGTCCGTCAGCGGCCAGATTGCCGACCGGCTCGGCAATTCGATGCTTCTGGCTGGCGCCGCAGCCGTGATCGCCGTTCCGCTCGCCGTCGGTCTCGGACTTATCGCCGTGCTTTATCGCGACCGTCTGATAGACCGGCTGATCAACCTCGTTTCGCTCGCCGCCGTCTCGCTGCCGGAATTTTTCGTCGCCTATCTGCTGATCATGGTGTTCGTGGTCCAGCATCCGGTCGCGGCCTTCCCGGCAACGGTCTATGACAGCATGGGTCTTTGGGAGAAGCTTCAGGTGATCATCCTGCCGGTGGCGACGCTGGTGCTGGTGGTGCTCGCCCACATGATGCGGATGACGCGGGCGGCGATCATTAATGTGATGTCCTCCGCCTATATGGAAACCGCCGAGCTGAAAGGCATCGGGGCGTTGCGGGCGATCGTGAAACACGCAGCCCCCAATGCGCTGGCGCCGATCATCAATGTCGTCGCCCTCAACCTCGCCTATCTGATCGTCGGCGTGGTCGTCGTCGAGGTGGTCTTCGTCTATCCCGGCATGGGGCAGTACATGGTCGATGCGGTGACGATACGCGACCTGCCGGTGGTGCAGGGCTGCGGGCTGGTGTTCGCGTCGATCTACATTCTGCTCAACATGGTCGCCGATATCCTGTCCATTCTCGTCAATCCGCGCCTGAGGCATCCACGATGAACATAAGATCCATTCCGCTGACGGCGTGGATCGGCATGGCCGGCATCGCCATCGCCATCATCGCCGCCGTCTTTGCCCCCGCGCTTGCGCCCTACGGCGAAAACCAGGTTGTCGGAAGCCCCTGGGAACCGGCGAGCGCAGCCTTTCTGCTGGGAACCGACAATCTTGGCCGGGACCTGCTGTCGCGCATGATCTATGGCGCGCGCATGACGCTGTTCGTGTCGTTCTGCGCCACCGTTCTCGCCTTTTCACTCGGCGTTATCCTGAGCTTCGTTGCCGCCGTCATGCGCGGCATCGTCGACATGGGCCTGTCGCGCCTCAACGACCTGATGATGTCGATCCCGACGCTGATCTTCGCGCTGATCGTGCTGGCGGCGCTGCCGCAGAACCTGTTCGTGCTGATCGTCGTCATGGCGGTTCTCGATTCCACCCGCGTGTTCCGTCTGGGACGGGCACTGGCGGGCGATATCGCCGTGATGGACTTCGTCGAGGCGGCGAGATTGCGCGGCGAGAAGACGGTCTGGATCGTGTTCCGCGAAATCCTGCCGAACGCGATGACGCCGCTGCTTGCCGAATTCGGCCTGCGGCTTGCCTTCGCCGTGCTGTTCATCTCCACCCTGTCCTTCCTCGGGCTCGGCATCCAGCCGCCGACCGCCGACTGGGGCGGCATGGTCAAGGACAACAAGGACGGCATCATCTTCGGCGTGTCCGCGGCGCTGGTGCCGGGGGCCGCGATTGCCGCGCTCACCATCTCCATCAATCTCGTCGTCGACTGGCTGCTGAAACGCACATCCAGCCTGAAAGGAGGCCGCGGTGGCTGAGCTTCAAACATCGGACGAAACCCCTCTGCTTCAGGTTCGTAACCTGCAAATCGGCGCGATGGCCTATCCGCCGGGCGAACGCCCGCATCCGATCGAGATCGTCAAGGGCGTGAGCTTCACGCTGGAACGCGGCAAGGTGCTCGGCCTGATCGGCGAATCGGGCGCCGGCAAATCCACCATCGGGCTTTCGCCGCTCGCCTATGGGCGCGGCGGCGTCACCATCACCGGCGGCGAAGTGCTGCTCGATGGCGTGGATATCCTGAAGCTCGGCAAATCTGGTACGCGGGCGCTGCGCGGCGCGCGGGTCTGCTACGTCTCGCAATCGGCGGCGGCCTCGTTCAACCCGGCCCACAAGCTCGGCGATCAGGTGATCGAGGCGACCGTGCGCCACGGGTTGATGAGCCGTAGCGAGGCCCGCCAAAGAGCCGCTGAACTGTTCGACATTCTCGGTCTGCCGGACCCGGAAACCTTCGGCAACCGCTACCCCCATCAGGTGTCCGGCGGGCAGTTGCAGCGGGCGATGACGGCGATGGCGCTCTGCAGCCGCCCGGAACTGATCGTCTTCGACGAGCCGACAACGGCGCTCGACGTCACCACCCAGATCGACGTTCTGGCCGCGATCAAGACTGCGATCGCCAGGACCGGAACCGCCGCGCTCTACATCACCCATGATCTCGCGGTTGTGGCCCAGGTCGCCGACGACATCATGGTGCTGCGCAATGGCGAGACCGTGGAATATGGCAGCGTTGAAAAGATCATCGAAAACCCCGATGCCGAATACACCCGCGAACTGGTGAATGTCCGCGCGATCCGCCACGAAGAGGCCGCCGACCAGTCCGACCGCTTCTTCGAGATGAACAACATCTCGGCCTCCTATGGCACCATGCCGGTGCTGTTTGATGTGTCGCTGCATGTTCCGAAGGGACAGACGCTTGCCATTGTCGGCGAGTCCGGCTCGGGCAAATCGACGCTTGCGCGGGTCGCCACCGGGCTTCTGCCGCCGACAGCCGGTAGCGTGCGTTTCAATGGAAAAGACCTGCCGCCGGCGCTGAAGAACCGCAGCCGCGAGGAGCTGCGGCAGCTTCAGCTGATCTACCAGATGGCCGACACCGCCATGAACCCGCGCCAGACCGTCGGCGGCATCATCGGCCGGGCGGTGACCTTCTACGAGGGTCTGCGCGGTTCGGCCCGCCGCAGTCGCGTCAACGAGTTGCTCGAGCAGATCGAAATGGGCAGCGGCTTTTACGACCGTTACCCCGCCGAGCTTTCCGGCGGCCAGAAGCAGCGCGTGGCGATTGCCCGCGCGCTGGCCGCGCGGCCGGAGCTGATCATCTGCGATGAGCCGACCTCCGCGCTCGACCCGCTGGTGGCCGACGGCATTTTGAAACTGCTCTTGCAGCTTCAGAAGGAAAAGCAGCTGTCCTACATCTTCATCACCCACGACATCGCCATTGTCCGGGCGATTGCCGACAGCGTTGCGGTGATGCATCAGGGCAAATTGGTCCGTTTCGGCCCCAAGGCGGAGGCGCTGTCTCCGCCCTTCGACGACTATACCGATCTGCTGCTGAAATCCGTGCCTGAAATGAAGATCGGCTGGCTGGAAGAGGTCCTTGCCAGCCGCAGGACTTCCAGCGCCGGCAACTGACATTCCGGCCGGGCCGCCCCTCCGGCCCGCGCCCCTTACCGACAGAACCGAATACGAAAAGGTCAAAACCATGGCGAAACAAGGTTTTACGACGTCCGAGGACCAGTGGATCACGCTCAAGGACGGCACGCGGCTGGCAACGCGAATCTGGATGCCGGACGGCGCGGCTGACAAGCCGGTGCCAACCGTGCTGGAATATCTGCCCTACCGCAAGCGCGGCGGAACCGACCCGCGCGACGAATCCACCTATCCGGTCTTCGCCGCGGCCGGCATTGCCGGCGTGCGGGTCGATATCCGTGGTTCGGGCGAATCCGAAGGGGTCATCGACGGCGAATATACCCCGCGCGAACTCTCCGATGCCTGCGAAATCCTCGAATGGATCGCCGCCCAGCCCTGGTCGAACGGCAATGTCGGCATGATGGGCATTTCCTGGGGCGGGTTCAACTGCCTGCAGGTGGCCGCCCTCAAGCCGCCGCAGCTGAAGGCCGTGATCTCGATCGCCTCGACCGTCGACCGCTACAATGACGATATTCACTACAAGAACGGCACGCATCTGTCCGCGCAACTTTCCTGGGCGGGCACGATGCTGGCCTATCAGTCGCGCATGCCGGATATCGATCTGGTCGGCGACCGCTGGAAGGACATGTGGCTGGAGCGGCTGGAAGGCCAGCCCTTCTTCATGGAGGAATGGCTTGCCCATCAGCGCCGCGACGATTTCTGGAAGCACGGCTCGATCTGCGAGGATTTCGACGGGTTCCCGGTTCCCGCACTGGTGATTGCCGGCTGGGCGGACGGCTATCGCAACACGCCGCTGAAGGCGATCGAGGGCCTCGGCGACAGGGGCAAGGCGATTATCGGCCCATGGGTGCACAAATATCCGCATTTCGCCTGGCCGAAGCCGCGCATGGACTTCCATGCCGAAGCGATCGCCTGGTGGAAACGCTGGCTGGACGATGCCGATAATGGTGCTGAACAGCTCCCGCAGATGCGCGCCTATATCCTCGACGGACCGCGCCCGGCGCTGAGGCGCGACCGCGATCCCGGCTACTGGGTCGCCAAGCAGGCCTGGGAAGCGCCAAAGACGGACACCCTGACCGTTGCCGCCGACGGCACGCTCAACGCGACCGGCGCCAGTGAGGGCACAGGCGACATCTATCTGCGTTCGCCGCTCGATACCGGCATCAGCGGCGGCGAATGGTTCACGCTGAAGCCGGACGCCGAGATTGCAGGCGATCAGCGTATCGACAATGGCGGCTCGCTCACTTTCGAGACCGCGCCGCTCGCCGAAGAGGCCGTCTATCTCGGCGCGCCGGAACTCATCGTCGATGTTGCCTGCGATGGCGACTGGGAGAACCTCGCCGTCCGCATCATCGATGTCCATCCCGATGGCACGGAAACCCGCGCCTGCTACGGCGTGTTGAACCTTGCCCACCGCGACGGCAACGAAACCCCGGCCAACATGCCGCGCGGCGAGAAGACGCGCATTGCCATGCAGCTTGACGCCATGGGCTATCGCTTCTCGCCGGGACACCGCATCAAGCTCGCGCTTTCGACGAGCTACTGGCCGATCATCCTGCCGTCACCCGAAGCGCCGGGGCTGACGATCGATACCGCCAGCATCCGCCTCGCCCTGCCGCTTCTGGGCGCGCATGAGCGCATCACCGTCGCCGAGCCGGAAAACCCAGATCCGCTGCCGCAATATGAAATGCGCCAGCCGGAGGAAACCCGCCGCTCGGTCGAAAAGGATCTGGTCACCGGCCTGACGCACTATCGCATCTACGAGGACACCGGGCTCGAAGTGCATCCCGTCAACGGCCTGCGCACGCAGGAAATCCGCAATGAGGACTGGGCTATCGACCCCAACGACCCGCTGTCGATGGCGGGCGATATCGACTGGACCATCCGGCTTGAACGCGACGGCTGGTCGGTCTCGACCAAAACCACCACGACAATGCGCTGCACGAATAAGGACTGGATCATCACAGCAAGCGTGACGGCCTTCGAAGGCGACCGCGAAATCTTCGCGAAAGCGTTCGAACAGCGCATCCCCCGCGATTTCATGTGATTTTCCTGAACACCTGAAGCTCGCAGACGCCGCCTCAAACGGGAAGTGTTGCGTCTGGCGGAGCTTTCGTGACAGGCTCGACGAAGTGCGCCGGTGCGGATCGCGCCGGCCTCCCCTGCCCTACATCGCGGTCAACGTTTTTCTATAAGTCCCTCGGCACCTAGTCTTGTGCCTATATCCAAACGTCAATCACCGGGCGTCCAAAAGAACGCCCGGTGATTCAAAGTTGAGGGCGCTAGAAACGAACCTCGAAATGATCCCCCATATCGGGATGTTCGTCGGTAACCTTGGCTTTGGCAATCTGGATTGCAAAACCAATCGAACCTTTGGTGGCCCAGACTTCGGCGAAGTCAGGGTTGAACCGGATCAGTCTGATGTCAGGATCATCGATACCTTCAAACCAGCTGGAAGCAACCGGATTCCAGAGTTCTTCAAGCTTTTCCCTGTCTTCGACCAGTTGGGACTGACCTTCCACCCGTGCATGCATTTCGCCATTGCCCGTGACGATCAGCGAACTTTCGGTCTGGCCGCCCTCAATCGCCTTCACCAGATCAGTGCCCTGCGCGGTGATAAACCAAATCACACCTTCCTTTTCACTGGGATAAGGCGACATCGGCACATGGCGCGCGGAACCGATGCCCAGCATTGCGGCGCGAACATCGTTCATTTCTTTCCAGAATTCGGATTTTGACATTTTTTCTCCTTCGGAGGGATAAACGTCTTCCGCCTGAAAAGGTTGCTGCCGAAATTGTCGAATAACAGCTTTCGCACGAACGTTTTGGACCGCGCGAAAAGCGTGACGCTTCCGCTCAGCCGCCCGAGAGCGGCAGCCGTTTTTCCGTCTTTGCATCGAAGACGTGAAGCTGCGCCAGATCGAAGGCTACGCCGACGCTGTCGCCGGGCTTCACATCGGTGCGACCGTTCAGGACCAGGGTGAAATCCTCCGCGCCATCGGCAGCGAGATAGGTGCTGGAGCCGGTGCTTTCGACGGTGGCTACCGGGAAGCTCAGCATCGCGTCATCGGCCGGAACGACGCGCAGATGCTCCGGCCGCAGGCCGACCGTGACGGAGTGGCCCTCGGGCAGACCGGTTTCGATGGCGATCGTCTGCGGTCCGCCGAGTTCGAGCGTCAGCGATTTCCCGCCCGGGCCGACGCGCGCCGATACGAAATTCATCGCCGGCGAGCCGATGAAGCCGGCGACGAACCTGTTGACGGGGCGGTCATAGAGATCGAGCGGCGCGCCCTGCTGCTCGATGATGCCGGCGCGCATGACGACGACGTGATCGGCCATGGTCATCGCCTCGATCTGGTCGTGCGTCACATAGACCGATGTCGCGCCCAGCCTGTCGTGCAGCGCGCGGATTTCCTTGCGCATCTGGACCCTCAAAGCCGCATCGAGATTGGAAAGCGGCTCATCGAACAGGAAGGCCTTGGGATGGCGGATGATCGCCCGGCTCATCGCCACGCGCTGGCGCTGGCCGCCCGACAATTCGCGCGGATAGCGGCCGAGAAGCTCTGACAGCCCGGTCGTCGCCGCGACCTCTTCGGCCGCCTTCTTCGCCTCCGCCTTGGCGACGCCGCGAATACGCAGGCTGTAGGTCAGGTTCTCCTCGACCGTCATATGCGGATAAAGCGCATAGGACTGGAACACCATCGCCAGATCGCGTTTGCGCGGCGGCACGTTGTTCATGGTCTCGCCGGCAATGGTCAGCGTGCCGCTGGAGATCTTCTCAAGGCCGGCGAGCGAGCGCAGCAGGGTCGACTTGCCGCATCCCGACGGGCCGACCAGGGCGACGAAGGTGCCCTTGGGGATGCCGAGCTCGATGTCTTTCAGGGCGTGATAGGCGCCATAATGCTTATTCACGCCTTCGAACTGGATGTGATACGTCATTTGAGGGCTCCAGAGGTGAGGCCGGACACAATACGGCGTTGCAGAAGAACGAAAATGGCGAGGATCGGCGTGACGTAGATCGTGGCGTAGGCCATGATCTTGTTCCACTCGGTGGTGTTCGGGCCCATGAAGCTGTTGAGGCCGACGCTGGCCGGCTGCAGCTCCGCGGCCTGGATCATCGACTTGGAATAGACGAACTCCCCGAAGGCCTGCATGAAGATCAGGATGGCGCTGACGAGGATGCCGTTGCGCGCCAGCGGCAGCACGATTCTGAAGAACGCGCCGATCCGGGAATTTCCATCGACCATCGCCGCCTCCTCAAGTTCGATCGGCACGCTCATGAAGGTTGCGCGGACCAGCACCACGAAGAACGGCATGCTCTTGGCCGCGATCGCCAGGATCACGGCAAAGCGCGGGAAGTCGAGCAGCCCGACCTGCGAGAAGCCGACGAAGATCGGCGTGATCATCAGCGACGCCGGCAGAACCTGCAACAGCAGGATCAGGAACAGACCGGCATCGACCCAGCCGCTGCGATAGCGGGCGAGCACATAGGCGCAACCCACGCCGAGCGCCGCAATCAGCGCGACGGAGCCGGTGGCAATCACCAGCGAGTTCCAGAGATAGCGCGCCATATTGCGGCTCGCCCAGACATCGCCATAGGTCGCCCACTGCGGATCGGAGGGCAGCAGGCGCGGCGGCGTGGCGAACATCGCCGAGCCGGTCTTCAGGCTGGTGACATACATCCAGTATAGCGGGAACAGGTAGATGACCGCCAGCATGATGGCGATGACGAGCATCAGGCGGTTGCGGGACGTATCGGTCATCCTCTCACCTCATGGCGCGTGGAGCGGACATAGACCAGCGAGGCGAACATCACGAACACGATCATGATGACCGAAACCGTCGCGCCCTTGGCGAAATCATACTGGCGGAACGACAGATCCCAGGCCCAGTACTGGGCGACATTGGACGAATTGTTGGGCCCGCCGTCGGTGATGGCGGCAAACAGGTCGAACTGCTGCAGGGTGAAGATCAGACCAAGCGCCACGACCGCGCCGATCGTCGAACGCATCATCGGAAGCGTGATGGTCCAGAAACGCTGGAAGACGTTGGCGCCGTCAAGCTCGGACGCCTCGTAGAGATCGCGCGGGATCGAGGACAGTCCGACCGAAAGCAGGATCATGTTGAACGAGGTTCCGAGCCAGATATTGGCGAGAATGACCGCCCATAGCGAATAGGAGGGGTCGGATCGCCAGTAGATATTGCCGTCCGTGATGCCGGTTGCAGTCAGAAGGAAATTGAGAACGCCGTAATCGCCCGACAGGATCCAGTTCCAGATCGCGCCGACGACGAGGCCGGGCATCACCCAGGACACCAGAAACAGGCCGCGCAGCCACGAGGCGCCCGGAAACTGCGTGCCGAAGAACAGCGCGAGCCCGAAACCGAGCATGAACTGACCGGCGATGGAGGCCGTGACGAAGACCGCCGTGTTGAGGAGAATGCCGAAGGTTTCCGGCTGGCTGAAGAGATCGATATAGTTCCGGAAGCCCACAAACGGCCGCGCGAGCTGGCCCATGCTGAACATGTCGACTTCCTGGAAGCTCATCAGTACATTGTAGAGCAGCGGCAGGCCGGACAGCAGGAACAGGAAGGCGAGCGGCACGGCCACCAGCGTGATGTCGAAGCCGCGACCATCGGTCAGGCTGGAAAGGATGCGTTTCATATCTCCTCCGGCGTTGCCCGTAAAACCATCCGCCCCGCCGAAGCAGCGCGGATGGTCTCTCCGGGAGGAAAGGGTCCGGCGGCGCCTGCCAAGGGTCAGGGCCGCCGTCAGGCGAAGATTACCGGTCCGGGACGGCGGAAATCTTCTGGGCGGCCTGGTCCAGCGCGGCCTGCGGGTCCATCTGGCCCGTCAGCGTGGCCTGGATAGCGTCCTGGATCGCCTTGGAGATTTTCGGCCATTGCGGATGCGGGCCGCGCGGCTTGGCGTATTTCAACTGCTCCACGAAGGTCGCCAGCGCCGCGTCCTTCAGCTCATTGCCGGTCGGCGGGATTGCGATGTCGGAACGGGCCGGAATCTGGCCGTAGTTTTCGAACATCTTGTCATCCTGCGAGACGAAATATTCCAGCACCTCG
The DNA here is from genome assembly GCF_053484255.1 of Martelella sp. FLE1502. Lineage (NCBI taxonomy): Bacteria > Pseudomonadati > Pseudomonadota > Alphaproteobacteria > Hyphomicrobiales > Aurantimonadaceae > Martelella > Martelella sp. FLE1502. The sequence goes on from NZ_JBAKFQ010000002.1 coordinate 184,698, forward strand.
AAGGCTTCTTCCGGATGCTCGGTGCTGGAGAAAATCGCCCAGTTATAGTCGCCCATGGCCGAGGACCGTTCGGCGCCCTCTTCCGGCACGGGCAGCAGCGCCACGCCCCAGTCGAAATCGGCATCCGCGAGCATGCGGTCGATTTCCCACGGGCCCGAGATGGCCATCGCGGCATTGCCGGCGTTGAAGGTCGCCGTTGCGTTCCACTGGCTGTTGGTCAGCGTATCGGGAGAAGCGAGCTTCTCGTCCATGATCTCTTTCCACGTCGCCAGCGCCTCAACCGCGCCTTCGGTGTTGATGTTGTCATAGGTCGCACCGCCCATCTGCGCCCATGGCAGGAACTGGAAGGTGCCTTCCTCGTTCGCCTTGGCCGAGAAGGCCAGACCATAGATGTTGTTTTCCGGATCGGTCAGCGTGCGGGCCGTCTCGACAAGCTCGTCCCAGGTCTCCGGTGGCTGGTCGGGATCGAGACCGTGCTCGCGAAACATGTCCTTGTTGTAGTAGAGCGCGATCGTGTTGGTGGCCTTCGGCACGGCATAGTACTTGCCGTCCCAGGTCGCCGATTCCAGCGGGCCGGGGAAGTAGTTGTCGGCATTGATGACATCCGAGTTTTCGATCATGTCGGTGAGATCGAGAAACGCGTCGCGCGAGGCGAACATCGCCGTATTCGGATTGTCGATCGCGATGATGTCGGGCGCGTTGCCCGTCGCATAGGCGCGCATGGCCTCGCTCACCACGTCATCGAACTGGATCTCGCGATACTCGACATGAATGCCGTTATCGAGATCGTTGAACTCCTTCACCAGATTGGGGGCAGGCTGGATATCCTTGTCCAGCGACCAGACGGTGATCGTCGTATCTTCGGCATAGGCGGCAACGGCAAAGGCCGATACGCCGGCAAGCGCGACGGCGCCTGCCATAAGGGTCTTGCGAATTGTCATTTTCTCTCCTCCTTTTGATAATGCGCGTCATACCGGCTCCCACGGCCGGAGAAGACGGCTATTGCGGATCGACGATGAATTCGCCGCCCCGGCAATTCTTCAGGTGGTTCAGCGCGTGAACCTGCCCCGTCATTTCCAGCTCATCGCGATAGACCGGGTCGTGCCAGCCCTCGATGTCGATCGATCCGGACCAGCCGGCGAGCCGCAGCTCGGAGATCACATCCGTCCAGTTGGTGTCGCCGAAACCCGGCGAGCGCATGAAGACGAAGGGATGCTTGCCGAAAACGCCATGCTCGCGGATCACCTCCCAGCGGATAGTGGCGTCCTTGCCATGCACGTGAAAGAATTTGTGCGCCCATTTGCGGATCTGCGGCAGCGGATCGATGAGATAGACCATCTGGTGGCAGGGCTCCCATTCGAGCCCGATATTGTCGTCCGGCGTCTCGTTGAACATCAGTTCCCAGGCGTCGGGATTGTGGGCGATGTTCCAGTCGCCGGTTTGCCAGTTGCCGTCCATGGCGCAGTTTTCGAAGGCGATCTTCACGCCCTTGTCGGCCGCGCGCTTGGCAAGCTCGCTCCAGATCTCGCGGTAGCGCGGCAGGCTGTCCGTCAGCGGCTTGTTGCGGATGCGGCCGGTAAAGCCGGCAACGCAGGTCGCGCCGAAATGGTGGGCGTTGTCGATGCAGTCCTTCCAGCCCTGCAGCGTGTCGCGATCGATATCGGTGGTCTCAAGCGGATTTCCGAACATGCCGAGCGTCGAGATCGTGATATCGCGGTCGCCGATGGCCTCGCGGCAGCGCTTGCCGAGTTCGGCGAGGTCCTGGCCGCGGGTGGACTGCCAGAAGAACGGCTCGAAGCTTTCGAAGCCCATATCGGCGATCTTGGCGATGCGTTCGGCCGCGCCGCCTTCCGTCGCCTTGATCATGGTGCCGATGCGGATCGCTTTTGCGGGATTGGTCACGAATTCATTCCTTTACTTGCAAATCGACGGGAAGGCCGGTGCGCGCGCTTTCGATCGCACCCATGACCATTGCTAGGCTCTTGATATTGTCATCGCTTGCCGTTTCCGGGCGGGTCCCGTTCAGCACCGCCCGGACGAAATCGATCATCACGCTGGCGTGGCCATGAACCTCGCCCTCAGCGGGAACCGGCGGCATGTCGAGCGCCGTGAAACCGTTCAGAAGTCCCGGTTCGTGGCCGGCGATGGTGACATCGAAATCGCTGTCGCCATCCCAGGTGATCATTCCGCGCGAACCGACCAGCCGCCAGCGCCCTTCCCAGCTTGTCGGGCGGCCTTCCGCGCACCACGAGCCGCGATAGGTCAGAACCGCATCGCCGGAGAGACGATAGATCGCATTCGCCGCCGCGCCATGGGTATACCAGGAGCCGGCCGGATTGGTCTCGACGCAGTAGACGGAGAGCGGCGTCGCGCCGGACACGAAGCGCGCCGCATCCAGCGTGTGGATGGCCATATCGAGCAGCAGCACATTGTCCATTGCCTCCCGGAAACCGCCGAAATGCGGGCCGAGGAAAAAGTCGCAGTGGACGCCGGTGAGGTCTCCGATCAAGCCGTCCGCAACCGCGCGGCGCAACCGGCGGATGCCCGGAATGAAGCGCCGGTTCTGGACGATGGCGTGGATCTTCCCGGTTTCCGCCGCAAGCCGCACCAGATCGCGCGCCTCTTCCAGGGATGCCGCAAGCGGCTTTTCGCTCAGCACATGGCAACCATGGCTGAGGCCGGTCGCGGCAACGGAATGGCGCGCGGCGGGAATAACCACGTCGAACAGGATGTCGGCATCGCAACGCTGTAACGTATCGGCCAGATCCGTGCCGATGATGATATCGCCGAGATCGAATTCGGCCGCCAGCGCTTCGGCGGTGGCGCGGTCCAGATCGACGAGACCCACGAGATCGATCGCGTCGCGAAGCTCTTCATTTGCCTGCAGCGCGCGAAGCCAGCCCTTGGCCATAGCTCCGCATCCGCACAGGACGGCTTTCATTTTCACGTATTTCCTCCCTTTCGGGCGGCTATTTCCTTCTCCAGTCCGCCCGTAAACGTTTACGGTACTATGAACGGGTCAATGAATATGTCAATAGATTTTCCGTAATCGTTTACGAAAAGAATCGTGGAGAAACGCCGATGGCCGGCATTCGCCAGCTCGCCGATCATCTCAATATTTCCATCGGCACGGTGTCGCGCGCCCTGAATGGTAAGCCAGACGTCAATTCCGAGACCCGTCGCCGCGTTCTCGAAGCGGCCGAAAAGCTGGGCTATGTCGCCAATCAGGCCGGACGCGCCTTGCGCCAGGGCAAGACCGGCATTGTCGGTTTCATGATGGAGACCGATCCGGAGACCACCCGCTACGGCGATCTGTTCTTCACCAGCGTGTTCGATGGCGTGCAAAGCGTATTGTCGCGTCACCAGCTCGATCTCGTGACCCTGCTCTGCTCCTCCAGCGAAGAACCGGACGCCTATCTCGACCGTATCGTCGCGCGTGGCTTCGCCGATGCCATCATCCTGTCCGGCACGCGGCGGCACGATCCCCGCTTCGAGCTTCTGGCGCGGCGCAAGATCCCGTTCATACCGCTCGGCCGCAGCCTGACCGATGTTGGCCAGCCCTGGATCGACCTCGATTTCGAAGGCATGGCGGAAACGGCGGTCAACCGCCTCGTCGCGAGCGGGCACCGCCGCATCGGCATCATCTGGCCGCACGGGGATTACAACCTCGCCTATATCTTCGTCGACCGGATCCGCGAGACGCTGGCGCATCACGGCCTGTCCCTGCCCGACGCCTATATTTTCAAGGGGCCGCCAAACGAGGATGGCGGATACCGGATCGCCAGGGACATCAAGGCATGCGCGGAGCCGCCGACGGCGATCGTGCTCGTCAACGAGGCCACTGTTATGGGGCTTTACCGGGGGCTGTCGGAAGTCGGCCTGAAGCCCGGCAAAGATCTCGCCATCATCGGCCGGCACAGCCCCCAGGCGAAGTTTCTGTCGCCAAGCCTCACCTCATTCGACCTGTCGCTGCGCGATCTCGGCATTGCCCTGGCCGAAACCCTGCTCGGCTCAATGCCCGCCTATCGCGACTTCTACCCCGACATCGTCAGCCGCCGTATCTGGCCGATGACGCTGGTGGAAGGCGAAAGCGGCTGACGGCCCGGTTATTGCCATAGTCGTTCAGCGCGGCCCGCAAGGCTTCACGCCGAAGCCAAACGACGCTGATGTCAATGCAGATCGTGCTTGTAGATGAACTTCGGCATGCTCCAGCCCAACCTGAGAGCGAGTAACCGGACACAGAGACCAATGCCCAGGGCAAGCATCAGAACAAGGTTGTGATCGAGCCCCAACCGCCCTCCGCCGGCAAAGATCGCAACGGTAATAACCGAGACGGTGGCATAGAGTTCTGCCCGGAACAGCAGCGGGACATCGTTGCACAGAATGTCCCGCAACACGCCGCCAATGCAGCCGGTGATCATTCCTGCGGCGATCACGACAAGAAATGGCTGACCAAGTCCGATCGCGATATTGCTGCCGATAATGCTGAAAACAACGAGCCCGACCGCGTCCAGAAAGAGAAAGAGCCGGTGCAGCTTGTGCATGTGCCGCGCAACGATGATCGTCAGGATCGCAGCGCCGCCCGTTACCAGAAGAAGCTCCGGAGAGCCCACCCATGAAAGCGGATGATGATCCAGAACCAGGTCCCGGACCGAGCCTCCGCCGAGCCCGGTGACACAGGCCAGAAGGATCACGCCGACCCAGTCCATGCTGCGCCGCCCGGCCGCAAGCGCGGCCGTCATGGCTTCAGCGGCAAGGGCGACAAGGTATATGATGTGCAGAAGATAAAGCGTCGTCGGATCGGTAATCATGGCGGCACTCCCGAAAATGTCTGAGGCGTAATTGCATGTTTACACCAGAATCGTGAAGTCGCCTTCGCATGGCCAACGAAAGGTTACACATCAACCGAGACTCCGGGTGGAAAGTCCCAATTGAGGTGCAACATTTTCACACAAATGCCCGAGGCTCGCTCTCAAGCGTAACCGACAGGCGATCAGCTCTGGTTCGTGTCGACGCGGGCGATGACCGAGAGGCCGGGAGCGAGCTTATCGGCATCGTTCTGATCGGGATCGATTTCGATCCTGACGGGGACGCGCTGGGCGACCTTGGTGAAATTGCCGGTGGCATTGTCCGGCGTGATCACCGAGAACTGCGAGCCTGAGGCCGGCGAGAAGCTCTCGATATGGCCGGTGAAGGCCTCGCCGTTCAGGGCATCGACGGTGAAGGTGACCTTCTGCCCCGGCTTCATGCCGCTTAGCTGGGTTTCCTTGTAGTTCGCGATCACCCAGCGGCTGTCCGGCACAAGCGCCACGAGCTGGGCGCCGGCGGTAACATACTGCCCCTCGCGCGCCTTGACCTGGCCGAGCGTGCCATCGCGCGGGGCGGTGATCTTCGTGTTTTCCAGGTTGATTTTAGCAAGCGCGCGCGCAGCCTCGGCCGCGGCCACGCTGGCTTCCAGGGCGCGGCGGTTGACGATCGTGGTCTGCAGCGCCTCCTTGGCGACCGCGACCTTGGCATTGGCCTGCGCGACCGCGGCTTTCGCCTGATCGAGCGTTGCCCGCGCCTTGTCCATGTCGCTGCCGGTCGAAAGCTCTTTGGCGCTCAGACGCTCCATGCGCTCCCATTGCGACGTAGCGTTTTCGAGGCTTGCCTTGGCGCTTTCGACGCCGGCTTCGGCCGAGCTGATATTGGCCTTGGCGGTCTTTTGCGCCTGTGCGTTGGCATCGAGCGCGGCCTCGGCCGAGCGCAGGCTGGCCTCGGCCTGGGCAAGCTGCTGGCTATAAATGCGGTCATCGAGACGGACCAGGAGATCGCCCTTTCTGACCGTCTGGAAATCGGTCACGGGGACTTCGGCCACAAGGGCGGAGAGCTGCGGCGAAAGCAGCGTGACCTTGCCCTGGACATAGGCGTCGTCGGTGCGTTCCACCGACCCGTCGAAGGGCGGCAGGTTCCAGGCGAACAACAGGGCGACGATCCCGGCAATGCCGATGGCGAGCGTCAGATAGGTGGCGAATGAGCGGAGAATGCGTGTCATCTTGAAATATCTTTTCGGTTGTCAGGCGGTCATACCAAGGATCAGCGATTAGAACCCATATGACCGGAGCGATTTTGAAAGCCGGCTAGGCGAAAGCCGCAGACGTAGCCATAGCTACGGCGAGGATTTTCAACGACGCAGGCTTTCAAAAGCGCCCGGCCCCGAAGGGGTGCGGCTGGAATGGCCCCCGAGGGCGTCAAAATCCTCGCGCGATGCTCAAGCATCGCTCTGCGGTGTTTTCCTACTCGGATGGCCATTCCAGCACGCATCATAAGGGTCCTAATCGCTGATCCTTGGTATAAGCCCCTCGGCGGCGGCGCGCTTGTGTTCCCATGTCTCGAAGGCGACATCGACGATGAGAACGACAAGGGCGACGCAGGCCAGAAGGCAGAGGAAACGGAAGGCGTCGTTATAGGCGAGCACATAGGCCTGTTGGCGCACCTGGCTTGCAAACTGGACCGCGCCTTCGGCCTTTCGCACCACCGTGTCGCCGATGGTCGCGCCATAGGCCCCGGCAAGCTGGGCGATGCGCTGGCTGACGAGCGGATCGCCGGCGGAAAGATCCTGCGCAAGTGCTGCGGAATGGATCTGCTCGCGCCATGTGACGAAGCTTCCAAACAGGGCCGAGCCCAGTATCCCCCCGATGCGCTGGGTGGTGAGGAACACGATAATGAAGCTCAGGAGATAGTTGGGGCCGCGTTTGAGCGCCGCCATGATGCCGACCAGCATGGCAGGCGGCAGATAAAGGCCCGAGGCAAAGGCGATCAGGGTCTGGCTCAGATACATCTGCGAAGGCCGGGTCAGGCTGGTGGAATGGCTGTCGAGCCAGGTTCCGATAATCAGCAGCACCAGCGCGAAGCCATGCATGGCGGCAACCCGCCCGGGCTTCAGCAGCATGGCGCAGGTCGCGCCGGCCGCGATGGTGGCGAGCAGGATGACGATATAGAGGCCGCGCAGCTGCTCGTTGCCCAGCCCGAGCATCATGAAAAACGCCCGCGCGCCGCTCGACTGCTCCGAGAGGATGATGCGGAAGATCAGCAGCGCACCGGTGAAATGGATGATCTCGGCGGAGGTGATCCACCTGATGTCCAGCAGCGGGTTCTCCCGGTGCGTCTCCATCAGCACCATGATCGTCAGGCAGGCGACGCCGAGGATCATCAGCCAACCGATCCAGGGCTTTTCCGTCCACCAGTAAATCCTCCCGACCGTCAGCGCGACGGTGAGCGCGCCCATGCCCACGAACAGGAAGCCGAAGGCGATCAGGTCGTTGCGGCTGATCACCTTGACCCGTTCGCCCGACACCAGAGGCAGCTTGTAGATCAGCGCGAGCGAAATCAGGGCAAGCCCGATCTCGCAGATATAGAGCCGCTGCCAGCCGCCATGGTCCAGAAGCACCGGCGCCATCAGCCCGGCAAGCGGCGTGCCGAGCGAAATCACCGTCATCGCGGCGCAGATGCCGATCGAGAACTTCTTCTCGCGCGGCAGTCCCTCGAGCATATAGAGGATCGCGATCGACGACATCGGCGCGGCGGCCACACCGGCAAAGAAACGCACGATGATCGCGGACTGATAGCTGTCGGTCCACAGATGGCAGAGACTGATCAGCACATAGAGAACGATCGAATACTCGGCGAAGCGGCGAATACCGAATTGCTGGCGCATCTTGAACAGCATCAGCGTCAGGCTGGCATTGGGCACCAGATAGGCGGCAAGCAGCCATGTCGCCTCCGCCGTCGTGGCTTTCAGCGGGCCGGCGATCTGCTGGATCGACACGGTGATGAATGACATGCCAAGGGCTTGGGTCAGGCCGACGACGGTTGCGGCGAACATGTAGAGCAGCAATTGCGGCAGCGGCTTCGGCGGCTGCATCGGCGGCGCGCCCGGATAAAGCGGCGGTGGGTTAGCCGGTTGTTCGTCCGGCGCTTCGGCGGTCTTCTCTTCCGGCCCGTCGCGCAGTTCGGCGCTCTGGACGACGCTCATGGTTCGCGCTCCATCCGTTCGATGCGTCCCACGATCGCGTGCAGCAGGCTGGTCGCGTCCTTCAGCGCTTCTTCGTCTTCAGGAACGAAGAAGGCGCCGATAAAACTGGCGCGTTCGGCAAGCAGCTTTTCGGCCATCGCCCTGCCATGCGGGCGCAGGCGCACCAGGTTGACCCTGCGGTCATCCGGGTCGGGCACGCGCTCGATCAGATCGAGCTCCGCCATCCTGTCGAGCATGCGCACCAGCGTCGGCTTCTCAAGTTCCAGTTCGCAGGCAAGCGCGCTCTGATTGCAGCTCTCGCTTCTGGCAAGCAGGGTCAGCACGCGGGCGCGCGAAAAGGTCAGCCCCAGTTCCGCAACCCGCGCATTGTAAAGCGTGCGCATCTTGCGGCTGGCAACGCCAAGCGCCTCGATAAAGGCGATCTGCAATTCGGTGGATGTCTGGGTCATGTCGATAGGTCGCTATATGTTAGGTAGCTATTAGTTAGCATACTACATATAAATTTGACAAATGCAAGACCGGTGTCTTTGTCCGGAAAAAGGTCATCACCTTTCGCATCGCGACCTCGACCTTTGTGTCGCCATCAGCATCTCGGGCGCGATCCAGCACCTCGCCGGCATGAAGGACTCCAAGGTGATCGTCGCGCTCAACCTCCTCCCTGAGGGCGAAACTGGCGGCAAGGTAAATCAGTGATGAAACACGGTCATGCGCAGGCCGGGCACAGCTCCGGTCAATTGATGGGGGGCGACCGATGAGCGCAACGAGCATGCGCAGGGATATCTGTGAAGACCCTAAGCCGAGATCGGCGCAGATACGTCGAGGAGAAGGCTGGCAAGGGAGCGCTTGATCTCGTTGCCGAGAAGCCGTTCCGGCGGGGAAATACCGGAGGACGCGGACATGATGACGCCGATCTTCAGATTGAGCAGCACCTCCTGCTGCAGCGGAACGAAACAGAGCTTGCCCTGCTGGATTTCCTCGTAAAACCCGATCTGGGTATAAACGCCGAGGCTGCGACCGGCCAGGATCATGTGCTTGGCGACATGCAATGTATCAGTGAAGCAGTTGGTTGAGAGTGACGGCGCAAACCCCGCAAGCGCCTGATCGATGATCGAATTGCGTCCGCGCGCATCGACCGTGCGCACCAGCTTCAGACCGGAAAGATCGCCGATCGACAGGCTCGAACGGGTGGCGAGTGGATGGTCGGAACGCATGATGATCCCGATCGGCGCGCCCTTTTCCGAAATGACCCTGACGTCGGGATGAAGGTCGAAGGTGAAGGTGATACCGATATCGCAGGCACCGCTCGCCACCGCCTCGGCGATCTCGTCCGGCTGCGCCGTGGTCACCGAATAGGTGACCTGCGGATAGACGCTGTTGAAATCGAGCAGGATGCGCGGCAGCAGACCGTAGGTCACGGAATCGATGGCACAGATATTGATGTGACCAGAGCGCAGATCGCGAATATCGTCCAGCATCATCTTGGTGCGCTCGTAGCCGTTCAGCGTCTCGCGACAATGTTCCAGCACGATCCGCCCGGCATCTGTCAGGGTCACGCCCTCGGGCGTGCGCTCCAGCAGACTCACGCCGATCGTCTTTTCCGTGGCGATGATCTTCCGGTTCACCGTGGTCGAGGAGACGTTGAGAACGGCCGCAGCCTTGCGGATCGACCCCTGGCGGGCAACCTCGTCGAAATAGCGCATGAATGTCGAATGCATCGGGCGCTCCGCCACAGGTGGTGCATTTTATGCCTCACTGTTAGCAGGTTTTTGCACTTTTTGCAGCGCCGTATGCTCCGTACACTTCTGGCACTGATAACCGGCAGGGGAACACCGGGTCAGTGCATCAGCAACCAGTGGCAGGGAGAACATCGATGCCGCACTCCATTCTGAACGGCCTCAGCCGCCGTTCGCTTCTGAAATCCATGGGCGCAGCCGCCGGCCTTGCCGGCGCTGGCAGCCTGATTTCCATCACGCCGTCGCGGGCGGCCGACACGTTCAAGGTCACCATGCAGCTCGGCTGGCTTGCCTCGAACGGCAATCTTGGCGAGATCTGCGCCAACAAGCTCGGCTATTTCGCCGAGGAGGGCCTCGAATTCGAGATCATTCCGGGCGGGCCGAACATCGACGGCGTCGCCTCCGTCGCCTCGGGCCGCGCCAATCTCGGCCAGGTCTCGTCCAGCCCCTCACTGATGCTGGCGCGCGCCGCCGGCATTCCGGTCAAATGCATCGCCGCCGGCTATCAGCAGCATCCCTACACCTATTTCTCGCTGAAAGAGACACCGATCACCAAGCCGGAAGACATGATCGGCAAGAAGATCGGCACCCAGGCCACCGGACGCATTCTGTTCAGGGCGCTACTCGCCAAGAACAACATTCCGGAAGATCAGGTCGAACTGGTCATCATCGGCTCCGACATGAACCCGCTGATGACCGGCCAGGTCGACGCGATCACCGGCTGGAAAACCAATGTCAAGGCGCTGGAAATTCTGGGCGATCAACGCGTCGACATGACGCTCTGGGACGCCGGCATCAAGCTTTACGCCAATCCGTTCTACGTGACGGACAGCACGCTTGCCGACCACGGCGACAAGGTGGACGCGATGATCCGCGCGATCTCGCGCGGCTGGGGCTTTGCCCGCGAAAATCCGGACAAGGCGGTCGACTATCTGGTCGAGGCCTATCCAAATTTCGACAAGGCCGCCGAGATGGAAGCCGTGCCGCTGGTGCTCGACTATTCCTTCAACGAAGCCACCAGGGAAAACGGCTGGGGCACCATGACCAAGGAGAACTGGCAGGACCAGATCGACATCTACCAGGAACTCGACCAGTTCGAGGGCGGTGCGCCGACCGTCGACGAGGTCATGACGCTCTCCGTTCTGGACGCCACCGCCGACACGCGGCCAAAGCTGGGGTGATCGCCATGAACGCGTCAAACGCGGCGATGGCATATCGGGAGGCAGGCGCTCCGGCGCCTGCGGCTCGGCTGCGCAACGCCTCCGTGAAGTTCGGCGATTTCACCGCCATTCAGGATCTGAGCCTCGATATCGGCGAAGGCGAGTTCTGGACGATCCTCGGCCCGTCTGGCTGCGGCAAATCCACGCTGCTGCGTCTCGTCTCCGATCTCATCCCGCCGGCATCCGGCGAGGTGAGCGTGTTCGGCAAGTCGACCGAGGAAGCACGGCTTGCCCGCGAATTCGCCTTCGTGTTTCAGGATGCCAGCCTGCTGCCGTGGCGGAGCGCGCTGAAGAATGTCGAACTGCCGCTCGAGGTCGGGCGCAGCCGTGGCATCAAGCTTCCGATCAGCGACAGGACCCCGCGCGAACTGCTGGAGCTTGTCGGGTTGAAGGGCCGGGAGGACGCATTGCCGCACGAGCTTTCCGGCGGCATGCGACAGCGCGTGGCGATTGCCCGCGCACTGGTCTGTCACCCCAAGTTGCTGCTGATGGACGAGCCCTTCGGCGCGCTCGACGAGATGACCCGCGACCATCTGAACTTGCAGCTCCTGAAGATCTGGGAGGAGACCGGCGCGACCATCCTGTTCGTCACCCATTCGATCCCGGAGGCCGTGTTTCTCGGCCAGAAGGTGCTGATGCTGCAGGCCCATCCGGGCCGGCTGCGGAAGATCGTCGATATCGATATTCCCGGCCCCCGTTCAATTGCCCAGCGCGAAACGCCGGAGTTCATCCGCCATGCGGCGGAACTGCGCCAGACACTGGAGACATGCTGATGGCGATCTCTCAGATGTCCGCCGATATGGAAATGCGCGATAATGTCGCCGCGATCCGCGCGGCCCGGCTGTCGCGGCTGATTTCGGTGGCGATACCGGTCGGCACCGCGATCCTTCTGCTTTTGATATGGCAGGCCGGCGTCCGGCTTTTCGGCGTGCCGTCCTATATCGCGCCTGCGCCCAGCGACGTGGTGCTCGTCTTCGTCAAGGATTTCGCAACGCTGATGGCCAATTTCTGGCCGACTTTGCTTGAGGCGGTTTTGGGTTTCCTTGTCGGCAATCTGGTCGCGGTGCTGATCGCGATCGCCTTCGTGCATAGCCGGATGGCCGAACGGGCGTTCTTCCCGCTTGCCGTGTTCATCAACACCGTTCCGATCCTGGCGATCGCGCCGATCCTGGTGCTGATTTTCGGCTCGGGGCTGACGGCCAAGGTGATGATTGCGGCGTTGATCTGCTTCTTTCCGACGCTGGTCAACATGGTGCGCGGCCTCAATTCGGCAAGTCCGCAGATCCTGGAGCTGACGCGGGTATTGTCAGCGTCGAAATCGGAAGTGTTCTGGAAGGTGCGCCTGCCCTCGTCGCTGCCCTTCCTGTTCTCGGCGTTGAAGATCGCGGCAACCACCTGCGTCATCGGCGCGATCGTCGGCGAATGGGTGGGAGCCAATCTGGGGCTCGGGGCGCTGATCCTCGACGCCACCTTCAATTTCCGCTCCGCGCTGCTTTACGCGACGGTGTTCCTGTCTTCGGGGCTGTCGGTGCTGCTGTTTGCCGCCGTGACGCTCGCCGAACGCCTGATCGTGCGCTGGTAGGAAAACCTCAACCGGAATTTCAAGACGGGCGACATGCCCGGGGAAGAGCTGTGCCAAGATGAAAGAGACATACGGACATATAGCCCTGAAACGGGACGAGCAGATACCGGTGGTCGCCGATTGCGATGTGGTCGTCATCGGCGGCGGTCCCGCGGGCGTGAGTGCTGCGGTTTCAGCCGCGCGCAACGGCTGCTCGGTCACGCTCATGGAGCGCTATCACCATCTCGGTGGCATGGCCTCCGGCGGCATGGTTCTGGTGCTGGACGACATGGTCAATGACGGCAACGAGATCGTCACCACCGGCATTGTCTCCGAGTTCGTCGACCGGATGGCGGCAGAAGACGGCGCGGTCTATCCCCCGCCGGAAGACTGCCTGACGAACTGGGAGATGTGGCGCAAATGGGCGCGCTGGGGGGCGATCGACTTTCACAAGACCGGCATGCCGCAGCCAATTATCCACGCCGTCGCCTTCGATCCCGACTGCTGGAAGCGGACCAGCCTGAACCTGGTGCGCGAGGCCGGCGTCAACCTCCGCCTCCATTCCTGGTTCTCCGAGGCGCTGGTGGAGGATGGCAAGGTGACGGGCGTCATCTGCCAGACCAAGGTTGGACGCCAGGCGATCCGCGCGAAGATGGTCATCGATGCCAGCGGCGACCTCGATGTCGCCGCCTCGGCGGGCGCGTCTTTTCTCACGGGCCAGTATATCGTCACCACCGTGTTCCGGCTTTGCGATGTCGATACCGAAAAGGCCAAGGCCTTCGAGTTCGAGCATCCGGAGGAATACAAGGCGCTCGACCGGCAGGTGCGCCGGGTTATCGGCGGGGCCTGGGGCATGTGGTGGCTGAAGACCCCGTTGCCCGGCATCGTCTGGTGCAACTGCCCGCATATGCCGGGCTATGACGGGCTGTCGCCGGAGGACATGCTGGCCGCCGAGGTCGAAGGCCGCGAGCGGATGATGAAGCTGCTGCACTTCGTGCGCGCCAACCTGCCGGGCTTCGAGAACGCCAAGATGCTAGGCGCCGCCGAACAGCTAGGCATCCGCCAGACCCGGTTGCTGCAGGGCGAATATGTCGTCACCCGCGACGACGTGAAGAGCCGCCGCCACTTTGCCGACAGCGTCTGCCGCGGCCGCGACTACTATACGCCCTACCCCGCCCTGCTGCCGAAGGGGATCGACAATCTGATCGTCGCCGGCCGTCACTATTCGGTGGAAAGCGAGGCCCAGAAACTCTCCCGCGAGATTCCGCCCTGCATGGCGCAGGGCGAGGCGGCGGGTGTCGCCGTTGCCGTGGCGCTCGAACAGAATGTGGCGCTGCGCGACGCCGATGTCGCGACCATTCAGAAACGCATGCGCGCGCAAGGGGCCGATCCCGGCGATATCCCCTCGGCGAACGCCCGCGTTGAAAACACCGCTGCAGCAGAATGAAAGACAATACCATGAATACCGATAGCCTTCCCCTTTCCGGCATCCGGGTGATCGACTTCACCCAGGTGATGCTCGGTCCGTGCGCCACGCAGATGCTGGCCGATTTCGGGGCGGACGTGATCAAGATCGAGCGTCCGGGGGCCGGCGACCTGTCGCGCCATTTCTTCGACGACCACACCGAGGCCGGCCGCAACAATGCCGTCTACTGCTCGCTCAACCGCAACAAGCGCTCCGTCGAGATCGACACGAAGACGGCGGAGGGCAAGGCGATGGTCTATGATCTCGTGCGCCAGGCCGATGTCGTGGTCGACAATTTCCGTGCCGGGGTGATGGACAGGCTCGGCTTCGGCTACGAGGCGCTGAAGGCGATCAACCCGAAGATCATCTGCGCGTCGGGCACGGGTTTCGGTTCGACCGGCCCTTATGCCCACAAGGGCGGCCAGGATGTGCTGGCGCAGGCGATGACCGGTGTGATGGAAAAGACGTCCGACCCCTCGGTCCCGCGCTCGATCTATCCGACCACGCTCTGCGACTACACCGCCGGCATGCATCTGGTGCAGGGCGTGCTTGCCGCGCTCTTCTCCCGCGAGAAGACAGGCCACGGCCAGCGCGTCGAGGTTTCGCTCTACGACTCCATGATTGCCATGCAGATGCAGGAAGCCGCCCAGTGGAACAAGCACCGCGCCGTTTTGAACTGGGCCGCGATGCCCCTGACGGGCGTGTTCGACAGCACTGACGGCGCGCTGGTGATCGTCGGCGCGTTCAAGGCCAATCCGCTGCGCGACATCTGCGCCGCGTTGGGGATCGAGGACCTGTCGCCGACCTACCCCAACCTTGCCAGCCAGCGCGCCAACAAGCCGTACCTGCAGAAGCGCTTCGCCGACGCGATCGCCACCAACACCACCGCCCACTGGATCGAGCGGCTCGAAGGCCAGGATCTCCTTTGCGCGCCGGTGCGGGCGCTTGGCGAGGCGCTTGCCGATCCGCAGACTGCCATCAACGACATGCTGATCGATTTCGACCATGATCTTCTCGGGCCGCTGACCCTCGTTGCCTCGCCGGTTCACCTCAGCGATGCGCCCGTGCTGCTGCGTCACAAGCCGCCCAGGCTCGGTGAACACACGGCGGAGGTGATCGCCGAGTTCGGCCTTGACGCGAAAGTAAGGGCAGCCGGATGAGCGTTCTGTTCGACATCGAAGACCATGTCGCCCGGGTTATCATCAATCGTCCCGAGCGGATGAATGCCGTCGATCAGGCGACAGAGGCGCGGCTTGAGGAGATATGGCAGGCAATCGAGACCAATCCCGATATCCGCTGCGTGGTGCTGACGGGAGCGGGAGACCGCGCCTTTTCCGCGGGCGCCGACCTCAAGTCGGGCTCCGGCGCTTCGGGCCTCGAATACTGGGCGCGGATGAACCCGAACGGCTTCGGCGGCATCGCTCTGCGCCAGAGCCTCACCGTGCCGGTGATCGCCCGCGTCAACGGCGTGGCGCTTGGCGGCGGGCTGGAAATGGTGCTCGGCGCCGATATCGTGATCGCCAGCGACACCGCCCGCTTCGGCCTGCCCGAGGCGAGGGTCGGCCGCCTGCCGCTCGATGGCGGCATGGTCGCCCTGCAACGGCTGATCCCGCGCAACATCGCAGCCGGCCTGATGATGACCGGGCGGATGATGAGCGCCGCCGAAGCGCATGCCGCCGGCTTGGTCAACGCCGTCGTGCCGCCCGAAAGCCTCGATGCCGAAGTCGAAGCCTGGGTCGCCGATATCCTGAAATCGGCGCCCTTGTCGGTCAAGGCGATCAAGGCGACCCTGCGCAAAACCGCGCATCTTACGCCCATGGAAGCCCGCGCGCTGCAGACGCCGGAGCTGATCGCAGCGCTGGTCTCGGAGGATTCCGAGGAAGGGGTCGCCGCCTTTCGCGAGAAACGCGCCCCGGTCTGGCGCGGCAGATAGGCTTGCCATGGCGCTGGTGATCAAGAGCGAATGCATCGACATCAAGGACGGCGTCTGCGCCACCGTCTGTCCGGTCGACTGCATCTATGAGGGCGGTCGGATGTTCTACATCCATCCGACCGAATGCATCGAATGCGGCATGTGCGAGAGCATCTGCCCGGTCGATGCTATCCGCTACGACGATGATCCAGGGGCAGATATCGCCCGCTTTGTCGAGATCAACCGCGCAGTTTTCGACGACGGCAATGGTGGGCTGAAGGAGCCGGGCGGCTGGGCAAAGAGCGCGCCGCCGATCGACGATCATTCCATCGTCCGTGATTGGACAATAAAAAAGGAAAATTCGACATGAAAGGTATTGTCGCCGCGGTTCCGACGCCTGTGGACCATCAGGGAAGGGCGCTCAAGGAGCCATTCCTGGAACATTGCCGCTGGGCGCTCGCAAATGGTTGTGACGGCTTGAACATCCTCGGCACCACGGGCGAAGCGAATTCGCTCGGCATCGGGGCGCGCAAGGCGGTCATGCGGTGGGCGGCGGAAGCCTTCGACCCCGCGCGGCTGATGGTGGGCACCGGCCTTCCCGCCCTTGCCGATACGCTCGACCTGACGCTCTGCGCTGCCGAGATGGGCTACAACATCGCGCTTGTTCTGCCGCCCTTTTATTACAAGCCGGTGAGCGATGACGGGTTGTTTCGCTGGTACATGGCGCTTGACGCAGCGCTTGGCGAAAGTCCGATCGCGGTCTGGTTCTACAATTTCCCGCAGATGACCGGCGTGCCGATCCCGGTGGACGTCGTCGCCCGCCTCGCCGCCGCCCGACCCGAGCGTTTTACCGGCATCAAGGATTCCTCCGGCGATCTCGCCTATTGCCGAAACCTGGTGGCCGCTGTGCCGGGTCTTTCCGTGTTTCCAAGTTCCGAAACCGCTCTTGCCGAGATCGAGGCGTCGGGCTTTGCAGGCTGCATTTCCGCGACGGTGAACATTTCCGCGCCGCTCTGCGCCCGCTATATGGCCGCCCCGGACGACGCACTCGCCGGCGCGATTGTCGAAACCCGCAAGGCGATCGCCGCCCACCCGCTGGTGCCTTCCGTCAAATATCTCGTCGGCAAGCGCCGCGGCAATCCTGTCTGGCAGAATGTCCTGCCGCCGTTCACGCCGCCTGACGAAACCGCACGCGCCGCCCTCGACACCGCCGTGCTTGAAAACCCATGAAAGGCAAAAAGACATGGCCGATGAAGCAACATGGTCCGCGCGCTTCCGGGCGCTCTGTGATGAAACCGCCTCGTGGTCCGAGGACCGGGACTTCAAGGTCGGCGCGGTCATCGTCGGGCCGGGCCATGAGGTCCGCGCCACCGGCTATAACGGCCTGCCGCGCGGCGTCTCGGATCATGATGCCGCCCGTTTCGACCGGGCGAGCGGCGAGAAATTCTTCTGGATCGAACATGCCGAGCGAAATGCCGTCTACAACGCCGCCCGCTCCGGCGCGGCTCTTGCGGGCTGCACCATCTATGTCAACCGCTTCCCCTGCGCCGACTGCGCCCGCGCCATCATCCAGAGCGGGATCACGTGCGTCGATTGTCCCCCCAAGCCGGAAAACGATGGCAAGCTGGATCACAGCTTCGATGTCTCGGAAACGATGTTGCGCGAAGCAGGCGTTCGTTTGCGCAGCGCTGATGCGCCGTAGGGCTGGGGACCGGTGCGTTAATCCCGGGGAGTGACCGTTACGCCAGGCCTGCGGCGGGAGCGTTTGAGCCGTTCGAAAGCCGCGCTGAGGTGGGAGGTCACAGAGGAGCGCGCCCATCGCTCGTTGCGGGCCCGCAGCGCGTGCAGAATATCCTCGTGCTGCTGAATGCTCTCCTGGATCTCGTTGTCCGAGTAGATGTAGAATCCGCCCAACAGTTTGGGATATTCCAGCAGCGAGGTGCCGAAATTGCGCAACCGTGCGCTGCCACAGGCCTGATAAATCTGCATGTGAAATTCATGGTTCACCGACTGGACGATGTCCCTGAAATTACGGGCTTTGCCTTCAAACGCGCGAGCGATGTCGCGGTTCATCTCTTCCATTTTTGTGATATCGGCATCCGACATGTTGCGCGTCGCCCAGGCGGCGGCCAGTCCTTCCGCGAGAATGCGCAGCTCGAAGATTTCCTCGATATCATTGTCGGTCCACTGACTGACCACGGCGCCGCGCTTCGGCGCGGCCTCAAGCAGGCCTTCCGTGATTAACCGCTGAAGCGCTGCCCGGACGGGAGTGCGGCTGACATGCAGTTCGGCCGCGATATGTTCTTCCCGCAGTTTTTCCCCGGGTGAGAAGTGGCCCGCGATCAGCCGGCGTCTCAATTCCGTGTGTACATCGTCACTGACGCTCATGCGACACCTGACCTTATCATTCAACTCTCGTAGGCTTGTCCGCGAAAAGACGAGTCTCCCGTCGGCCGCCGGCAGGTTAGAACGCAGGTCTCATGGATACAAGCTGTCATCCGTAACTTGAAACCTTCCCTTTCGCGCTTCAACGATAGAGCGTCTGAGGGTTTTCCGACATGATCCGGCGCAGGACGGCTTCATCGCCGGCCGCCGTGCGAATGAAGGAGAGGAGCTTCGAGAAGTCCGGGGACTTGCTCTCGGTCACATGCGGCCAGTCGCTTCCCCATATGAGCCGAGAGGAGTCGGTGGCGATCAGCTGCCTCGCGACATCAAAACTATGCGCCCAGGAGAGGTCGTCCACATCCTCATGGTAAGGGCCCGAAAGCTTGACCCAGACATGCGGCAGTTCATAAAGCCGCAGGAGCGCCTCCAGATCCGGGCCATGACCGGGACGGCAGCGGCCGAGGTGGTTGAGCACAAGCGGGACGCCGAGATCGGCGAGCATCTCAAAATAGCGGGACAATTCACTGGCGGGCAGATGCAGTTCGATATTCCAGCCCAGATCGCGGATCAGGGCAGCGGTTTTCGGCATGTCCTCGATCTGCGTCGCGCCGGCTTGAACCTGATTGAAGCGTACGCCCCGCATGCCGGCTTCGTGCCACGCTGAAAGCGTATCCCGGTCGGCATCCGGCGTGATCACGCCGGTCGCGCGGTAGCCCGCGCCAAGTTCAGCGAGCGCGCGCAGCAGGACGGTGTGATCGCGACCGTAAAGGGAGGGCTGCACCAGCACGCCGCGGGTCAGGCCCATGCCGGCGGTCGCCGCGCGGTAGTCGTCGCAACTGGCGGTCCGGTTCGCGATGACGGCATTGGCGACGACCGGGGCCGCGGCATCGAGGATGTGAAAATGGCAGTCCCAGGCGCCGGAGGAAGCGATGTTTTCGTCAATGGTCATTGCAGACTTTCCGGCAGCCAGAGCGCAATCTGCGGGAATGCGATCATGAGGCCGATCATGGCGATGATCGCACCGAGGAAGGGCAGGATTCCGATGAAAACGTCGTTTGGCGACCCCGATTTCCGCAGGCCCTGCACCACATAGCAATTGATCCCGATCGGCGGCGTGATCATCCCGGCCTCGATCACCATCATCAGGATGATGCCGAACCAGACCGGATCGTAGCCGAGACCGATAATGAGCGGCGCGGTCACCGGGACCGTCAGCACGATCATCGAAATCCCGTCCAGCACGCAGCCGAGCGCCATGTAGAACACAATGATAATGCACAGAACGGCCAGGGGCGGCATTGCCAGACCGGAAATATAGTCCGTGATCTGCTCGATAAAGCCGGACATGCCGAGCGCGAAGTTCAGGAAATAGGCGCCGATCAGGAGCAGCATGATCATGCCCGTCGAACGCATCGTGCCTTCGATCGCCTTGTTGAGCATGGCGATGGAGAGCGTGCCGTTGAAGGCGCTGAGGATCAGCGAAGCGGCAATGCCGAGCGCGGAGGCCTCGGTCGGGGTCGCGACGCCGGCATAGATCGACCCGACCACGACGATGAAGATAAAGAAGATCGGCAGCAATTGCGGCAGGCTGCCCAGCCGGTCCGCCCAGCCATAGCGCTCTTTTCGCCCGCCCCAGGAGGGAAAGAACACGCAACAGAGAATTACCGCCAGCATGAAGATCAGCGCCAGCAATATGCCGGGGATGAAGCCCGCCAGATAAAGCTGCGGGATCGAGGTCTGGGTGATCGCGCCATAGATGATCATATTGATGGAGGGCGGGATCAGCGTGCCCAGCGTTCCGCCGGCGGCGACCGTGCCCAGGAACAGCCGCTCATTGTAGCCGTTCTTCTCGATCTCGGGAAAGGCGATCGTGCCCACGGTGGCGGCCGTGGCCACGCTGGAACCGGAGGTGGCGGCGAACATGGTGCAAGCGGCGATATTGGTGTGCATCAGACCGCCCGGAAGGCGGTTCAGCCACGGCAGCAAGGCGCGGTACATGGAGGAGGCGCTGCCGCTGTGCAGCATGATTTCGCCCATCAGGATGAACAGCGGAATGGCGACCAGCAGGTCGTTGGTTGCCGTCTCCCAGGTGGTGATCCCGATCACCGAGATGATGTTGACGGGCAGCCAGAACAAGCTGAGGAGGATGCCCGCGAACAGCAGGACAATTCCGACCGGAATGCTTGTCGCGATCAGGCCGAAGAGGCTGCCGATAAATCCGAGAATAGACATGGCTTTTGTTCCGGGGCTTTCCAGAGCCTTTCCGCATTTCACGGAAACGCGGAAAGGCTCTATCTTTTGTTTTCACGCAATTCCGGACGGTGAACCGGTATCCACTTCACCTGGAATTGCTCTAGAGGTCGCCGAGTTCTTCGAGGCTCTGATGTCCTTGCGCTCCCGGGTGCTCAACCGTCTGGGGAAACCGGCGCAACAGTCCGATGAGGACGAGCGCCGAGACCAGCGTGAAAAGCAACAGCCCGAGCAGGAAGAGCGCATGCGGATAGACCAGCGGAATATTGAGCAAGGTCGAGGTCGCATCGAATTCGATGGCCTCCTTCAGCTGAAGCCACTCGTTCCAGCTCAGGATAGCCGCGCCGATCAGCATGGTCAGCGCCGCCAGCACGTCGAGCGACCCCCGAATGCGGGTGGGCAGCAGACGCTGCACGACATCAAGCCGGATATGCGCGGTGAACAGCGCCGCATAGGCAATTGCAACGCCGGTGGCAAAGGCGAAGACGAAACCGGTGATCTCGGTCGACCCGGTAATCGAGACCTTGAACAGCTTGCGCGAAATCGTATCCACGCAAATCATCGCGGCGATGCCGAGCAGGCCATAACCGCCGGCGCGGGAGGCCAGGATCGTTACCTGTTGCAACAGCGAGCGCTTTTTGGGGACTGGTGCGGATGTCATAGGCAGATTTCCCACGTCAGCGGTTTCAGACAAATCGAAGCTGCGATGCCGAAAGGCAAAGGGCCCGATCAGGTCTCTTGACCCGACCGGACCCCGTTGCCAACCGGCTCTACTGCTTCATCTCAATCCCGACAAGCTCGCCGATCGTTGCATTCCACTCCGATACACAGGCTTCACCGCAATTGCCGGCGAAATTCGGCAGCACCTTTTCCTGCGTCAGCCGCGCGACTTCGGCGAGTTCGGCCTCGGTCGGAACCGTGACGGTCGCATCATATTTCTGGAACGCGCCGCTATCGTCGCACTGCGCGTCGCCGGCGGTGCACCACAGGCCCATATTGTGGTTGCGGATCTGCGTCGGCCAGGCCATTTCCTGCTCGAAATATTCGCTGGCAAGGCGCAGCCATTCCTGCACCTCGGGCGTCTGCTTGTTGAACCAGGATTCATTCACGATCCTGATCTGCGGGGCCCAGCCGGTGTTCAGTGCATAGACATATTTCGTGACCTCCGGCAGCTTGGCGATATTGCCGCTGGCGGTTCCGGTGATGCCGCAATCAATCACGCCGCGCTGCAGGGCCGGCGCCATTTCGGCAAACGGCATGGAAACCGCCGTCGCGCCGAGCGCGGTGATCAGATCGGCCTGCGTGCCGCTGAAGACGCGAACGGTCTTGCCCTTCAGGTCTTCGAGGCTTTCAACCTTTGCGCCGCACCACAGAACGAGACCGGTGGTCGGCCAGCTTGCGAGCGCAACCGATCCCGCCTTTTTCGACAGGGTCTCGTTGATGACCGGCATGAAGGCGTCGCTGCTGGCGCGCACGCCCTCGATCGTCGGCGTGACGCCGGAAATGTCCATGCCATCCAGAATCTTCATGTTTTCGCTGGCATAGGACGCAACGGTATCGGCCATGTCGTAGACCCCCGAGCGCACCAGGGTGACCATCTGCGAACCGGGCACGCCCAACTCGGTGATCGAGCTGAGCTTGACGTCGATCCGGCCGTCGCTGAGGCGCGGCACGACTTCCTCCCAGAAGGGTTTCTCAAGCATGCTCCATTCCGACGTGCTGCTGTCGATCGCCAGCACCGAAACCTGGGTCTTTTCCGGCAAGGTCTTCGCCAGTTCCTGCAACTGCGCCTCGGTCACCTCGGCCTGCGCCGAGCCGTGGGCTGTAAGCGAAAGCGTTATCGCCGCGGCAAGTGCTGTCAGTGTTTTCTTTTCCATGGTTTTTCTCCTCCTAGAGCGTTAACTTTCAGTCGATATATTCAACGTTGCGGTTCGTCAGAATTTCGTTCACCCAGCTGCGGTCGACCGTGCCGTTGCGGATCGCGGCGATCTCCTTCTGCTCGGCAGCCTGCTTTGCGCGCGCAGCCTCAAGGATTTCCGCCGCCTCGCCGGCCGGAACGCAGAGCACGCCGTCGCCATCGCCAAGGATCAGGTCGCCCGGCTTAATCACCATCCCGTCGATCGCAACCGGAACATTGATTTCGCCGGGGCCGTCCTTGTAAGGGCCGCGATGGGAAACGCCGGCGGCAAACATCGCCATGCCGCTTTCGCGGATTTCCTCTGCGTCCCGGATCGCGCCGTTGATCACGAAGCCGGCCACCCGGTTTTCCTGCGCGAGATAGACCATGATTTCACCCATGATCGAGTTGGTCAGGTCTCCGCCCGCGTCGACGACGATGACGTCGCCCTCTTCTGCCATGTCGATCGCCTTGTGCACCATCAGATTGTCGCCGGGACGGGTCTTTACCGTCAGCGCGGGACCAGCCATGATCCGCCCTTCGGCGTGGTACGGGCGCAGCCGCGACCCGGCGGCGGTCATCCGGTTCATCGCGTCCGAGACATTGGCGACGGGAAGGCTTGAAAACCCTTCCACAAGGGCGCTTTCCACCCTGGATTTGCGGGCATGAATTCTGAAGCCGGCAGTCATTTCTTCTCTCCGATAGTCAAATGGTGGTGTGTGGGAAGCGGCCGCCGGGCTTTCAGAAAGCGGCGCAAACGGCGCGCGGTCACGACAGACCTGCGGAAAGCCAGCGCACCGCCTCCGCTACATTGGCTGGTGCCGCAGGCCTTTCCTGTGAAATCCGCTGCGATGTTCTTGCATAAGCGGCCAGAACCGCATCGGACACCGGGGTCTGCAGCCCGAAACTGCGCGCCTGGGCGATGGCATCCTCGACCTCATGCTCGCGCCGGGGGGCATGCAGGACATGTGTCCGCACCATCGCATCGAGCAGGTCGGGAAAGGGTCGTGCGCTGATATCGGCAAGATTTTCGCGCAGCTCCGCCTCAAGCCCCATGCGCTGCGCGGTCGCGTAGCACTCGACGGCCAGCGCTTCGATGCCCTTGGACATCAGCGTGCGCAGGAGCTTCAATCCGCCGGCTTCTCCCGGAAGAGAATTGGCCATTGCGCGGGTGTTGAAGCCAAGACGATTGAGCGCAACGGAGACACTTTCGGCCTCAGCTCCTGAGAGAATGATCGGCGAACCTGCCCCGGACAGATCGACCGACCCCATGATGGCGCCGTCGACGAAAGCCACCTCCGTGCTTGCCAGGATCGCATCGCACTCGCGCATCAGCGCCATCGGCGAAGACGACAGATCGGCATAGGTGAACGCGCCGGCCCGCTTCGCGACATCGCGCGCCACACTGGCGGCGACGGCGGAGGGAAAAACGCCAAGCAGCAAAGAGCCGGGTGCGATGTGGTCGGGCAAGGCGGGAACGACCTGGTGCTTTTCATCGCGGGCGGTAGCAACCGGATCGACATAAAGAGGCTGCTCGCCGGCCTGTTCCAGTTGCTGACCGAAGGCGCGGCCGACCTCTCCATATCCGATGATGATGATTTTGGCGGCGGCAATTGCAGTCATGGAATCTCCCCTTCGGGACGAGATAATCCATTTTTGGATACAAAATGCAATCTATAAATTCATAATTGGCCATAAAATCGCATTTTTGTTTTTAGTTTGCATTTCTACGACTGACATTCCGACAGCACAAAGCCGTTGACGACGCAGTCATGGCGCCGATCGACAAGGACGCCGCTCTCAGAGCCAGACACGACTTTCTCATCTCCATTCCCGGCATCTCGGCGGTTACAGCAACAGCACTTTTCATCGGAATGCCTGGCATGGATAACATCGATGGAAGAGCCGCTGCCGCACTATGCGGCCTTGGCCGAATAAGCAGGCAAGCCGCCTAAAATCGCGATAGCAGTCTTCATGCGAAAGCTTATCGCAGTCGCAGACGCTCTGCTGCGCGACAATTGCAAGCGGGTCAGAAGGCCCGCTTGACCAAGACGGATACTCAAGGTGTACACAGCATTGTCGGCGGACTCTGTTCCGCTTTCGTCAGATTCGGGGGTTATCTTGACGCAACCGCCTTCACGACCGGCGACAGCCGCCGAAATCACACGGCAATTTTCCGATCTCGGCGTGCGGCCGGGAGACCTGCTCATGGTGCATGCATCGCTCCGATCGGTCGGTCCCGTGGAAGGCGGCGCGGACGCTTTGCTGCATTGCCTGCTGTCGGCGGTCGGGCCCGGCGGGACGCTGATGGGCTACGCCTCCTGGGATCGCTCGCCCTATGAGGAAACGCTGAATGGCGCAACGCTTGCCGACGACGCGCGTTCGAACTGGCCCGCCTTCAACCCCGTCACCGCCGACGTCTATCCCGGCTTCGGCATGTTCAACGCCCTGCTCGCCGATCAGCCCGGCGCCAGGCGAAGCGCACATCCCGACGCCTCCATGGTGGCTGTCGGCCCGCTTGCCGCAACCCTTATTGCGCCGCATGCCCTGGGGGATGCGTTCGGGCCCCGTTCCCCGATCGAGCGTTTCATTGCCCACAACGGCAAGGTTCTTCTTCTTGGCGTGCCGCTCGATGCGGTGACGGCCTTGCACTATGCCGAGGCGGTGGCTGACATTCCGGACAAGCGCCGCGTCACCTACGAGATGCCGTTGCTCGGCGCGGACGGCCTGAAACACTGGCACAAGGCGGAAGACTGGGACACCAACGGCATTCTCGATTGTTATGCCATCGAAGGACAGACCGACGCCGTGGAACGCATCGCCAGAGACTATGTCGCGACGCACAGGCCGCCTTACGGCAAGGTCGGTAATGCCGACTGCTTTCTGTTCCCGGCACGCGACATCGTCGACTTCGGCATCGCCTGGCTGGAGAATCGGCACGCCACACGATAGGCAAGGCGCCTCAAAGGCCGCGCTCCCCCCATGGTAGGAGCACTTCAACTGGAAATTTTAGGGCCGCCGCACGACCCGGACGGTTCCTCCCGGTCCGCCGCCGCAATAGAAGCAATCGCCGCCATCCGCCTCCAGGCCGGAGATGATCGTGCCGTCCGGCATCCCGATCCGCTCGAGGACTTCTCCCGTCTGCGGATCGATGCGCCGGAGTTCGCTTTCCTCGTTTTCCCACGTGCCATGCCACAACTCGGCGTTCATCCAGGTCACGCCCGTCACGAACCGGTCGGTTTTGATCGTGCGCAGCACGGCGCCGGTCTCGGGATCGATCTGATGGATCTGCCGGTCGAGATACTGCCCGACCCAGAGCATGCCGTCGCTCCAGGCCAGGCCCGAGTCGCCGCCGCCGCCGGGCGCGGGTATCGTCGAAACCACCTCGCCGGTCTCCGGGATCATCTTGAGAATCCGGTCCTCGGCGATCTGGTAGATGTGGCTGCCGTCAAAGGCAGTGCCGGCATGCGCCGCGACCGCGTGGGTATGCAGCACCCTGCCATCGACGGGATCAAGCGCGTGGAGCGCCTCTCCGCTGGCAAACCAGACGCGGTTGCCGTCAAAGGTGACGCCGTGAACGTGGGTGGCGCCCGGAAAGGGGCCCAGTTCGCGAATAATTTCAGCTTTGTGTTTTTTCATGCGATCCATCCTAACGTCCCGGCTGCGCGCCCGGGAGTAACAATACTGTCGGGAAACCGAGGATTGGCGGCGCCAGCCACCGGCGCGACCGCCCCTGGCCGACGGCACGCACCTTGCCCTCGGCCTGAAGCCGCTCGAGCGCGCGCTGGACCGTCCGTGTGCTGGTGCCGAGCGCAAGCGCGAGCGACGAGCTTGGCCAGGCTTCGCCATCCGCCAGGAGCGCCAGCAATGCCGCATGCGGACTGTCCGCCGGCGGCGCAAGCACGACGACCGGCGATCTCGTTCCGGAGGAAATCGCAAACCCGTCCTGCGTGGCCCGCACGTTCGCCAATGTCCCGAGTTCGGCGCGCAATCGCGCGATTTCGACGCGAAGCCGCGCCCGGTGGGATTCATCCGCCCGTTTCGCGCCAAAGGCGGCGCCTAGAAGCGCCTCTCTGGATGCCGCGCGCGGCCAGTGCTCCCCCATCGTCCGCAAGAGCGCGAACAGCACCGGTCGCGTCGCCAGCGAAACGACCCTCGCTTCGTGGCGGATGACATGACGGCAGGCGTCGATCACCAGCGTTTCGGAGACGAGCAACCGCTCGATCTCGTCAAGCCGCAGCGGCCGTTCCGCGCCTTCGGATATCACACGGGCGGCCGGTCTCCTGAGCAACAGCCCGGCACTCTGCACCTCCGCGATCAGGGCGGAAAACCCGGCGGTCCGCGCGGCATCTTCCGCCTGGGCCAGGGCATGGCGCGCGGCGGCGGCGCGAAGGCGGCGCATCGCGATGTCCGAGACCGCCAGTTGGTGCGCAGCGCGCAAAGACGGCAACAGGTCCTGAGGCGCGACCTCGCCCAGCAAGGATTCCGCCTCCTCGATCCTGCCGACAAGCAAGAGACGCCGTGCTTCCAGAATGGTCGCATAGCGCGCATTCACGGTGTCGCCATGGCTTTCAAGCGCGCTGCCAGCCTCCGCAAGCATGGCAGGGACGGCCGCGAGATCGCGCGAAACCAGGGCGATTTCTGCCTCGGCGACCACGCATCGCGCATGGGCGAGCGGCTGTTTTCTGCCGAAGGCGCGGGCAGCGGCTCTCAGCGTGGTTCTGGCACGCTCCAGATCGCCGAGTTGCGCCATCGCGATGCCGCGCAGGGCAAGGGCCGGCGCGTCATCACGCAGCGCGACGCGATTGAGCGCCAGCAAGGGGTCGCCGGTTGCAAGGGCAAGGGCGGCGGCTGTGATGAGTGAGTCCATCCAAAATCCCGTCACACTTGTAACTCTCGCTCCTGCCACTTTCAGGACTAGGAAAGCAACGCGGCCAGGGCGGGCGTCGTCGTTCAGCAAGAAACGGACACCGTACAGGATATGACAGCCGCCGGGACCATGGCGAGAACAATATCACCCCGTCAAAGCCGCAGCTTGTCTGCGTTTAGCGAGGCAGGCGTGAATTCCCAAACTGACAGGAGCACATGAAATGAACCCAACCGCATCTGAATACGCCGTTCTCGGCGAACGCAACAGCTTGACTTTCCACCGGATCCTGCCGGCACGCGCCGATACGGTCTGGTCCTGGCTCACGGAGGCCGGCCTTCGTCGACAATGGCTGGCGGACGGCCAGATGAACCTCGCGCAAGGCTCCGCATTCGAACTGGTCTGGCGCAACGACCAACTTTGCGAACCCGCCGAGAAGATCGGCGCGGCGGCGGACAATGAGCACAGCATGAAATCCACGATCAACGCGGTCGAACCTGGCCGTCTGCTGGGCTTTACCTGGCCGGAAACCGATGGCGTGACGATAACGCTTGAGAGCAGAGGAGATGAAACCGGGCTCACGCTGATCCACGAGGCGCTGCCAGATCACGGCACGCTCTTGAACATTGCCGCCGGATGGCACGCGCATCTCGACATATTGGCATCCCGCCTCCGGGCGGAGCAGCCCGCGCCGTTCTGGGATGCGTGGCACCAATACAAGGCCGACTACGAACAACGCATCGCGGCATAGGGCGATGACAGGCCACGCAAGCCGCGCGAGCAAAGACGGGAGATGACATCATGCGCAAGCTGATTTCGGGAATGAAGATATCGCTGGATGGCCGCGTTGAGGGCCCGGACGGCTATGCCGACTGGGTGACCGCGTGGTCGGAAGACTACGGCATCACACCGCACATCGACGCCTGCCTGCTGGGCGGCGGCATGTATCCGGGTTACGAGCAATACTGGACAGCGATGCGGCAATCGCCCGGCGCGCCACTGCCAATGACGGGCGAGATGCCGACGGATGAGGAGGTGAAATGGGCTCGGCTTATACCGAACATTCCGCATTATGTCCTGTCCTCGACGCTCACATCCGCGCTATGGACCAACACAAGGTTCATGCGCTTGACGGATGAGGTCGCTCAGCTCAAGCAGGCTGCCGGCAAGGATATCTATCTCGTCGGCGGGGCCCGGATTACCGCAACGCTGATCAATGCCGGGCTGGTGGACGAAATCCGCCTGATCGTGCATCCGCTGCTCGCCGGAAGCGGAAAACGTCTCTTTGACGGCCTCGAACAACGCCGGGCGCTGCGCCTGCTCGATGCAAAGCCGGTGAAGGACGATCTCGTACAACTCAGCTACGCATTGATCTCGTAAGAACCAATGACGGCGCCGGGAAACGCTTCAGGATGACGCCACCAATGTGGAGAGCCTTTGGCCGAGGGCGGCCTCAGGGTCGGCAAGGTCGAAGACGACCGAGAGGTGATTGGCGCCGGGTTCCGTTCTGAGCTCCGTCTGCTGCCCGTCCCTGGCGAGCAGGGCATCAAGGGCGATTGCCTGGTCCTGGAAGGGCGCGGTCTCATGTTCCCCGCGCGTGATGATCCGCAGCGGGCCCGGCATGTGCCGGGCGGCAAGCGGCGACCATGCCTGCGCCTCATCCGCGCGCATTCCGGCCTCATCCTTCAGAAAGGAGCCGGGAATGTCGGAAAGATCGTAGATGCCGCTGACCAGAACCATGCCGCGCAGCGTCGGCACGTCCGGCGGAAGGTTGTCGCCGGGCGCCCTGCAGGCGAGCAGCGATGCCAGATGCGCGCCGGCGGAATGGCCGCTGACGGTGAAGCGTTCCGGGTCCGCGCCGATCTCAGGCGCAAGGTCCACGAGGCGGCGGGCAGCCGCACGCACCTGAGCGACGATTTCCGCCAGCCGGGTTTCCGGCATCAGATCATAGCCGACCAGCGCGGCGATCCCGCCCGCCGCGACCACAGGAGCCGCGACCAGCGTATGCGTCTCCTTGCTGCCCGCGCGCCAGTAGCCGCCGTGAATGAACATGTGCAGCGGCGCACCGGGAGCGGGCTCCGGCGGAAAGACGAGGTCGAAGCTCTGCCGGGGCGTTTCACCGTAACGCACGTTCCGCTCGACGCGCGAGCGATCGGCGAAGGCGCGGCTGCGCGCCTCCGTCTCGGCCATGATCGCGTCGAAATCGGGGATGAAATCCCGGTTGCGATAAAGATCGCGCTCCCCCATGGTCCTGTCTCCCCCCTCAAAACTCGACGGCGAAATATTTGGGCTCCATGAACTCCAGGATGCCGGTAACGCCGCCTTCGCGCCCGAGGCCGCTCTGCTTGGTGCCGCCGAACGGCGCCGCTGGGTCCGACATCAAACCGCGATTGATGCCGACCATCCCGGTATCGATCCCGCGCCCGACGCGCATCGCCCGCATGACATCGCTCGAATAGACATAGGCCGCAAGCCCATATTCGGTATCGTTTGCGAGACGCACGGCCTCCTCCTCGGTCTCGAAGCGGTAGACGGCGGCGACGGGACCGAAAATCTCCTCCTGCGCCAGCGCCGCGTCGGTCGGCACGTCCACCAGCACCGTCGGCGGATAATAATATCCGCTACCGTCCACCGGCGCACCGCCGGTCGTTGCCCGCGCGCCGCGCGCCTTGGCCTCCGACACCAGCCGGTCGATCTTTTCCACCGCCTTGGTGGTGATCATCGGGCCGCACTGAACATCCGAATCGTAACCCCGCCCCAGTTTCAGCGCCGCCATCCGCCCGGTCAACCCTTCCACGAAAGCGTCGTGAATGCCGGATTGCACGTAGAACCGGTTGGCGGCGGTGCAGGCCTCGCCGCCATTGCGCATCTTGGCGACCATCGCGCCGTCGAGCGCGGCCTCGATATCGGCATCGTCGAACACCAGGAAGGGGGCATTGCCGCCGAGCTCCATCGAGCAGCTCACAACCGATTTCGCCGCCTCGGCCAGAAGCGTGCGTCCGACGCCGGTGGAGCCGGTGAATGACAGTTTGCGGACCCGCTTGTCGGCGAGCATGGCCGCCGTCACGGGGCCGGGCTTCGAGGTGGTCAGCACGTTCACCACGCCGGGCGGGACGCCGGCCTCCTCGCCGAGCCGGGCCATGGCATAGGCGGTCAGCGGCGTTTCGGAAGCGGGCTTCAGGATCACGGTGCACCCGGCGGCCAGCGCCGGACCGATCTTGCGCGTCGCCATCGCGGCCGGGAAATTCCACGGCGTGATCAGAACGGCAATGCCGATCGGCTCGTGATCCACGAGGATATTGTGTGCGCCGGAAGGCGTGTGGCGGAATTCCCCGCCGACCCGCGTCGCCTCTTCGGCATACCAGCGGAAGAACTCGGCGGCATAGGCCACCTCTCCGCGCGCATCCGGAAGCGCCTTGCCATTCTCAAGCGAAATCAGCAGGGCGAGTTCTTCTGCATGCTCGCGCATCAGCTCGAACCAGCGGCGCAGGATTTCCGAGCGCTCGCGGGAAGACGTGTTGCGCCAGCCTTCAGCGGCAGCCTCGGCGGCATCCACGGCTCGCAAGGCGTGATCGACGCCGGCATCGGCGACATCGGCAAGCCTGTTTCCCGTCGAGGGGTCATGCACGGAAATAGCTCCGGCGCCGGGCTCCCACTTGCCGCCGATGAACAGGCCCCTGGCGTGAAGGGTGGGATCGGCATAGCCGGAAAAGGCGGTGTCGTGCGTCATTGGGTTTCTCCCTCAGTGCGTTGAAAGTACGGTCAGTTCGCCGTGATAGGCCGCGCCGACCAGCCGCCGCATATCCGAAAGCGGCAGCGGGCGCGGATTGTTCTGGATCAGCCGGGCGATGCCGCAGGATTGCTCGGCCACCCAGTCGAGCCGGTCCTCGGCAAGGCCGAGATCTCTGAGCGTGCGGGGAATGCCGATACGATCGAAAAGCGCGGCGATCGCCGGGATGACCTCCGCCCGGCCATCGAGACCGATAACCTCCGCGATCTGGTCGAGCTCGGGTCCGATCGCGGGGGCGTTCCACGCCATGACATAGGGCATGAGACAGGCGACGCCCGCCCCGTGCGCGGTGTGGGTCAGCGCGCCGACCGGGTACTGGATGGCGTGGGCCGCTGCGGTTCCGGCAACGCCGAATGCGAGACCGGCGGTCGTCGCCCCCAGCATTACATTGGCGCGGGCTTCAACATTGCCCCCCTCCGTGCAAGCCTTTTCGAGGCCGTTCCAGAGCAGGCCGATCGCCGTCAGCGCGAAATGATCGGAGGTCGCATTCTTGCCGACGAAGACCCGTTCCTGCGCCAGACCCGGCACCGGATCGCGGCGTAGCGCCGTGAAGGCCTCGATGGCGTGGGTCAGGGCGTCGGCGCCGGCAATGGCGGTCAGCGCGGGCGGGCAGGTCAACGTCAGGTCCGGATCGCAGATCGAGACAGTTGGAATGATGTAAGGCGAGGATATCCCGACCTTGAGCTGCCGTTCGGAATCCGAGAGCACCGCGACCGGCGTCGCCTCGGAGCCGGTGCCCGCCGTGGTCGGGATGGCGATCAGCGGCATCACCGGACCGGGCACCTTGAACTCGCCGTAATAATCCTGCGGCCGGCCCCCATGGGTCAGCAGCACGGCCACGCATTTCGCCATGTCGAGGCAGGACCCTCCGCCCACGCCGATCACAAGATCGGGCGCGAAATCACGGGCCTTTTCGGCGCTGGCGGTTGCGGCTTCGACGGGCACATCCGGAAGCGCCGAACCGTCGACCTGCACCGCGAGGCCCGCCGCCTCCAGTTGCGCCACCATGCGTTTGAAATCGCCGTCGCCGGCCAGCCGCTCGTCCGTCACCACAAGGGCGCGCTGCCCGAGTTTTGCAGCGACCGCCCCCAGTGCTTCTCGCTGGCCCGCGCCGAAGATCAATTCTCTCGGGGCTCTGATCGTGCCGAATAGGGTCATCCTGTCTCCTTTGATTTTTCCTCAGCCTTCCGAGAGGGCCCGGATTTCTTCGTGCAGCGGATCGGGCAGATCGATGCCCTCGGCGAGCGCCCTCATCCTGCGGGCGCGCATCCCGTCGCCTGGAACAGCGACCGGCCGCGAAGGATCGGCCGCACGAGAGGCGCGCAGGCGATTAAGGTAAGCGGCCAGTCCTGAGGCATGCCCCTCCCCTGCCGCGGGGTCGATCAGAATGATGATGTCGCCCTTGTTCGCTTGTCTGGTGGCGTCCAGCGTGCCGCCGACCTCGGGCGCGAAGGCCGATCCCGCCAGCGATGCGACCAGCAGTTCCACGGCGAGACCGAGGCCGTATCCCTTGGCGTCGCCGAAGGGCGCGATCGCGCCGGTCCGCGCCGCTTCGGGATCAGTGGTGCGGCGGCCGTCGGCATCGACGGCCCAGTCATCCGGGATCGGCGCGCCGGTCAGGGCGTGGTGATGGATTTTTCCCATCGAGACGCGGCTGGTGGCGATGTCGAGAATAAAGGGCTCGGCGCCGGTGGGAATGCCGATGGCGATCGGATTGGTTCCCAGCATCGCTTCCGTGCCGCCATAGGGATGCACCAGCGCTTCGCTGGTGGTCATCACGATGCCGATCAATCCCCGCTCGGCTGCCGCCTCCACATAATAGGCGAGCATCCCGATGTGATTTGCGTTGCGGATCGAGGCCAGCGCGATGCCCTGTCCGGGCGTCACCGCCGCAAGCCGCTCCATGGCGCGCATCATCACGACCGGACCGAGCCCACGCTCGCCATCGATGGTGAAAGCGCCGGCGCCGGTTCTGCGCGCCTTGCCGCCGTCTGCGGCCGGATCGGCAAGGCCTGCGCGCAGGCGCGCGATGAGCCGGGGTAGTCTCTGGACGCCGTGAGACGGCAGGCCGCGCAGCTCCGCCTCAATCAGAAGGTCGGCCTGAAGCGATGCGTTGGCGGGCTCGACCTTCTGCGCCAGCAGCGCCTTCTCCGCAATCGCGCGCAGATAATCGGCCGAAACCAACAAATGCCACCCTCCCAAATCAAATCGT
Source organism: Martelella sp. FLE1502 (assembly GCF_053484255.1). Classification (NCBI taxonomy): domain Bacteria; kingdom Pseudomonadati; phylum Pseudomonadota; class Alphaproteobacteria; order Hyphomicrobiales; family Aurantimonadaceae; genus Martelella; species Martelella sp. FLE1502. Next base: position 218,004 of record NZ_JBAKFQ010000002.1, read on the forward strand.
ATATGATATTGTATTTGACATTCGATATCATATCGACGATAAAGCGAAGCATGTCAAGAATGCAGGCCGGGGAGGTTCAGATGGCGGTAACGACGGATCACGACCAGAAAGGCGGGTTCGCACGGCCCCTGAGCATTTCCGAAAGCGTCCACGAACAGATTTACCAGCGCATCATGTCGCTGGAGATCCTGCCCGGTGCGCGAATCCCGATCGACCAGCTGGCGCGGGAACTCAATGTCTCTCAGACCCCGGTGCGCGACGCCCTTACGCGGCTTGAACGAGAGGGGCTGGTGCGCAAGGCTCACCTGATCGGCTACTCCGCCGCGCCCCAGCTCACGCCCAAGGAATTTGACGACCTTTACAGGTTCCGGCTGATGCTGGAGCCGGAGAGCGCCCGGCAGGCCTGCCTCAGGCTGACCCCCGAAAAACTCGAGCAGCTGGAAAAGGCGGCGGCCGACATGGAGAAGGGCGAGCAGCCCGTGAGCCGCAACAGCCGCTATTCCCGCTTTGCCCGGGCGGATGCGCATTTTCACGACGAGATTCTGAAGGTCGCGGACAACGAGTTCGCCCGCCAGGCGCTGACCGACAGGCACATCCACCTGCACATTTTCCGCCTGATGTTCCACAGCCGCGTGACCCAGGAAGCGCTGGAGGAGCACGAGCGCCTGCTCGCCGCATTCCGCGCCGGCGATGCGGACGCGGCCTACCATGCAATGCACGATCACATCGAGCGGTCGCGGGACCGGCTCGCGGCGGCCTTCGAATGACCTTCGCCGTGACTGATACCGCCATTGACGGCCCGGCGCGGGAAACGCCCGTGCTGCGCGCCGAGGACCTTTCCAAGGCCTATGGCCCGATCACGGTCCTGAGCGATGTGACGCTGGATATAGTCGCGGGCGAGGTGCACGCGATCATCGGCGAGAACGGCGCCGGCAAGTCGACCCTGATGAAGCTTCTCTCGGGTCACGCCACGCCGACGGGCGGCGCGATGTCGATGGCAGGAAACGCGGTCGCCTTCGCCAACGCCGTTCAGGCCGAGGATGCCGGCGTGGTCCTGGTGCATCAGGAAATCCTGCTCGCGCCCGACCTCACCGTGGCCGAGAACCTTTTCCTGGGTCGGGAACTGTCGCGCGGGCTTGCCGTGGATGACCGCATGATGAACCGCCGCACAGCCGAGGTGCTGGCGCGCGTCGGCTCCACGGCGCGCCCCACCGCGCTTGTGGGCGATCTGCCGCTCGCGCAGCGCCAGCTCGTGCAGATCGCCCGCGCCCTGCTCGACGAGCGCAAGGTCGTGATCCTGGATGAACCGACGGCGATGCTGGCCAATGACGAGGTCGACGCGCTTCTGGAGATTGTCCGGAACCTGCGCGCCCATGGCGTGGCGGTGCTCTATATCTCCCATCGGCTGGAAGAGGTCGAGGCGGTGGCCGATCGCGTCACCGTTCTGCGTGACGGCAAGATGATCGGCACCTGGCCCGCAAGCGAACTCGACCAGCGCCAGATGGCCGAACTGATGGTCGGGCGGGAACTCTCGATGCTGTACCCGCCGAAACGGGAGCCGGCGACCGCGGAACCGATTTTGAGCGTCGAAGAGCTCTCCGTCGACCACGGCAGGTTTGCCGGTTCCTTCAGCGTCCGACCGGGCGAAGTGCTCGGCATCGGCGGCATGATCGGGGCCGGCCGCACGGAACTGATCGAGGGGCTGATGGGGCTTCGACACGCGCAGGCGCGCGCGATCTCTGTCAACGGCACGCCCGTCGCCAAGCCCGATGTCGGCTCGATGATGGCCGCGGGCGTCGTCTACCTGACCGAGGACCGCAAGGGCAAGGGCCTCCTTCTCAACGAGGGACTGGGCCCGAACCTGACGCTGCAGGCGCTCGACATGATCCTTCCCGGCCTGCGCCTCAACCGCAGGAAGGAAGCAGGCGCCGTGCAGTCGGCCGTGCAGGATTACGACATCCGGGTTCGCACGCTCTCGGTGGAGGCCGGTCAGCTTTCGGGCGGTAATCAGCAGAAGCTGCTGCTGGCCAAGGTGATGCTCGCCGAACCCTCGATCGTCATCATAGACGAGCCGACGCGGGGCATCGACATCGGCAACAAGAGCCAGATCTACCACTTCATCGACGAACTCGTCCGGGCCGGCAAGGCCTGCGTCGTCATCTCGTCCGAACTGCCAGAGCTCGTCGGCCTGTCCGACCGCGTGCTGGTGATGCGTGGAGGACGCTTCGTCGCCGAACTGACGGGCGACGACATCACCGAGCAGAACGTCGTCTATGCCGCCGCGAGCAGCAGACATGATACCGAGGGGAGGAACCGCGCATGAGCAGCGCAGACATAACAACGCTTCCGGAAAGAGAAGGCTTCAAGATCCGCTGGAGCGATCTCGCTCCGTTCATCGCCCTGGCATTGATCGTGCTGCTGGGCACGATGATCAATTCCAATTTCATGGCGACGAACAACATTCTGAACGTCATCACGCGCAGCGCCTTCATCGCCATTATCGGCGTCGGCGCAACCTTCGTGATCGCGACCGGCGGGCTGGATCTGTCGGTGGGTTCGATGCTGGCCTTCGTCGTCGGCATCATGATCATGGCCATGAATGCGCTTGTTCCTTACCTTGGCCCGTGGGCGATCCCGGCCGGCGCGCTGGTCGCACTGGTCGTGGGTTCGCTCTGCGGCCTGCTGAACGGGCTGATCATCACGGTGGGGCGCATCGAGCCCTTTATTGTCACCCTCGGCACGATGGGGATTTTCCGGGCCTTCATCACCTACATGACCGACGGCGGCTCGCTGTCCATCGATCGCAGCCTCAGGAGTGCCTACCGGCCCGTCTATTTCGGCGATTTCCTCGGCATTCCCTATCCGGTGCTGATCACTATCGTGATTGCCCTGCTCGGCGCGTTCATCCTCTACCGGACGAAATACGGCCGCCGCGTCACCGCCGTCGGCTCGAACGCCGACGTCGCGCGGTTTTCCGGCGTTCACGTCGGCCGGATCCGGACCATGGCCTTCGTCATACAGGGCTTCTGCGTCGCCGTCGCCGCGATCTGCTACGTCCCGCGCCTTGGTGCTGCCACGCCGACCACCGGTCAGCTCTGGGAGCTTCAGGTCATTACCGCCGTCGTTATCGGCGGCACGCTTCTGCGCGGCGGCAAGGCCCATATCTGGGGCACCGTTGCCGGCGCGCTCATTCTCGAGGTTATCGCCAACGTCATGGTTCTTTCGGACATGGTGTCGGAATACCTCGTGGCCGCGGTCCAGGGGGCGATCATCATCATCGCCATGCTGGCTCACCGCTTCACCAGCTCTCGCTGAAACGGCGAGGCTCATATCTTAACTGAGGAGGAGGAAACTATGACAATCAAGACCGGAAGGCTGGCGCTCCTGTCGGCCACAGTGGCGGCGGGAACGCTGCTCGGGCAGGCCGCTTTTGCCCAGGACAAGGAATTCACCATCGCCGTCTCCGTGCCGGCGGCCACGCATGGCTGGACGGGCGGCGTGGTCTACCATGCCGAACAGGCGGAAAAGCAGATCGAGGCCGCATTCCCGAACATCGACATCATTGTCTCGACGGCCTCGTCGGCGACGGCGCAGGTGTCCTCGCTTGAGGACCTGTCGGCGACGAACGAGCTCGACGCGCTTGTCATCCTGCCGTTTACGTCGGAGGAGCTGACGGGGCCGGTGGAGCAGGTCGCCTCGAACGGCACCTTCATCACCGTGGTGGACCGGGGACTTTCCGATCCGTCGATCCAGGACCTCTATGTCGCCGGCGACAACATCGCCGTTGGCGCAAACACGGCGAAATGGCTGGTCGACAAGCTCGGCGGCGAAGGCGAAATCGTCGTGCTGCGCGGCATTCCCACCGTGATCGATGACGAACGCATCAAGGGCTTCAAGGATGTCATCGACCAGACCGACATCGAAATCCTCGACATGCAGTATGCCAACTGGAATCAGGATGAAGCGTTCACCCTGATGCAGGACTATCTGGCCCGCTATCCGAATATCGATGCGGTCTGGGCCAATGATGATGACATGCTGCTCGGCGTGATCGAGGCAGTCGATCAGGCCGGACGGGAAGACGTCCAGTACGCGCTTGGCGGCAACGGCATGAAACAGGTGATCGAGATGGTGCAGGCGGGCGACGAACGCACGCCCATCTCCACGCCCTACCCGCCGTCAATGATCGCCTCGGCCATGTACATGACCGCGGCGCAGTTCGCAGGCCAGGCGCCGATGCGCGGATCGTTCAAGCTGGATGCCCCGCTGATCACGCCCGAGAACGCGGACCAGTTCTACTTCCCCGACTCCCCGTTCTGAACCGAAACACCCTGTCCGGCCGTCTTGCGGCGGCCGGACGGATCAATCCCACAATCAGGAGATCGAGATGAGCGGCAAGAAAATCCTCATGCTCACCGGCGAATTCACCGAAGAATATGAAATCTACGTCTATCAACAGGGCATGGAGGCCGTTGGCCACACGGTTCACGTCGTCTGCCCGGACAAGAGCGAAGGCGACCTGATCAAGACGTCGCTTCACGATTTCGAGGGCGACCAGACCTATACCGAAAAGCCCGGCCATTTCGCCGAGATCAACAAGACCTTCTCCGAAGCCGAGGCCGAGCTCGACAGCTATGACGCGGTCTATGCCGCAGGCGGCCGCGGGCCGGAATATATCCGGACCGACCCGCGCATCCAGGCGATGGTCCGGCATTTCCACGACGCCGGCAAGCCGATCTTCACGATCTGCCACGGCGTGCAGATCCTGATGGCGGTGCCCGGCGTGCTCAAGGGCCGCAAGGTCGCCGGTCTCGGCGCCTGCGCCCCGGAAGTCGCGGCGGTCGGCGGCACCTATATCGACGTCGAGCCGAAAGAGGCCTATGTCGACGGCACGATGGTGTCGGCCAAGGGGTGGACCGGGCTCGCCGCCTTCATGCGGGAATGCCTCAAGGTTCTCGGCACGGAAATCCGCCATAGCTGAGTTATAGACAAGCAAAGCGCGGTGTCGCGGCAATGCGACCCGCGCGGCCTTTGCCGGTCGATCCGGGGGCGCTGCGGTTTGCCCCTGCCTGGCGTAAGAATGCCGAGTTCACGCCGGCCATGTCCGCCTTCTGCTCCTACTTCCGGCAAGCTTCCATATTCCGAGCTGACGACCATTCTCAGAATGTCGGCGGGGTGCTGGCGGAGACGATGATGCAGTCTTTCGGGCCCACCTGGCGGAAGCGGTGCGGCTCGCGGCTGTCGAAATAATAGGCGTCGCCGGGGCCCAGTATCTTGCGCTGGTCGCCGACGGTGATCTCGATCCGGCCGGAAATCACGATCCCGCCCTCCTCGCCCTCGTGGCGATACATCACCCGACCGGTATCCGCGCCCGGCCTGTAGGTCTCCTTCAGGATCATCATCGCGCGGCCGATGGAATTGCCCACCTGTTTCAGCGATAGCCGCGCCTTGCCGATCTCGGTCAGTTCCTCTGCGGCATAGAAAACCGTTTTCTCCGCCTCCGGCGTAAAGGCGAAGAATTCGGACAGGCCGATCGGGATGCCCTCGAGGATCCGCTTCAGCGAGCCGACCGAGGGATTGAGCCTGCCGGATTCAATCAACGAGATGGTCGAACTCGATACATTCGCCTTTTTCGCCAGCGCCCGCTGCGACAGCTTGGCCCGCTCGCGCACGGCCCTCAGCGTCCGTCCAAGCTCGATATCGTCATGCGATGTGCTGAGCATGCTTCATATCCTCATCATTTTTGCTTCGATATCAACTAACTCAATATCTTGCCTTCAGCAAGAAACAGACTTTTTTACCGATCGAAAGCCACATACGCTCCTGCCATTAAGACAGCGGCAAGGGCCGCCAAAACCAGGAGCAGCTCATGTTGAATTCGGATATCGCCACGCGGCGGGACGCGGCCATTTCGCGCGGCGTCGGCATGCAGACGCAGATTTATGTCGAGCGGGCGAAGAACGCCGAGGTCTTCGATGTCGAGGGCCGGCGCTATATCGACTTTGCGGCCGGCATCGCCGTGGTCAATACCGGACACTGCCATCCGAAGGTGATGGCGGCGGTGGAAGATCAGCTCAAGCGCTTCACCCACACCTGCCACCAGGTGCTGCCCTACGAGCATTACATCCGCCTTGCCGAGCGGCTGAATGCCGCCGTCCCCGGCGATTTCGACAAGAAGACCGTCTTCGTCACCACCGGCGCCGAAGCGGTTGAAAATGCCGTCAAGGTCGCCCGCGCCGCCACAGGCCGCTCCGCCGTCATCGCCTTCAATGGCGGGTTCCATGGCCGCACCTTCATGACGCTGTCGCTCACCGGCAAGGTCGCGCCCTACAAGACCGGCTTCGGGCCGATGATGCCGGATGTCTATCACATCCCCTACCCTGCCGAACTGCACGAGACCTCGGTTGAGGACAGCCTCAAGGCGCTGAAGTCCCTGTTCAAGACCGATCTGGACCCCGTCCGCGTCGCCGCCATCATCATCGAGCCCGTGCAGGGCGAAGGCGGCTTCTACCCAGCCCCTGCCGAACTGATGCGCGCCATTCGCGCCCTCTGCGACGAGCATGGCATCGTCATGATCGCCGACGAGGTGCAGACCGGCATCGGGCGCACCGGGCATCTGTTCGCGATGGAAGCCTATGATGTCGCCGCCGACCTGACGACCATCGCCAAGGGCATCGGCGGCGGCCTGCCGCTTGCCGCCGTCACCGGCCGGGCGTCGATGATGGATGCGGCAGGCCCCGGCGGGCTCGGCGGCACCTATGGCGGCAACCCGCTGTCGATTGCCGCCGCCAATGCGGTGCTCGACGTGATCGCGGAGGAAGACCTTCTGAACCGCGCCAACCGCCTCGGCTCTTACCTCAAGCAGCGGCTTGAGGCGATCCGCGCGACGACGCCCGAGATTGCCGAAATCCGAGGCCCCGGCTTCATGGTGGCCATCGAGTTCATGGCGGAAGATGGCGCGCCGAACCCGGACATGACCAATGCCGTTCGGCTGGAAGCCCAGAAGCGCGGCCTGATCCTTCTCACCTGCGGCGTCTACGGCAATGTCATCCGCTTCCTCGCCCCGCTGACGATCGAGGAAGAGGTCCTGGCGGAAGGCGTCGACATTCTCGAGGCATCGATTGCCGCCGTGAAGGAGCAGCAGGTATGAAGCTGAAAGACCCGTCCCTTCTGGAGCACCGCGCCTTTGTCAACGGCGCGTGGATCGACCGCGACAGCACCTTCGACGTGTTCAATCCCGCCTCGGGAGAGAAGATCGCCTCGATCACCGATCTTTCGGTCGATGATATCCGCGCCGCGATCGATGCCGCCCACGCTGCAAAGCCGTCATGGGCGGCGCTGACCGGCAAGGCGCGCGCCGCCTTCCTGCGCAAATGGTATGAGCTGATGGTCGAGAACGCCGATGATCTGGCGACCATCCTGACGGCGGAAATGGGCAAGCCGTGGCCGGAAGCGCGCGGCGAAATTCTCTACGGCGCAAGCTTCATCGAATGGTTTGGCGAAGAGGCAAAGCGCGTCTATGGCGACACCATACCGGGCCACCAGCCCGACAAGCGCATCATCGTGATGAAGCAGCCGGTCGGCGTCGTCGGCGCGATCACGCCGTGGAACTTTCCCAATGCGATGATCGCCCGCAAGGTCGCCCCCGCCCTTGCCGCCGGCTGCACCTTCGTCGCCCGGCCCGCCGAACTGACGCCGCTCTCGGCGCTTGCCATGGCCAAGCTTGCCGAGCGCGCCGGCATTCCCGCCGGTGTCTTCAATGTCATCCCCTGCGCGGATGCCGCTGCCGCCGGCGAAGAGCTTTGCGCCAACGAGAAAATCGCCAAGATCACCTTCACCGGGTCGACCCGCGTCGGCCGCATCCTGATGCGGCAATGCGCCGATACGATCAAGAAGATGTCGCTTGAGCTTGGCGGCAACGCCCCGTTCATCGTGTTCGACGACGCCGATCTCGATGCCGCGGTCGAGGGCGCGATGATCGCCAAATACCGTAATAACGGCCAGACCTGCGTCTGCGCCAACCGCATCTATGTCCAGGCCGGCGTCTACGACGCCTTTGCCGAGAAGCTGAAGGCGAAGGTGCTGGCGCTGAAGGTCGGAGACGGATTTGAAGACGGCGTCAACGTCGGCCCGCTGATCAGCACGCAGGCGCTCGCAAAGGTCGAGGACCATATCGCCGATGCGCTGAGCCATGGCGCGAGCGTGATCGCGGGCGGCAAACACTCAAATCTCGGCGCAACCTTCTTCGAGCCGACCGTCATGACCGGCGTTACGCAGGCAATGAAGGTCGCGCATGAAGAAACCTTCGGCCCCGTGGCGCCGCTCATTCGCTTCGAACACGAGGACGAGGTGATCGCCATGGCCAATGACAGCGAGTTCGGCCTCGCCGGCTATTTCTACGCCCGCGACCTTGCCCGCGTGTTCCGCGTGGCCGAAGCGCTTGAAACCGGCATGGTCGGCATCAATACCGGACTGATTTCGACCGAGGTCGCCCCTTTCGGCGGCGTCAAGCAGTCCGGCCTTGGCCGCGAGGGCTCGAAATACGGGATCGAGGACTATCTGGAGATCAAATATCTCTGCCTCGGCGGGGTTTCGTAACCCGACGCCTCCGCTTTCCGCAATATCTCCGATCTCCCCGGCATAAAGGGGAGATCGGGGCTTCAGTCTGGCTTTGTCGCGGTCTAACCGTGGCTGATCATTACATGGCGGACGACCGTGTAGTCTTCCAGCGCATATTGCGACATATCCTTGCCGTAGCCGGATTGTTTCAGCCCGCCATGGGGCATTTCATTGCACAGCATGAAATGGGTGTTGACCCAGGTGCAGCCATAGCGAAGCGCCGCCGAAGCCGCCATCGCCTTGCCGACATCCTTCGTCCAGACCGATGAGGCCAGACCGTAATTGGAATCATTGGCCCAGCCGATCACATCGTCTTCGGCGGAAAACGGCGTCACCGAGACGACGGGACCGAACACCTCGCGGCGGACGATCTCATCATCCTGATTGGCATTGGCGACCACTGTCGGCTGATAGAAGAAGCCGGGGCCTTCCGGCACGGCGCCACCCGTCGCCAGTTCGATATGCCCGGTATCGAGCGCGCGCTGGACGAAGCTTGCCACCCGGTCGCGCTGGCGTTCGGAAATCAGCGGGCCGATCTCGTTTTTGGTATCGTCGGGATCATTGTAGCGAATGGTCGATACCGCGCTCGACAGATCGGCGACGAGCCTGTCGTAGATCGACTTTTCCGCATAGACGCGGCAGGCGGCGGTGCAATCCTGCCCGGCATTATAATAGCCGAATGTGCGGATGCCTTCGACCACCGCCTCGATATCGGCGTCGCCATAGACGATGACCGGCGCCTTGCCGCCCAGTTCCAGATGGGTGCGTTTCACCGTCTTGGCCGCGGCCTGCAGGATCTTGCGGCCGGTGGCGATATCGCCCGTGATCGACACCATGTGCACGCCGGAATGGTTGATCAGCCCGTTGCCGACGGTCTCGCCGCGCCCGAGCACGACATTGACCACGCCCTCCGGCAGGATCTCGGCCATTACCTTTGCCAGCTTCAGCGCCGTCAGCGGGGTCTGCTCGGAGGGTTTGAACACCACCGTATTGCCCCCGGCAAGGGCAGGCGCCAGCTTCCAGGCCATCATCATCAACGGATAGTTCCACGGCGCAATCGAGCCGATGACGCCGACGGGGTCGCGCCGGATCATCGAGGTGAAGCCATCCAGATATTCGCCGGCGATCATGCCCTGCTGGGTGCGGATCGCACCGGCAAAGAAGCGGTAGCAATCGACGATCGCCGGGATCTCGTCCTGAAGCACGGCGTTGATCGGCTTGCCGCAATTGAGCGCCTCGAGCGCGGCGAAGCTTTCCGCCTCCTGCTCGATCCTGTCCGCGATCGCCAGCAGATAGGCGGATCGCGTTGCCGGCGTCGTGCGCGACCAGCCGGCAAAGGCTCTGGTCGCAGCGCCAACGGCCCGGTCGATCTGGTCGGCGGATGCTTCCGGCAATTCGGCGATCAGTTCTCCGGTCTTGGGGTTGAGGACGGTTTCGCTCTGCTCCTCCCCGTTCACAAGGTCGGCGCCGATCAGCATTTGTTTTTCCATGTCGAAGCTCCGTTGGTTCATTTGCCGCTCCCGCCGATGTCCTCGGCGCCGCGGGTCAGGTAATAGGCAAGAAGGATCGGGAAGAAGGTGACCAGCACGACAACCATGGCCACCACATTGGTGACCGGCCGTTCGCGCGGGCGGATTAGCTCCTCCAGCATCCAGATCGGCAGGGTCTGCTGCTGGCCCGCGGTAAAGGTGGTAACGATCACCTCATCGAAGGAGAGCGCGAAGGCCAGCATCCCGCCGGCCAGAAGCGCCGTTGCGATATGCGGCAGCACCACGTGCCAGAAGGTGGCGAAACCGTCCGCGCCGAGATCCATTGACGCCTCGATCAGCGATGACGATGTGCGGCGGAACCGGGCGACGGCGTTGTTGTAGACCGTCACCACGCAAAAGGTGGCGTGGCCGATGACGATGGTCCAGATCGAGAAGGGAATGCCCGCCTCGCCGAAGGCTGTGCGCAAGGCAATACCCGTCACGATGCCCGGCAATGCGATCGGCAGGATGACCAGCAGCGAAATGCTCTCGCGGCCGAAGAACCGCGTGCGCGAGACGGCGGCCGCCGCCAGTGTGCCGAGCACGAGCGCAACGCCCGTGGCGACGGCGGCGACGCGCAGCGACAGGCCAAGCGCCGCCCAGACATCGGGACGGTTCCAGGTGGCGGCAAACCACTTCAGCGTCAGCCCCGGCGGCGGCCACTGATAGGAGCGTTCCTCCGTCGTGAAGGCATAGACGAAGATCAGCAGGATCGGAAGATGCAGGAACAGAAGCCCGCCAAAGGCCGCGAGCCTGAGCATCAGGGGGCTGCGAACATCAGAGTGCATTGAACGCCCCCGCTTTCTTGGCCAGCGTCAGATAGATGACCATGATGACGATCGGCACCACCGAGAAGGCTGCGGCCAACGGCACATTACCGGCGGTGCCCTGCTGCACATAGACCGCCTGGCCGATGAACAGCCGCGACGGGCCGACAATCTGCGGAATGATGTAATCGCCGAGCGTCAGCGAGAATGTGAAGATCGAGCCGGCGACGGCGCCGGGCAGCGCCAGCGGCAGGATCACATGGCGAAAGGTCGTGCCGCCGCTGGCGCCGAGATCGGCCGAGGCCTCGATCAGGTTCATCGGCACGCGCTCCAGCGCCGCCTGCATCGGCAGGATCATGTAGGGCAGCCAGATATAGACAAACACGATAAAGGTGCCGAGAAAGCTCACCGACAGCGAGGAGCCGCCAACCGCCGGCAACGCCAGAAGACCGTCGAGAAGAAAGGTCAGATGCAGCTTCGAAAGCACCCAGGTGAGGATTCCCTCCTTGGCGAGAATGAGCTTCCAGGCATAGACCTTGACCAGATAGGACGACCACAGCGGCAGCATGGCGCCCAGATAAAACAGCGCCTTGGCCTTTCCCCTGGCGTAGCGGGCGGCGTAATAGGCGATCGGGAAGGCAATCACGGCACTTGCCAGCGTGACGCTTGCCGCCATAACAAGGGTGCGCAGAATGATATCGGCATTGGCCGGGCGCAAAAGCTCCAGATAGGATTTCAGCGTGAACTGGTGGATGACCAGGCCGGAAAACTCGTCGATCGAAAAGAAGCTTTGCGCCAGAAGGTTGAGCAGCGCGCCGATATAGACGACGCCGAGCCACAGAAGCGGCGGCAAAAGCAGGGCGGCGGCAAGCAGGCCCGGACGCCGCCAGAACAGATCGCCGGCGGCAATACGCAGCTTTGCGGGGTGTGCCCGCCTGCCGAGACCATCAGCGATCATGACGCCAGCACCCACATGTCATCCTTGCGCCAGTGCACGGCAAGCTGTTCGCCTGAAACCGACGCGTCGGCGGAAACGGCGGCATGCAGCCTCTCGCCCTCGACCTCCATTGCAAGCCGCTTGGTCGCGCCGAAATAATTCACGGTCAGAAGCCGCGCCGTCGCGGTGATCTCGTCCGCGCCCGTCCCCTCGCCAAGCTGGATCTTTTCCGGCCTGAGGCTGACGGCATGGTCGCCCGCCCCATGGCGTGCGGCAAAGCCCGGCGACAGCACGTTGGACGAACCGACGAAATCGGCAACGAAACGGGTCTTCGGCCGGTTGTAGATGTCTTCAGGCGTGCCGGCCTGTACGATCTTGCCCTTGTTGAACACCGCCACCCGATCCGCCATGGACAGCGCTTCGCCCTGATCATGGGTGACGAAGACGAACGAGATGCCGAGCTGCTTTTGAAGAAGCCGCAACTCCTCCTGCATCTGCTCCCTGAGTTTCAGGTCGAGCGCGCCGAGCGGCTCGTCGAGCAACAGCACCTTGGGCCGGTTGACCAGCGCCCGCGCAAGAGCGACGCGCTGGCGCTGACCGCCGGAAAGCTCCGACGGCTTGCGCCCGCCCATGTCGGGCAGCTTGACCATCGCCAGCGCCTTTTCGGCCTCCCGGTAGCGTTCCGGCCGCGCGACACCGCGCACCATCAGACCGTAGGCGACGTTGTCGCGAACGCTCATGTGCGGAAACAGCGCGTAGTCCTGAAACACGGTATTGACGTCCCGCCGCCATGGCGGCACGGCGGCGATATCCTCGCCGAACAGCGACAGCCGCCCCGCGCTCGGCTTTTCAAAGCCGGCAATCATGCGCAGGCAGGTTGTCTTGCCGGAGCCCGACGGCCCGAGCAGGGCAAAAAACTCCCCTGCCCCCACCGCCAGATCGACGCCGTCAACGGCGCGAACCGAGCCGAAAACCCGGCTGACATTTTCAAGTTCGATGGCATTCATAAGTTTGATCATCCGCTTGGCGACCGCCGGCGGCACGCATCATGCCGCCGGCAATGGCACGGGTTTGCCCGGCCATTGGTTGCTGAGGGTAAGGCGCGTTTCAGCTTCGCGAGAAGCGGCCTACCGGCCGCCCAGCACCGCGATATAATCAGAGACCCAGCGGTAATAGGGAACGCAGCTTTCCTGGCTTTCGCACTTGGTGACCGGGGTGCGCCAGAATTTGATCTTGTCGAAATCGTCAAATCCGTTGGTGGAGCAGCCTTCATCGGTCAACAGTTCATTGCCCTTGCAGGCCGCCGGCACCACCGGGTTGGAGCCGAACCAGGCCGCGACATCGCCCTGAACCTTGGGCGACAGCGAATGCTCCATCCACATATAGGCGCAATTGGGATGAGCCGCATCCGCGTGAAGCATCGTCGTATCCGCCCAGCCGGTCGCGCCTTCCTTCGGGATCACCGAGGCAACGGGCTGTTCCTCATAGGCAAGCATGTTGACCTGGAACGGCCATGAGCCGGACGCAACAACGCCCTCATTCTTGAAATCGTCCATCTGCACATAGGCATCGTGCCAGTAGCGGGTGACGAGATCGCGCTGCTGGCGCAGCAGATCGAGGGCGGCGGCATACTGGTCCTCGTTCAGCTCGTAGGGATCCTTGATGCCGAGTTCGGGCTTGTGGCTCATCAGATAGTTGGCGGCATCGGCGATATGGATCGGCCCGTCATAGGCCTCGACGCGCCCCTTGTTGGACTGTCCGTCTGGCAGGGTCATTTCCTCGAAAACGACGTTCCAGCTGTCCGGCGGCGTGGTGAACACATCGGTGTTGTACATCAGCACGTTCGGACCCCACTGGTAGGGAACGCCGTAATGGACGCCATCGACCGTGAACCAGGCCGCATCCTTCAGCCGGTCATCGAGCGTGGCCCAGCCCTTGATCAGATCGGTGTTGATGGGCTGAACCCTGTTTCCCGCGATCAACCGCAGCGAGGCGTCGCCGGAGGCGGTCACGAGGTCGAAACCGCCCTCGTTCATCAGCGCCACCATTTCATCGGAGGTCGCGGCGGTCTTGACGTTGACCTTGCAGCCGGTCTCCTCTTCGAAAGCGCTGACCCAGTCATAGGCGGCATCGGTTTCGCCGCTCTCGATATAGCCGGCCCAGGCGACGATATCGACTTCGCCCTCACCGGGTCCGATTTCGGTTTTCATATCGGCGGAAAAGGCGGGCATAGTGGCGCCGAAGACCAGCGTCAGCGCGGTTGAAAGGCACAACAATTTTCTCATCAATGTTCCCCTTTTTGGATCGCAGCCGTTTTCGGCCTGTCCGCGAAACTGTATCGGGAAACTTCGCTTTCACAATTTCTTTTATCTCTCCCGTGATTTCGATTTTTCCGAATTCACTGCGGAAACCACTGAAAGGATTTCAAATTTTCTATCGTAGTCTGGGGATGCGCTGCGCCTGGGCGAGTTCAATAAAGTGTTTGAGCGGCTCCGAGAGCGACAGGCCGCGCCGCCAGATCATCCCGACATGGACAGCCGGCAGGCTCGCGGAGATATCGCGCACCTCGATCCGGTCGCCTTCCAGCGACCATGGCCGGTAGATCATGTCCGGCAGGATCGCCACGCCGGCGCCGGTGGCGACGAGGCTGCGCACGGCCTCTACCGAACGGGTGCGAAACGCGACCCGCGGTCGCGCGCCGAAGGCCGCGAGCAACTTGCGGGTCGCCTCCTCGATTTCGTCGACCGTCAGCATGATCAGCGGCTCCTCGACGATATCGGCCATGGTAATCGACTCGCGCCCGACCAGCGGGTGTCCGCTCGGCAGCCAGAGACTGAAGGGCGACATTTCCAGCGCCTGCGAACGCAGCGCCTGCTGGTCCCTGAGATTGTTGATGAACATCACCGCCACATCGACCTCGCCGCCGACCAGAAGATGCTCGAGATAGCTGCCGTCATCCTCCATCGTGGTCACCGTGACGGCGGGAAAGGCGCGGCGATAGCGGGAGAGAAGATCGGAAAGAACATAACCGGCGACCAGCGAGGTCACGCCCAGATGAAGCGTGCCGGTGGTCTCGGCGGCCGCCGCATCGAACACCGTGCGCGCCTCGGCGACATCGGACAGGATTTTCGTCGCATGCCGGAGAAACTGGTGACCCTGCTGGGTGATGGTCAACCCGCGCGAATGGCGCTCGAACAGGCTGACCCCCAGATCACGCTCCAGCTCCTTGACCGCCCCCGTGATCGAGGATTGCGAGACCGACATGACATGGGCCGCGCCCGAAACCGTGCCCTGTTCGGCCACGGCAACAAAATACTGCAACTGTCTGAACGTAAATGCCACGGCCCCGCCATCTCACCATTGATCCGCTTCAGCAAAGAAGAAAACGCAGCTCGCGGCAAGCGTCTTTTAGTCTGGGCACATCCGCCGCGCGGCATAGGCATCGGGGCACGATAGCCACACCGGTTACCGCGACAGGCCGCGGCTGGCCAGTCTAGCCCCCGTTTGGCCCACCTGTAGAAAACGACCCGATCCAGCCCGCGCTCAGGAACGGGAGCCCTTCCTGATCATATCCGCAGCCTTTTCGGCGATCATCACCACGGGCGAGGCGGTGTTGCCGGATACGATTTTGGGCATGATCGAGGCATCGACGATCCGCAGACCATCAAGCCCCCTGAAACGCAATTGCGGATCGACGACGGCCTCGTCGTCGACGCCCATGCGGCAGGTTCCGACCGGATGGAAGATCGTGGTTGCGATTTTGCCGGCCGCCGACAGCAGGGCGTCATCGCCCTCGACCGCCGGCCCGGGGAGAATTTCTTCCGGGGCATAAGGCTTCAGCGCCTTCGCCGTCATGATCGTGCGGGCCTGCCTGATGGAGGCGACCGCAATGTCCCTGTCCCTTGCTGCGGAGAGATAGTTCAGCCGTATTTCGGGATGAGCCTTGGCGTCAGCGGTGGTGATGTGGCTGGCGCCGACGCTTTCGGGCCTCAGATTGCAGACCGAAACCGTGATCGCGGGGAAAGCGTGCAGCGGTTCCCCCAGCCTTTCAGTCGAAAGCGGCTGGACGTGATATTCGAGGTCGGGCATTTCCAGCGACGGATCGGATTTCGTGAACATGCCGAACTGGCTGGGCGCCATCGACATGGGGCCCGATCGCTTCAGCCCGTATTCGAGCGCGATCGCCGCCTTGCCGTATAGAGAGTGCACCATGGTGTTGAGGGTCTTTGCGTTCTTCACCTTGTAGACCGTGCGGATCTGCAAATGGTCCTGCAGGTTCTCTCCCACGCCCCGTCTTGAAAAACAGGTATCTATCCCGACCGCAGAAAGCCGCTCCGGGTCGCCAACGCCCGAGAGTTCGAGGATCTTCGGCGAGTTGATCGCCCCGGCGCAAAGCAGGACTTCGGCGTTTGCACGGGCCGTGAAGGTCGCGCCCTTGTGGTGAAACCGGACGCCCGTCACCCGCCGGCCCTCGATGATCAGCCGTTCGGTCTCGGCGTGGGTGACAAGGCGCAGGTTTGGCCGTTTCAGGGCGGGCCGGAGGAAGCCCTTGGCCGTGTTCCAGCGCACGCCGCTCTTCTGGTTCACCTCGAAGAAACCGCTGCCCTCATTGCTGCCATCGTTGAAATCGGGGCGCGGCATGATGCCGAACTCCTTCGCGCCCTCCTGAAAGGCTTTCAGAATTTCCCAGCGCCCGCGCTGCCGGGCGACTTTCCATTCGCCACCGCTGCCATGCATCGCGCTTTTGCCCGCATGATGATCTTCGGATTTCAGGAAATAGGGCAGAACATCATCCCACGCCCAGCCGACATTACCGAGCTGACGCCAGTGATCGTAATCGGCGGACTGGCCGCGCATGTAGATCATGCCGTTCACCGAAGAGCAGCCGCCCAGTACCTTGCCGCGCGGATAGACCAGGCTGCGCCCGTTGAGACCCGGTTCGGCGGCGGTCTTCATCATCCAGTCGGTGCGCGGATTGCCGATGCAATAGAGGTAACCGACGGGTATATGGACCCAGTGATAATTGTCCGAGCCGCCGGCCTCCAGCAGCAGAACGCGGCAGGCCGGGTTCTCGGTCAGCCGGTTGGCGAGAACGCAGCCCGCCGTCCCCGCCCCGACGATGATGTAATCATAGCTGCCCTCAAGTTTCATCCATCGGTCTCCGAAGCCGCCAGATCACGCCACACCGGATCCATGGCCCGCATTGCCCGACGCCATATTTCATAGCGCCGGTCATAATGGGCGCGCATGTACGGATCGGGCTCGAAAGTGCAGGCAGGCCGGGTCATGCCGGCCACCGCCGCCGCCTCATCTTGATGGATGCCGACGCCGACGGAGGCGGCGATCACCGCGCCCAGCGCGCCGGTTTCGCGCGCCTGCGCCACGGTGACCGGGACGCCGAGCCCATCGGCGAACATTGCCGGCCAGTGCGGGGACCGCGCCCCGCCGCCCGCAAGCGCCGCCCTGTCGAAGGTGACCCCGGCTTCGGCCAGCACCTCGATATGGCGGCGATGCTCGAACATCACGCCCTCGTAGAGCGCGCGCAGCAGATGCCCTTCGCCATGCCAGCCGGCCAGCCCGAAAAAGCCCCCGCGCTGATGCGCGCCCAAGCGGCCGCCATACAGAAAGGGGTGAAACATCGGGTCTTCAGGTCCCGGCGTCACGCTGCCGACGGCCTCATTGGCGAAACCGAAGGGATCGTTGTGATGGCCGCCGCGCTCTACGAAGGACCTCACATACCATTCAAGATTGGCCGCCGATGTGGCGCTGTTTTCCATGTTGGCAAACCGGTTGCGGCCATAGGCCGAGACCATGAAAACGCGATCGTCACGCACCGGGGCATCGGAAAAGACCTGGTTGATCGACCAGCTTCCAACGATAATCGAGGCCGCGCCGCTGCCGACCGCGCCAGAGCCGAGCGCGGAGGCCACCACATCGAAATAGCCGGCGACCACCGGCGTGCCCTCGGCAAGTCCGGTCGCCTCCGCCGCCGCTCTGGTTACAGTGCCGACAATGCTGGTCGGCTCGACAAGCTCTGGCAACAGGCCTTCGGCGTCTTCAAGACCGTAGAGCGCAAGCAACTCGCTATCGTAGTCGGCCTCGGGCAAACGAAGCAGGCCGGCGCCCGACATATCCGAGATCTCGATGGCCTTTTTCCCGGTCAGATGCCAGCCGATGACATCCTTGGCAAAAAGCAGCGTCCCCGCCCGAGCATAAATCTCCGGGCGGTTGGCCTTGAGCCATGCAAGCAGCGTCGGGGTTTGCGATGGCCATGGCCGCTGAAGGCAGATGGCGTGAAGCGCATCGCCTCTGGCGGCGTCCAGTTCACCGGCAAGGGCTGCCGCCCTGGTGTCGAGCGACTGTATGCCAATCAGCGCTTCATCGTCCCTGTCCAGCAGATAGAGCCCGTTTCCGTGCCCTGCCATGCCGATGGCGGCGATTGCGGATGGCGGGCAGCCGCCGGCCTCAAGGCAGCCCCTGATTGCGACGCGGGCATTGTCCCACAGCTCGGCGACGGATCGTTCGACCATGCCGGGCGCCGGCGAGCAGGTTGCGCCATCGATGGCGTGAGCGGCGATCTGCCGCCCCTCGAGATCGAACAGCACCGCCTTGATCACGGTGTTGCCGGCATCCAGCCCCAGCAGATATCTTGCCTGATCAGCCACGATTATAGAGGTCCCACGCTTCATCGCCGCCGGCGCCGTCATGGATGATCGCCATCAGGGCCGCAACCACCGCCTTCGGATTGTCATGCTGATAGATGTTGCGGCCATAGACCATGCCCTTTGCGCCTTGCGCTATCAAGGCCGCGGATTTGGCGAGCACCGCCTTCAGATCCTCCTTGCCGCCGCCGCGCACCAGCACCGGCACGCGCGCCGCCTCGACCACGCGATGAAAATCCTCCGGGTTTTCGGTCGGATCGGCCTTGATGATGTCGGCGCCCATCTCGCTTGCGAGCCGCACCAGCGTCACGATCTTCTCGGCGTCGCCATCGACCTGATAGCCGCCGTGCACGTCATTCGGCAGCATCACCAGAGGCTCGATCATCAGCGGCATGCCGTATTTGTGGCAGGTAGCGCGCACGCGCGCGATGTTTTCGACGCATTGGCGGAAAAGCTCGGGCTCGTCAGGCAGCATGAACAGGTTGACCACCACGCAGGCGGCATCCATTTCCAGCGCGCCGATGATCGGCTCGTCCGCATTCTGCAGCATCGACCACATCACCCGATGGCGCTGGTCGTTATAGGGATTGCCCATGTCGATGCGCATCACCAGCGCCGGCTTGTCCTTTTCCGGCCGGCCCTGCAACAGGTCAGCGGGGCCATAGGCCATCTGGATCGCGTCAGGCTTCGCCTTGATCAGGCTGTCGACAACGCCGGCCATGTCCTCAAGGCCGACCAGGAAGCTCGGCTCGTTGCAGACCCCGTGGTCGATGGCGACATCCAGGCATCCGCCATTGGTGAACAATCGATTCATGCGGGCTTTCGTGCTTAGACGCATTGCGGGCTCCTTGTCTCTGCTCTCTGTTTCAGAATTTCCGGCGGAACCCCGTGATAGTCCCGCAACTCTTCGATGACCGCCTGACATTCGCGCGCCCTGCGGGCGTCATCCCAGCCAAGCTCATGCGCCATGACAGCCGCGATCGCCTCGATCTGTTCGCGGTCAATCCTGCCGGTGATGGCGAGCGAGGTCCGGCGCAGGATGATATCGGACAGGTGCTCGACATGCTCTTCGGCGGTGATCAAGGCGATTTCCGCCGCCGTGAGCTCAAGTCCCGCGATCGGCGTATCATCCGGGCAGGTCGCCAGCGCCGGCAACAGCGCCCGCGCCCGCGTTCCGTAAGCGTCTGCCATATGCGTTGCGCGCGCCTGGCTGATGCCGAAGGTGTCCATCAGCTCGCCGACCAGCAATTCGGGCTTTGCCGGGTAATCGCGGCCGCCGCCGATCGGCAGCGCCTCGGTGCTTGTGACCCGAGCCCGCCCGAGTTCCCTGAGCACGGCATTGGCGGTCTGCTCCGAAAATGCCCTGAACGATGTCCATTTGCCGCCGACCATGCAGAATTGCGGCACGGGTCCGCCCATGCGGTGCACCTTGTGATCGCGCGAGATTCGTCCGGTGAAATCGTGGTCGCTGACCGGCAGTGGTCGGATGCCGCTATAGCTGAACACCACGTCGCTCTTGTGAATGGCGATTTCGGGAAACACCAGCTTCAGAGAGCCGAGTATGTACTCAAGCTCCTCATCCTCGCAGCGCGTGCGGCCGGCATGCTGCACCCTGATATCCGTCGAGCCGGCAAGCACCTTGCCCAGATAGGGAAAGACGATGCAGACGCGGCCATCCGTGTTCTCGAAGTAGATCATGTGACCGTTGAGCGCTGAAAGCAGCCGGTCATTGTCGATGATCAGGTGCGACCCCTTGGTGCCGGAGACCAGCGGCCCACCCCCTTCCCCGCGCGGCGCGATCTGGGCGTTCACCTCATCAAGCCAGGCGCCGGAGGCGTTGACGATGACGCGGGTGGATATCGCGTAGCTGTCGCCGGTCTCCCTGTCCGTCACCGCGTAACCACCGCCCTGAGGGCTGATCTCGGCATAATTGAGCGCAATCGAAGCCGGGGCGGCGCGCTCCGTATCCAGCACCAGCTCCACACCCAGCCGTTCGGGATAGGATATCCAGGCGTCGTAATAGGTGGCCGAGCAACAGAGCCTGCCGGTGAGCTCCGGCCAGTTCTTGCGGGTCTTCGCAGCACCCCGGAATGTGTGTTTCGGCAGCCTGCTTCGCCCGCGCGTGATCATGTCATAGAGGGTCAGGCCGAGTTTGATCGGCAGTGCGCCCCGGCTCGACGGCTTGCCCGATCCGCCGAACAGGCTTGCCGCCGAATTGAACAGGCCGGACACATAGGAGGTGATCGGGATGGTGGTCGGCAGCGGCCGGACCATATGCGGCGCATTGGCAAGCAGGGCGTCGCGCTCGGCAAGGGATTCGCGCACCAGGTCGAATTCGCCGTTTTCCAGATAGCGAAGACCGCCATGGATCATGCGCGAGGGAGCGGCGCTGCAGCCGGAGCAGAAGTCGTTGCGCTCGACCAGCAGCACGCGAAGACCCTGCAGCGAAAGGTCCCGGAAAACCCCCAGACCATTGATGCCGCCGCCGATCACAACGGCGTCGAAGACGCCGTTTTCGGCCAGTTTCTCAAAGCTTTTCGCTCTTTGCGCAGACATAGGGGCTCCGTGCGCCGGAGTGGGCTCCGGCGTTTTCAAATTCCAGCATTGCGGTCGGTTAACCGTCCAGTTCGCTCAGATGGGTCGTAACGGCGCTGCTGATCGTCTTCTTTTCCTCCTCAGAAAGCCTGAGCCGACCCGCCGCGGCGTTCTCGCGCGCCTGCTGGGCATTTCTGGCGCCGCACAGCGAAAAGGTGATGCCCGGCTGGGCCAGCGTCCATGCGATCACCACCTGCGCCAGACTGGCGTCGTGAGCGCTGGCGACCGGTTCGATCCTGTCCATCAGGGCGGCGACCTTCCGCCGGTTTTCGAGCGAGAAACGGGGATTGTCCTTGCGCTGGTCATCGCCGCTGAACGTCCGCTCGGGGCCGATCTTTCCGCTCAGAAGGCCGAGCGCCAGCGAGGAATAGCTCAGCACCGAAACGCCGTTTTCTACGCAGACCGGAAGCAGCGTGGTTTCGATATCCCGCTTGACCATGCTGTATTCTTCCTGGATCGCGTCGAGTTCGCCCGACGCCAGATAGGCTGCGATATCCTCCGCAGAGGTATTGCTGGCGCCGATCGAGCGGATCTTGCCTTGCCGTTTCAACTGCTCCAGCGTCTCCATCGTCTCATCGACGGGCGTTGTCGGATCCTGCCAGTGGGTGATGTAGTGATCGATATAATCCGTCTTGAGACGCTTCAGGCTCTGCTCGATTTCGTAGACGATCGAATCCTTGCCGAGATAGCGATGAACGGGTTGTCCGTTGTAATCGAAGAAGTGATTGCCCTTCTGCATATGCCAGATCAGACCGCATTTGGTCGCCAGCACCACCTTGTCGCGCCGTCCGGCAAGCGCCTTGCCGACGATCTCTTCGGCGAGGCCCTGACCATAGGCGGGCGCAGTATCGATCAACGTGATGCCCTCATCGAGGGCGGCGTGAATGGCCTCGATCGAGCGCGCCTCGTCCGTGCCGCCCCACATCCAGCCGCCGATTGCCCAGGTGCCGAGACCGACCACGGAGGCCTCGATGCCGGAGTGTCCGATCGGGCGCTTTGCCATTTCATGCGACATTTTTAGACCTTTCCATTTCTGCAAGGACCGCATTCACGGTCCCCTCATCCAGGATCAGCGAATCCAGGTATTTTCCGTTCAGAACCGTCTGGATCGGGCGAACCTTGTGCGGGCCGGAGGCGACGCCGATCACCGTCCGGCAACCCGAAATCTCCGAGGGCGCGACGGCCACCAGCCGCGAGTTCAGTTCGTAATTCGCAAGGCTTCCGCCCTCCAGGATCAGATGGGCCATGAACTCCGCCGACACGCCGAGCCCGACCATCATCTTCCGATCTTCTTCCGGGACCGGGTTCAGATCGTAATAGCTCGATCCGCTCGGCTCGATGGAGCCGATGCCCGTCAGCGCAAGATTGGCCGCGCGCGCCAGATCGAACACCTCGCGCACGGAAGACATCTCCTTGAGCATTTCGCACTGCGCCCGGCTTTCGGCGAAAAGCGGCGCATGCACCATCAGCGCCCTGCCCCCGAGCCGTTCGGCAAGCCTTGAGGCCAGATTGTTGACGTCGGTATAGAACTTGCCCTGAACGCCGCCCGTCAGCGGCACCACGGTGACATCGAAACTGCGGTCGGCGACCAGATTGTCGACCGTCGCGCTGACGGCCTTGCCGCCGGTAATGGCAATGACGTCGCCGTCGCGGACATTTTCGAGGATGACGCTGGCCGCGGCCTTGCCGACCTGCTGCAGATTGGTTTCAGCATTCGCCGACACCGTCGGCGTGATCACCGCCGAACTGAGAGACGTCGCCTGCACCAGCGTGGCTTCAAGCTCCATAAGCCGCTGATAGGGCGTCTCGATATCGATCCGGACCATGCCGAGCCTGCGCCCCTGGGCGATCAGCCGGTTGACCTTGGAATGCGACAGGTTGAGCCGCTGCGCGATCTCCGACTGTTTCATCCCCTCCAGGAAATGCAGCACGAGCACGGTGTGCATCTGACGGGCAGTTTCAAAATCGAGATTGTGGTCGAGCATGTCCGTGCCCCTTCTATCCGCGCACTTTGTGGAGGTAATGGTCGATCGAAACCGCCGACAGCAGGATCGAGCCGCGTATGATATCCTGCCAGTAGACCGATACGTCCAAGAGCGCCAGCGAACTGGAAACCACCGAAAGCAGGACCGTGCCGAGGATCGCGCCGAAAATCGTGCCAGAGCCGCCGCTGAGGCTTGCCCCGCCAATGACGGCGGCGGCAATCACATTGAGTTCCATCCCGATGCCGAAGGTCGGCTGGGCCGAGCCGAAGCGCGCCATGTAGATGACGCCGGCGACCCCGCAAAGCGCCGAACACAGCGTGGTCGTGGAGAAGATCACCCGCTTGGTGCGAATGCCGGAATAGGCGGCCGCCTTCTCGTTGCTGCCGGTGTAGAACACCTTGCGGAAAAGCGTGGTCCGGCGCAGCGCGAAGTCGAATGCGACGACGACGACCAGAAAGATGACGATCACCAGCGGCACCGGTCCGATCGTACCCTGGCCGATGAACTTGAACTCCGGCGGCAGGGTATAGAGCCCGAGCGGGCGCCCGCCGGTCGCCAGCAGGCATATGCCGCGCGCGATCACCATCACCGCCAGCGACACGATGAAGTGATGAAGCCCGACGCGCGTGACGAAAAAGCCCATGAAAGCGCCGATGCCGGCACAGGCCGCGATCGATATCGCCGATGCGACCCAGGGATCGACCCCATGGAGATAAAGCCAGCCGCCGATCACCATGGCCAGCGCCGTTACCGAGCCCACGGAAAGATCGATGCCGCCCGAGATCAGCAGGATGGTCATGCCCACCACCACGATGCCCTCCACGGCAAAGGCCATGGCCATCGCCCTCATATTCACCCAGGTCAGGAAATAGGGCGAGGCAAACGACATCACGACAAACAAAATGAGAATGATCGCGATCAGACCGGTCTCGCGCATTCTGAACAATCTTTTCAGCGGGCTTGTGCCGCCGCGTCCCGGCTTTGGCGCTGACATTTCCATAGCAGTGTCCACCTTCCCCTCCCTCAGGCAGTCTGTTCTTGACGATCAAGCACGGATGCCAGATGCATGATGTTTTCTTCGGTCATCGCATCACCCGTGACCTCGCCGCTGATACGGCCTTCGCGCACCACAAGGATACGGTCCGAGATACCGATCAGCTCCGGCAGTTCGGACGAGATCGCCACGATGCCGACGCCGGCCCGCGCCAGATCGCGCAGAATGCGATGAATTTCGGACTTGGCGCCGACATCCACGCCGCGCGTCGGCTCATCCAGAAAGATCAGCTTCGGATTGACCGACAGCATCTTGGCGAGCGCCACCTTCTGCTGATTACCGCCCGATAGCGACGAAACCGGATCGCCGAGACGGCCATATTTGAGGTTGAGCGTGCGACCGAGCCGTTCGGCCAGTTCCCGTTCCTTTCCGCCGCTGATCAGCCCGCCGACACCGGAGACCTGGTCGAGATCAAGCGCTGCAACATTCTCCGCGATCGACATATCGAGAAAAACGCCGTCGCCCTTGCGGTCCTCGCTCAGATAGACCATGCCGGCGGCAATGCTGTCGGCATATTCGGCGAGCGCGAGCTTCTGGCCGTTCAGCCATACTTCGCCGGTTACGTCCCCTTCGAGACGACAGATACCCTTGACGATCTCGCTGCGCCCGGAGCCGATAAGCCCGGCGAAACCAAGGATTTCACCTTTCTTCAGTTCGAAGGATATATCGTGGAAGCGTCGGGCCTCGTTCAGCCCGTCGACCTTGAGGATAATTTCTTCGGATCGCTCCGCGGCAGACTGTTTTTCCGGGTAGAGCTTGTCGATCACCCGCCCGACCATGGCGTTGACCACATCGCCCGGCTCGATATCGGCGACATTGTAGGTGACGATATACTGGCCGTCGCGAAACACCGAAACACGATCACAATTGTCGAAGATTTCGGCCATGCGGTGCGAGATATAGATGATCGATATCCCGCGATCGGCGAGACGCCGCATGATCGCAAACAATATCTGCGCCTCGGTCTCCGTCAGCGCCGCGGTCGGCTCGTCCAGGATCAGCACCCGGCAATCCAGCGTCAGGGCCTTGGCGATTTCGACCAGTTGCTGGCTGGAGATCGACAGATCGCGCACCAGCGTGGCGGGATCGATGTCGGCCAGTTCCTCAAGAACAATCTTCGCCTTCTTCCGCAGAGCATTATAGTCCATCAGAAAGGACCGGCTCACATTGGTGGCGGCCATGAAAATGTTTTCCGCGACCGAGACGTCTGGACACAGTGCAATCTCCTGATGCACCAGGCCGATGCCGAGCTCTTGCGCCACCGCCGGAGACGATATCCGAACCGCCTCGCCGCCGAGAATGATCTCGCCGCTGTCAGGCTGCAGAATGCCGTCGATCACGTTCATCAGGGTCGACTTGCCCGCGCCGTTTTCGCCGGCAAGCGCATGGATTTCGCCCCTGCGCAGCTCGAAATCCACGCCCTTCAATGCCCGGATCGCTCCGAAGGATTTGCTCACATTGGCAATTTTCAGGATCACGTCGTCGATCATGGCGAGCGCCCTTCATCTCGGATTGCAATTGCTGCGAACGGTGGCGGCCACCGCCACCGCTCATGATACCCCGGTTTAGGGGCTCAGTCCGTGTCGCGACCTTCCATATATGCGTTGAGGTCGAAACTGTCGGCGTTCTCCTTGGTGATGACGGCGAAGCCGTTGTCGGCAAAGGGAATCTGGAACGGGTTGTAGCCCGAGACCTTGTAGTCGTTGAACGGATCGAACACGTCACTGTGCACGGCGAAGAACGTCGCCAGGAAGCCGAGAAAGCCCTGCATGCCCTGATTCGGGCTCAGCGCCATGTGAATATTGCCGGCCTTGATCTGCTCAAGCGTCGCCGGCGTGATATCGGCGTGCATGATCAGCACGTCAGCGCCGGCTTCATTGACGGCCGCGACCGCGCCCTCCGCCGAACCCGCTTCCGGGATCCACATCGCACCGAGATTGGGGTTGGCCTGGAGAATGGACGCCGTCGCCCGATAGGCGGCATTGCTGTCCTGATTGGTCGTCTGCCGACCGACCAGCTTCATGTCCGGATAGTGGTCTTCCATGTAGGAAATCAGCGCCGTGACGCGAAGATCGTGGTTGGATTGGCCCGGATTTTCCAGAACCGCATATTCCCCGCTTTCGCCGATCTGGCTGACGATCTCCTCCGCCGCGAACTTGGCTTCGGCCAGATTGTCGGAGGTGATGTAGGACGTCCGCTTGGAATTCGGCGAGTCGGCGGCAAATGTCACCACGGCGACCCCGCTGTCGATGGCCTGGTTGATCGGCTCGATAAAGGGATCGGCCTGCATCGGATGCAGCAGAATGCCCGCCGGCTGTTTCACCAGATCCTGCTCGAACGAGGCGATCTGCTTGGTGATGTCGTAATCCGGCGTTCCGGAAAACACTGTCTCGCAGCCGAAGGCGTCAGCCGCCTGCTTGAACCCCTCATAGACCGGCACCCAGTAAGGATGCGCCGAAACCATGACATTCATGACATAGGTTTCACCCGGCTCGCATTTGATTGTATCGGCTAGAGCCGGCGCTGTGCCGGAGACAAAAGCTGCAAGCGCCAGAGATGTCACCGCGCCGCCCAAAGTAAGTTTCATCATTTCCTCCTCCCAGAAGACCATGATCCAAGATCATCGGTACGCAAAAGGTACCGCACGAAATTAATCTCACATAACGCAATTTATTGCGCATGAGGACGTTAGGCGGCCGGCGGTTATGCTGTCAACAAACTTTGATATTTTTCTTATAGAGTGAAATATATTTCATAAAGCCAGTCCCATGGGCAGCGTTCATGGCCTATGCGCTTTTAAACGGCGTCGTTAGACTGACACCTCTCTCCATGATTAAATCAGTACATAAAAACAAAATTATTGCTTTGTGATGCTGTCTGCTTTATTTCTCCGGCCTTAAACAGCGGGAGGAACGCATGTCGGAGATTGTGCAGCGCAGGGATATTGATTTTGTTCTGTTTGAGATGCTCGGCCTCGAGGACCTGTTCGGGCACGACCATTTCGCCGCGCATGACCGCGAAACGGTCAGCGCGGTTCTGGATACCGCCGAAGCGATCGCGGAAGATCATTTCCTGCCCCTGGCGCCGGTTCTGGATGCTGAGGAGCCGCAATTCGTCGACGGAAAAGTTGTCATGCCGCGGGAGGCCGCGGCGGCTTTGGCGACCTATGCCGATGCGGGCCTGTTCGGCATGAGCTTCAGCGAGCAAGATGGCGGGCTGCAACTGCCCTATGTCATCTCTGTGCTTGCCAACGGGATATTCGCCGCGGCCAATGTCAGTCTCGCCAATTACGCAAATCTGACAATTGCAAATGCCAACCTGCTGAGCGTATTCTGCACGCCTGAACAGAAGGCCAAATATCTGCCCGCGATGCTCGATGGCAGCTGTTTTGGCACCATGTGCCTTTCCGAGCCGCAGGCGGGCTCGTCCCTGTCCGACATCACGACCAAGGCCACGCCGCGCGCCGACGAGCTCTATAACATCTCGGGAAGCAAGATGTGGATTTCGGGCGGCGACCACGAACTTTCCGACAACATCCTTCATCTGGTGCTGGCGAAAATTCCCGGCGGCCCTGCGGGCGTGAAGGGCATATCGCTTTTCATGGTGCCGCGTTATCGGATCGGCGAGGACGGCGCAAAAGGCGCGTGGAACAATGTGTCTCTGGCGGGCCTCAATCACAAGATGGGCCAGCGCGGCTGCGTCAATTGCCTGCTGAATTTCGGGGAGGGCGGCGATTGCGTCGGCGAGATCGTCGGCGAGCCGGGTAAGGGCCTCGCCTACATGTTCCACATGATGAATGAGGCGCGCATTTTCGTCGGGCAGTCGGCCGCCATGCTGGGCCTGGCGGGCTATCTGCATTCCCTGCGCTATGCCAAAGAGCGCGCGCAAGGCCGGCATCCGCACAACAAGAATCCGCTGGAACCGCAGGTGCCGATTATCGAACATGCCGACGTCAGGCGCATGCTGATCGCGCAAAAGGCTTCCGTCGAGGGTGCGATCGCGCTGATCGCCTATTCGGCCATGCTGATCGACCGGCAGAAAGTGACGGAGGACCATGACGAAAAGGCCGAACTGGGCTTGCTGCTCGATATTCTGACGCCGGTGGTCAAGAGCTGGCCGTCCGAGTTCTGCCTTGAAGCCAACAAGCTCGCCATTCAGATCCTGGGCGGCTATGGCTATACGCGCGACTATCCGGTGGAGCGGATTTATCGCGACAACCGCCTCAACCCGATCCATGAGGGAACCCATGGCATTCAGGCTATCGATCTCCTGGGGCGCAAGGTCAGGATGCAGGATGGCGCCGCATTGAAGTCGCTTGCCGGGCATATCCGCAATACCATTGCCGAGGCCCGCGACGCGGGTGGACTGGACGCGGAGGCAGCAGCGCTGGAGCGCGCGCTGGCGGTGGCGGTCGAGGTGACGGAGGGCGTGGTATCGGCCAGCGACGTCAATCTCAGCCTCGCCAACGCCACGATCTATCTGGATGCCTTCGGCCATGTCGTTATCGCCTGGATCTGGCTCTGGCAGGCCGTTGTGGCGGCAAGAGCGCTGCCGGCAGCCAGCGAGGCCGACGCCGCATTCTACCGGGGCAAGACATCGACCTGCCGGTATTTCTTCCGATACGAATTGCCGAAGGTTTTCGCGCAGTTCGAACTGGTGGCCGCACTGGACGACACCTGTTTCAACTTTGATCCGGAGCAGTTCGGCGCGGTTGCCTAAAACGGCCCTTCAGAACGGTTCATCCGCGCGGCATCTGTGTGTATATAGCCTCTATTGCTGTGCGCGGGGATTCGAATGGACCGGGACTTGCCGAACTTGGAGGTGCGCGGAAAAACCGCCCGGCAAGCGCGCTCCGTCGAAACGAAACGCAGAATCGTCCGCGCGGCGATCGACATTATCGCCGAGCGCGATCTTGCCGATCTCACGCACCGTCTGGTGGCCGAGCGGGCCGAGGTGGGGCTTGCGGCCACAACCTATTACTACAAGACCAAGGACGACATCGTCGCGGATGTCTCCAACACCCTGCTGAACGATTATGTGTCGGCATTCGAGAACTATGCTCATCGCTACCGGCCCGCACCCCGCTCCACCATGGGTCTTCGTCAGCTGGTCTGCCGGCTGCTGTGCAATGCGGTCAGCAAAAACCGTGCCGCTGCCCTGTGCTGGATGGAGCTTTTGCTGGAATCCGTCCGGCATCCGGAAGATCAGGCGTTCCGGCGGTTGTGGGCAGGCCGGCTGGAAGACGTCTGGGCGGAGATCGTGACCTTGCACGACGGCGCAGACGCCGGGATATCGGCGCGCACCGTCATCGACCAGATCATCGGACTCCAGATCGTCGTCCTCGCCCTGGGGGTGGACGCGCAATCAATCGAGCGTGTCCTTTTGCATGGCGAGGATCCGCTTGTGGCATGGTCGCCTTCTGAAGCTGGTCATGACCCGGAGAGCCAAAGGCGGGCCGCCAGGCTGACCCCGAAAGCGCGCGCCACGCGTCAGCGCATTCTGGACGCCACGGTCAATATCCTGATCAGGCAGGGCGCCGGCGCCGTCAGCTACAAACGCGTCGCAAGAGAGGCCGGCCTGACGCCGGCGGCGCCGGCCTACTATTTCTCAAAGCCGTCCGAACTGCTGCGCGAGGCCCAGAATGCACTGTTCGAGAAGTCGAAAGAGCGCTACCGGACAGTGATGACAGGCGTCGACTTCAAGGCGCTCGATCTTCCGCGTCTGGTGGACCTGACAGCGGCGGTGTTTTTGCGAGAAGTGACCGAATTCGGTCGTTACAACCTCGCCAGCTACGGCATCTGGCTCAAGGCCGCGCGTGAGCCCGAACTGCGCGTCAGAGTGTGGGAGGCAATACGCGATCAGGGGCAGGCCTGGACGCGCATCTTCTCCATCATGCAGGTCGAGCAAACGTCTCCGGCTGCGTTCATGGCGCAATTTCTGTTTATCGGCAAACATATCCGTATCACCTGCATGGGAACGGCGACATCGGATCTGGCGCATGTCAGCCAGGAGTTCCGTCGCGATCTGACCGCTCTCGTCGAGGGGCGTCACTGGAGTCTTCCAGAAAACAGTACAAATAAACAAAAAATTTGACACTCCCCCGAGCGACGGGTATCTGTGATCCATCGTGAATATCCCTCGGCCACCATCCGCGTGGCCCATATTCGGATTTCTGGAGGAGGTGGCAGATGGCAATTGACTTGACCGGCAAGGTGGCAATCGTGACCGGCGCGGGCGGCGGTCTCGGGCGGGAGCACGCGCTGTTGCTGGCGCGGCGCGGCGCAAGCGTCGTCGTCAATGATTTCGGCGGCGCGGTCGATGGCTCGGGCGGCTCGACCGAGGCCGCGACAAGGGTTGTCGAGGAAATTACGGCCGCGGGCGGCGCGGCGGTGGCCAATGGCGCCGATGTCACCGATTTCGGCCAGGTGCAGGCGATGGTCGCCGATGCCGAGGCGCGTTGGGGCCAGGTCGACATTCTGGTGGCGAATGCGGGGATCCTCCGGGACAAGACCTTTGCCAAGATGGACCTCGCCGACTTCCGGCTGGTGCTGGACGTGCATCTGATGGGATCCGTCAATTGCGTGAAGGCCGTCTGGGACGGCATGCGCAGCCGCGGTTTCGGCCGCATCGTGCTGACCACGTCCTCAACCGGTCTCTACGGCAATTTCGGTCAGGCCAATTACGGCGCGGCCAAGCTCGCGCTGGTCGGTCTGATGAACACACTGGCGCTCGAAGGCGCGAAATACGACGTCAAGGTCAATTGCCTGGCCCCGACGGCCGGAACGCGCATGCTCGAAGGCCTGATGCCGGATGATGTGCTGGCCGCGCTCGATCC
This sequence comes from Martelella sp. FLE1502, assembly GCF_053484255.1. Taxonomy (NCBI): domain Bacteria; kingdom Pseudomonadati; phylum Pseudomonadota; class Alphaproteobacteria; order Hyphomicrobiales; family Aurantimonadaceae; genus Martelella; species Martelella sp. FLE1502. The sequence continues at coordinate 248,987 of NZ_JBAKFQ010000002.1, forward strand.
TGCCAGGGTCAGTCCCGCGGTGCTGGCGCTCGTGGCCAATGAAGCCCCGACGAAGACCATTCTGTGCGCCGGTGCCGGAAGTTTTGAGACGGCCCGGATCACCCTGTCCAAGGGGCGCTATCTTGGCAGCGGCGATGATGTGGCCGAGCAGATCCTCGCCAGACTGGAAGAGCTTGGCGATGCCGACGAAATGCTGGTGCCCGAAAACGGATCGGCCCAGGGCGCGCTCGAATTGGAAAATGCCGGTTTTTCGGCAGGGCAGGGGGCCTGAATGCGCGACGCGGTTATCGTTTCCACGGCGCGCACGCCGATCGGCAAGGCCTATCGTGGCGCTTTCAACAATCTGCCGGCACCCAGCCTCGCCGCGCACGCCATCAAGGCGGCAGTGGAGCGCGCTCAAGTCGACGCCGGCGAGATTGACGATTGCATTATCGGCTCGGCTCTGCCGCAGGGCTATCAGCACACGATCGGCCGCACCGCTGCGCTGAGGGCCGGATTGCCCGTCACGGTGCCCGGCATGACGATCGACCGGCAGTGCTCTTCCGGCCTGATGGCAATCGCCACGGCGGCAAAGCAGGTGATTATCGACCGCATGGATGTCGTTCTCGCCGGCGGCGTCGAATCCATTTCCACGGTGCAGACCGAACACCAGCGGGTCGATATGGATGCCGAGCTCGTCGCCATGCACGACGACACCTTCATGCCGATGATCGATACCGCCGAGATCGTGACCAAGCGTTACGGGATTGGCCGCGCGGCGCAGGACGCCTACGCGCTGCAATCCCAACAACGGACGGCTACAGCACAGGCGGCGGGCCGCTACGACGCCGAAATCATCCCGGTGACAGCGGTGATGAATGTCGTCGACAAGGCGACCGGCGCGGTGTCGCAGCGCCAGGTGACGTTGACAAAGGATGAAGGCAACCGGCCGGAGACCACCGCCGAGGGCCTGGCGGGGCTGAAGACCGTGCGCGACAACGGCGTCATCACGGCGGGCAATGCCAGCCAGCTTTCCGATGGCGCCTCGGCCGCTATCGTCATGGAGGCCGGTCTTGCCGAACGGCGCGGTCTTTCGCCGCTCGGGCGCTATGTGGGCATGGCGGTCGCGGGCACGAAGCCGGATGAAATGGGCATCGGCCCGGTCTTCGCCGTGCCCAAACTGCTCGAACGCTTTGATCTCAAGGTCGACGATATCGGCCTTTGGGAGCTCAACGAGGCGTTTGCCGTTCAGGTGCTTTATTGCCGCGACACGCTCGGCATTCCCGATGATCGTCTCAATGTCGATGGCGGCGCGATTTCCATCGGCCACCCTTATGGCATGTCGGGCGCGCGCATGGTCGGCCATGCCCTGATCGAGGGCAAACGTCGCGGCGTCAGATATGTCGTCGTCACCATGTGCGTCGGCGGCGGCATGGGCGCGGCCGGGCTGTTCGAGGTTCTTTGATGGCGCATGGATCGATCAGTCTGGACGCGCTGCGGTCCAGAATCGGCCGCGAGATCGGGTATTCCGACTGGCGGGAGGTCACGCAAGACCGCATCGATCGGTTCGCGGAGGCGACCGACGACCATCAGTTTATCCACGTCGACCCGGATCGCGCCCGCAAATCGCCGTTTGGCGGGACGATCGCGCATGGTTTTCTGTCGCTCTCCCTGCTCTCGGCCCTTTTCGACGATGCCGTCGGAACCATCGAGGGGGTCTCGATGTCGGTGAATTACGGCTTCAACGCGGTGCGCATGGTCTCGCCGGTCAAGGCCGGCTCAAGAATAAGAGGCCGCTTTGTTCTCAAGGACCTTGTCGCGCGAAAGCCGGGCCAGTGGCAACTGACGCTCGACGTCGCCGTCGATATCGAACACGAGGACAAACCGGCACTGGTCTGCGAATGGCTGATTTTGGTTGTCGTCTGAGGCTGGCCGGGGGGACGGAATGTTTGAGGATCTGAAACACAAAACAGTCTTGATAACGGGCGCATCGAGCGGCCTTGGCGCGGGCTTCGCAGAAATATTCGCGCGGCATGGGGCAAGGCTCGCGCTGGCCGCCCGGCGCGTGGAAAAGCTCGAGGCTCTGAAGCGCAAGCTCATTGAAGGCGGCGCCGATGTTCAGGTCGTCGAGCTCGATGTCACGGACGAGAACGCCGTCGAGGCCGCGGTCAACGCCGTCGCGCCCGGCATCGATATTCTGGTGAACAACGCCGGCGTGGCGACCTTCGGCAGATCACTTGAAATCTCCGCCAGCGACTGGGACAAGACGCTTGATACCAATCTGCGCGGTCTGTTTCTGGTCGCCCAGGCCGTCGCGCGCCGCATGGAACGGGAAGGGACCGGCGGGTCGATCGTGAATATCTCATCGATTACCGCGCTTCGGGCCTCGCGCGGCCTGGCCGCCTACTCGGCGTCGAAGGCTGGCGCCTCGCACCTCACCAAATGTCTGGCGCTCGACTGGGCCGCTCACGGCATTCGCGTCAACGCGCTTTGTCCGGGCTATGTCGAGACGGAGATGAATGCGGGCTTCTTTGAGACGCCCGAAGGCCTCGCCTTGATCGCAAGGACGCCGATGAAGAAGATCGGCAGGATTTCCGACCTCGAAGGCCCGCTGCTCCTGCTTGCCTCCGACGCGGGCCGCCACATCACCGGTATCGACCTGCCGGTCGACGGCGGTCATCTGGTGTCTTCGCTGTAGACGCACTCGACCGAGAACCGGCCCGTGGTGGCCGCAACCGCCTTTACCGGCCGTGCTGGCGCACCAGGCGGTCGAGATAGGTCTCGAAAATGCCGGCCATGTCGAGCGTTTCACCGGAGCGCAGCCATTGCTCCTGCAGGCCGTCCATCATGGCGATGATCTCGAAAGCGAGTTTGTCGACATCGGCTGCCGGATCGAACGAGCCTTCGGCCTGGCCGGATCTGAGCGCTTCGGCGATCATGGCGTGCGTCTTTGTCGACCGTTCCGCAAACCAGCTTGCTGCCGGGTGATCCGCCGACAGGCTTTCCACCGAGAGAAGCGCGAAGGCGCGGATCACGCCCGGGATCGTCTCGTTATACCGGACGATATCCGCAAGCGAGCCAAGGAAAGCCCGCCAGCCGGCGTCCTCATTCGGCAACATGTCGGCGGTGATCGCATCCCGCTGTTCCAGAACCGCCAGCAGCAGATCGGTCTTGCTTGGAAAATAATGCAGCAGGCCGGGAAGCGTCAGTCCCACTTCCGCGGCGACGGTGGCAATGGCCGCATTCTGGTAGCCCGACCGGCTGAACACCCGAACGGCCGCCTTCACGATTTCCGCGCGCCGCTGCCGGCCCTTTCCATAGGGACCGCGCGCACGGCTCTCCGTCTTTTGAGGGGCTGGTTGCATCGGGTCTTTCGTAGGCATGCGCTGGCGTCTCCATTCGGCTTCCAGAATACATGAAACGCGCCCGATTTAAAAACCTAGTAATTGGTAGCTTTTTGTGATTTCGTGTCGCGACAGTGCTCGACGCCGAACCGATCAGGCGGTTGTCGGTCAAGAACGAGCATGCCGGAAATCAAGGGAGGCGAGTATGAACAGCGATCAGACTGGCGGCGCGGCCATCAATATCGACCAGCTTCTGGACGAATTGACGCTGGAGGAGCAGGTATCGCTGATGGCGGGCGCGGATTTCTGGACCACCGTCCCGATCCCGCGCCTCGGCATCCCGGCCGTGAAGGTTTCAGATGGCCCGAATGGCGCGCGCGGCGCTGGAGGCCTGACCAATGGAACGCCGGCCGCCGCCTTTCCCTGCGCCATTTCGCTTGGCGCAAGCTGGAACAGCGACGCGGCTTATGAAATGGGGGCGACGCTGGCTGCCGAGGCGCGCTCGAAAGGAGCGCGGGTGCTGCTGGCGCCGACGGTCAACATGCATCGTTCGGGGCTGAACGGGCGCAATTTCGAGTGCTATTCGGAAGACCCGTTTCTGACCTCCATGCTCGCGGTCGCCTATATCAAGGGCCTGCAGGACAATGGCGTCGCGGCGACGATCAAGCATTTCGTCGCCAATGATTCCGAAATCGACCGGCAGACGATCTCGTCCGATGTCGATGAGCGGACGCTGCGCGAAATCTACCTGCCGCCATTCGAGGCCGCGGTGAAAAAGGCGGGCGTCTGGGCCGTGATGACCGGCTATAACCGTCTCAACGGCGTCCATATGGACAGCCACAAATGGGCGCTGCAGGACGTGATGCGCGGTGAGTTCGGCTATGACGGCATCTTCATGTCGGACTGGTTCGGCACGAACTCGGTCGCGGACTCTGTGAATGCCGGACATGATCTCGAAATGCCGGGGCCGACGCGCTATCGCGGCGCCAAGCTTTTGGAAGCCGTAAAGGCCGGCGCGGTCGCCCCGGAAACGATCCGCGCCGCCACGCGCCGCCTGCTCGTCCTGTTCGACCGTGTCGGCGCTTTCGACAGCAACGGACCCGAGCCGGAAAGATCGCGGGATGCGCCCGAGACCCGCGCGCTGATCCGCCGCCTTGGCGCGGAGGGCGCGGTGCTCTTGAAGAACGAAGGCAATCTGCTGCCGCTGGACAAGAGCGTGTCGATTGCGGCCCTCGGCCCCAATGCGGCCGTGGCGCGGCTGATGGGCGGCGGATCGGCGCAGATCAACGCGCCCTATCGGGTTACGCCGGTCGAAGGACTGAAGACCGCCTTCGGCGACAATCGTGTTTCCCATGCCAAGGGCTGCACAAACAGCCGGCTGACGCAGGCCTTGCAGGGCGATATCGAACTCCGCTATTTCCATGGCCGCCGCCTTGAAGGCGCGCCCGTCCACACCGAGACCCAGGATACGCTCGACTGCTTCTGGTTCGACCTGCCCGTCCCGGAGCTGGACCCGAACGACTTTTCCGTGCGCGCGGTTGCCAGCTTCACCGCAGAGGAAAGCGGGACGTTTCGCGCCGGGATGACCAATGCCGGTCTTGCGCGCGCCTATCTCGATGGCGAACTGCTGGTCGACGGCGAGAGCGACTGGAAGCCGGGTCAGAACTTCTTCGGGACCGCCAATGACGAAAGGCTGGCTGAGGTCGAGCTTCAGGCCGGAACCACCTATCAGCTCGTGATTGAATACCGCTCTCCGGAAACCGCCGAGCGCGGCATCACCGTTCGCGCGCTCCGGTTCGGGATCGAGAAGACGATGGGGCAGCGGGAAATCGACGATGCCGTCCGACTTGCGGGCGAGCAGGACATGGCGGTGCTGTTCGTCGGCCGCCAGGAGGAATGGGACAGCGAAGGGTACGATCTGCCGGACATGGCCTTGCCCGGCCGGCAGAATGCGCTGATCGAGGCCGTTGCCGCCGTCAACCCGAACACGGTCGTGGTTCTGCAGACCGGCGGGCCGGTGGAGATGCCCTGGCTCGACAAGGTGAAGTCGGTCGTCCAGTTCTGGTATCCGGGCCAGGAGGTCGGCAATGCGATTGCCGATGTGCTGAGCGGCGCCGCCTGTCCCGGCGGAAGGCTGCCGCAAACCTTCCCCAAGCGCATGAAGGACAATTCAGCCTGGAGCGACGACGCGCTCACCTATCCCGGCAAGGACGGGCATGTGCGCTACGATGAAGGCGTTTTCGTCGGCTATCGCCATCACGACAGCCATGATGTGCCGCCGCTCTTTCCCTTCGGTTTCGGCCTCGGATACACGCAGATGGGCTGGGGCGAGGCAAGCGCCGACACCGGCATCATGACGGAGACAGGCATCGCGGTCACCGTGCCGCTAGAGAATGCCGGATCGATGGATGGGGTCGAGGTTGTGCAGCTCTATGTGCATCCGGAGACGATGGTGGAAGACGTGCCCGTCGCCCGCCCGGAAAAGGAACTGCGCGCCTTCGCGCGTCTCGCGCTCAAACCGGGCGAGAGCGGGGAGGCCCGTCTGCAGATCACGCCGCGCGATCTCGCCTATTTCGATGTCGAACGCCAGAGCTGGATCGCGCCCGCCGGCCGCTACGCGCTTCTCGTGGCCGCCAATGCCGGCGATGTCCGGCAGCGTCTGGTGATTGAGCTCCCGTCCGAATGGTCGGAACCGGCCTGACTGATGGCCAGCATGCGTGCGCCGCCACACGCAAGAGAATGTGTGGCGGGCCTCCTTGGCGGCGGTTCGGTGGTTCGGTGGTTCAGTCGCCGTATGGGCTGTCCCATGATTTGCGGAAAGCCTCCGCGCCGAAACATGGCCATCCCGGATCGCCGTTGCGCGCATAGCTGAAAAGGGCGCGAGACATGGCGCGGGCGAGAGCGGGGGCATCCTCGTCCCCACGAACAAGCGGGAAACGGTCGATGCTATCGAAAGCAAAGGGTTCGTCGAAGCCGTGGGCGGCGCCGAGGCGGGCGTTTTCGCCGGGCGGGGACCAGCGAAATTCGTAGCCATAGCCGGTTCCGCCGGTGGCGCGGTGGGCGGCGAGCATGGCGAGCGCCGGATCGCGGTAGATGGTGCGCGACAGGAAGACTTCCTCGTATGCGCTAAAGCCTCTACCCGGCTGTTCCTTTTCCAGCGCGGCGAGCCTCGCGTCTGCGTCGTCGGGAAAGAACAGCCGGATGGTGCGCAGCACGCCGGCGCGATCCTTGACCTCCGGCATCACGCCCATGGCATACCACATCCGCGCCTCGTCGCGGGTCCAGCCGGCAACGATGCCGTAATCCTTGAAGCGGCCCGTGGCGAGGCCGTCCATCGGGTGGCGAGCGAGACTCGCGCCATCGAGCACGATGCCGAATGTCCGCCCGCCCGGCGCGTTTCGCTCGCCGAGATGGGTGGCCAACACCGCGCCCTGCAGGCGCAGTATATCGTCGAAGCCGATCGCCCCAAGGGCGGCTTCGTCGCCCGGCGCAATGCCGGCCCGGTCGAGGAAATCGGCGGCCATGTCGGTGGCGGTGTTCGCGTCGATGATCCGGCTCGCCGGTCCGCTCATCACCCAGACGCGGCGAAACAGTTCGGCTACGCCATCGACGCCGAACAGCGCCGAAATGGTGAACGCTCCCGACGACATGCCGGCCAGCGTGACATTGTCCGGATCGCCGCCAAAGGTCGCGATGTTGTCGCGCACCCATTCAAGAGCCGCGATGAAATCCAGCATGCCGCGATTGGCGGCCGCGTAATCCGGGCCGAAGGCTTTGGCGAGATGCAGGAAGCCCGGCGCGCCGACCCGCATATTGGGGCGCACCAGAACGACATCGCCGCGGGCGACGAAGCCGGGCTCGTCATGAAAGGTCCCCTGCCCTGACCCCGTCTGGAATCCGCCACCGAAGGCGTGGACGATCACCGGCCGCTTTGCCCCGTCGACCGCCGGCGTCCAGATATTAAGGTTGAGACAATCCTCGCCGGTTTCAAAACCCGCGCCGCGCGGCGCCCAGGCGGGCGGATCACTGCGCTGCTGCGGCGGAGCGAAGCCGGGTTTTCGTGCATCGATATCGCCCTCGTTTTCGATGCGTTGCGGCAGGCGGAATCGCAAGGGCCCAAGCGGCGGCGCGGCATAACGGATATTCATGAACCGCGCCGTTTTCCCGTCTGAAAGCCCGTGATAGGTCGCTTTTCGGCTCTTTGCGGCAATCTCCTCAAAAGCGCTCATGCCGCCCTCTCTTCCAGAAGATGACAGGCCGCGCGCTGCCCGCCGCCGGTTTCGTGCATCGCCGGCGCTTCACGGGCGCAGCGGTCGAAGGCGAGCGGACAGCGCGTGCGAAAGGCGCAGCCCGAGGGAATGGCATGCGCGCTCGGAATCTCGCCGGAAAGCCGCGCACGCCGTTCCTGGCCCTTGCCGGGCACGGAATCGAGCAGCGCCTTCGTATAGGGATGCGCCGGTGCGCTGTAAATGCGAGCGCTCGGGCCCTGTTCCACGATCTCGCCGAGATACATCACCGCGATCTCGTCGCACATGAAGCGCACCACCCTCAGATCGTGGGAGATGAACAGCATGGTGGTGTTGTGGCGGTCCTGAAGATCGCGCATCAGGTTCAGCACCTGCGCCTGAACAGAAACGTCGAGCGCGGATACCGGCTCGTCGGCGACGATCAGCTCGGGATTGGTGGCAAGCGCGCGGGCGATCGCGATACGCTGGCGCTGCCCCCCGGAAAACTCGTGCGGAAACCGGTCAAGGGCGGCCTGTGGCAGGCTCACCTCGTCCAGCAGGCGGGCTGCAGTGCGCACGCGTTCAGCCGGCGTGCCGACGCCGTGGACGAGCTGCGGCTCAACCAGCGTCTCGCGCACCGACATGCGCGGATTGAGCGAGCCAAACGGATCCTGGAAGATCATCTGCATATGCCGTCGTTCGGCGCGCAGCGCGGCCGCGCCGAGTTTCGACAGGTCGCGCCCGCGAAAGCGGATTTCGCCGGCCGTCGGCTCGATCAGCCGGAGCACCAGCCGGGCGGTGGTCGACTTGCCGGAGCCGGATTCGCCGACAAGGCCGAAGGTGCTGCCCCTGGGGATGGCAAGGTCAACGCCGCGCACAGCCTGAACCGCGCTGAAACTTTTCGAAAGGCCGGTGACGTTCAGGAGAGGTTCGCTCATGCCTGTTCCTCCATCGGATGCCAGCACCGGGCTTCGGTCTGTCGTTTGGGTTCAAGCAAGGGCCGATCGCGACAGGCCGCGTCGGCGCGCGCGCAGCGCGGCGCGAAGCGACAGCCTTTCGGCCACTGGCCGACCGGCGGCACACTGCCGGGAATGGGCGTCAGCCGGTCGCGGAGATCGTCATCGGCGGGCACGGCGGCGAGCAGGCCGCTGGTATAGGGATGCTCGGGCCGGCGGACAATGTCGGCCGCCCTGCCCCGCTCGGCAACATCGCCGGCATACATCACCACCGCCCGGTCGCAGAAATCGCCCACCACTTCGAGGTCGTGGGTGATGAACAGCATGCCGAGCGAAAGCTCGCGGCGCATGTCGTCGAGCAGGTCCAGCACCTGCGCCTGGATGGTGACGTCGAGCGCCGTCGTCGGCTCGTCGGCGATTACCAGCGAGGGCCCGCAGGAAATCGCCAGTGCGATCATCACCCGCTGGCGCATGCCGCCGGAAAGCTGGTGGACATAGCCCTTCAGGATTTCGCGCGGGCGGGGAATGCCGACGCGGTCCAGCAGTTCGGCGGCACGGTCGGTCGCGGCCGCACGGCCAAGGCCGAGATTGTGCCGGATGGAATCCGTCATCTGCCTTCCGATGGTGAGCGTCGGATGCAGCGCCGTCATCGGCTCCTGGAAGATAAAGCCCATATGCCGGCCGCAGAGCGCGCGGCGCTTCTTCGGCGGCAGGTCGGAAATTACCTTTCCGTTGAGCGTGATCCGGCCGCTGATCACGGCATTGTCGGGCGCGATCCCCATGACCGCGCTGGCGGTGACCGATTTGCCGCAGCCGGATTCGCCGACCAGCGCCACCGCCTCGCCCTGACGGACATTGAAGGAAACGTCCGTGATGATCGGCAGCAGGCCGTTCGAGGTGCGGAAGGACAGGTTGAGGCCCTCGACATCGAGGACGACGGGTGGTGTTGTCTCGGTCATTGGTAGCGTATCCGCGGGTCGAGCCAGGCATAGACGATGTCGATCGCCAGGTTGAGGACGGCGAGCACCAGCGAGATCGTCAGCACGCCGCCTTCGACCAGCGGATAGTCGCGCCGGCCCACGGCCTCCACCAGCATCCGCCCGAGGCCGGGCAGCGCGAAGATGATCTCGATCGCCACCGCGCCGCCGAGCATGTAACCCGCCGAAAGCCCGGCAACGGTCACCACCGGGATCGAGGCCGTGCGCATCGCATACTGGCCGATGACCTTGCTTTCCGGCAGGCCCTGGGCGCGGGCGGTGGTGATGTAGGGCTCGTTCAGAACGTCAAGCATGGAGGAGCGCATCATCCGGGTCATCAACGCCGACTGGCGGATGCCGAGCGCCAACGCCGGCAGGAAGATGGTCGAGGCAAAGGCGATCAGCCCGGCCGACGGCGGATTGTAGCCCGCGACCGGAAACCAGCGCAACGTGACCGCAAAGACGAAGATCAACAGCAGAGCGAACCAGAACTCCGGCAGCGAGATGCCGAGCACGGCGGAGGTGACCACGGCGCGATCGACCGGCCTGTTGCGCTTCATCGCCGACAGCGTGCCAAGCGTGACGCCGAACATGATGGCCAGTACCAGACCGACCGCGGCAAGCTGGATGGTCACGGCGGCATAGGGCGGGATCACCTCCATCACCGGTTTGCGGAAGAAGATGGAATCGCCGAGATTGAGCGTCAGGATATCCTTCAGCCAGATAAAGAACTGGGTCCAGATCGGCTGGTCGAGCCCGAGCTCGGCCCTCAGCGCCGCGATCTGTTCGGGCGTCGCCTGATCGCCGAGCATCATGCCTGCCGGATCGCCCGGCGACAGCCGGAGTAGAAGAAAGACGAGGATCAACGGCACGAAGATCGTCGGCAGGATCATCAGGAAGCGTTTTGCCAGATATCGCAGCATGTCAGCGCCTCCGTGCCAGACGTGGGTCGAGAATATCGCGCAGACTGTCGCCAAGAAGATTGAGCGCGAGGATCGTCAGCATCAGCGCCAGCCCGGGAAACACCACGATCCATGGCGCAGCGGCAATATAGTTGCGGGCCTCCGTCAGCGCGTTGCCCCAACTCAACTCGCGCGGGCCGATACCGACGCCGATGAAGCTGAGCGCCGCCTCGCCGAGCACGGCGGCGGAGAAGATGAAGGACGCCTGCACCAGGATCGGCGAACTGACGGCCGGCAGGATATAGCGGGTGAACAGCCGCAATGTGGGAACGCCCACGGCCCGCGCCGCCTCTATCATCTGTAATTCGCGCACCACCAGAACCTGCCCCCTGACCACTCGCAGCGATGGCGCGATCAGCACGATCGACAGCGAGATAATGACGGTGCGGCTCGATGGCCCGAGGATCGCCGCGGCCGCCGTTGCCAGCACGATGCCCGGAAACGCCATCAGCCCGTCGACAAAGCGCATGAGCACCATGTCGACCTTGTGATAGAAGCCGGAGATTGCGCCGAATATCACCGCGATGCTCATCGAGATCGCGGTGACGATCAGGCCCACGAGGAGCGAGGTCCGCCCCCCGTAAAGCACCATCTTGAACATGTCGCGACCGAGATTGTCTGTACCGAAGGGATGGGCGAAACCCGGCGGCTGGAACCGGTCCACCGGATTGATGCGCATCGGATTGCCGGGCGCGATCACAGGCGCGAGGATGGCGCTGAGGCTGATCAACACCAGAAGCGCGATCGAGATCACCGCTGTCGGGTTGGTTGCCAGTCTCAGCCACACGCTCCTGTTGGCGCTGGCGAACGTTTCACGCTCGCCAATGCCCGGCCCGTTGGTATCGGTCTCGGTCACGCTCATCTTAGCCCTGCGGCGGTGCGACGTTGTAGAGGTCGTAGCCGCGGCTCGGCACGGCCGGCGCATTGCCGACGCCGCTGCGGATGCCGTACATATTGGCTTCCGTTCCGTATTTGATGAACGGGAACTGATCATAGATCAGCGTATGGATCTTCTCGAAGATCGCCTTGCGCTCATCGGGATCGATTGTCGATGCGATCTCATCCATCAGTTCCATCTTTTCCGGATCGGTCCAGAAGCCCGGATAGCTCGGGTTGAGATAGGCGATCGAGGTCGGGTCGACATAGGTGGGGAGGAAGCTCGAGAACGCATCCATGTCTTCCGGGTTTGCGCGCGACTGGATATAGTTGGCCATCGGGCTTTCCACGAGCTCGACATTGATGCCGTAATCGGCGAGCTGCTGCTGGGCGACGACGGCGGTCAGAAAGTGCTTCTGGTACTGCTCTGCGGCGACCAGCCAGCGGATGGGTTCGCCATCATAGTCGGACGCATCAAGATACTGCTGCACAAGATCCGGCTTCGGCGTTCCGAAACCGTCGGGCACGCCGGCCTTGGTGTACCAGAACGAGTTCGGATCGGGGATCCAGCTCGGATCGAGCGTGTAGAATTCCGGATTGCCGACCGAGGCGAGCATGATCGGGTCCATTTCCAGCGCATAATAGATCGCGCGGCGCAGATTGATGTCGGCCGCCGGCCCCTCCTTGGTGTTAAACACCACGGTGAGCGACTGGTTGTTGGGCACGACCACGGCCTCAGTGCCGGTATCGGCCTGCAGCGCGTCATAGAAATCGGTCGGCAGTTCATAGGCGATGTCGATCTGGCCGGTCAGCAGCGCATCGCGGCGCACCGATGGCTCCGGCATTAGCATCAGATCGATCTCGTCGGCATAGGCGTGCTTCTTGCCGGTGAAGGCCGAGGACGGTTCCTCGCGCGCCTGGTAGTCATCCCAGCGGTTCAGCACCGCGCCGCGATCGGGCTGATAGCTCGTCAGTTCGTAGGGGCCGGTGCAATCGAGCCCGGTGGTTGCCTGCGTGGCGGACGCGCCTTCCAGCGACTGCGCCGACATGATCGCGGCCTGGGCGCTGGCGATCAGGCCGGGCACGATGGCGGTCGGGGTGTTGAGGTTGAAGCGGATGGTCATGTCATCGACTGCTTCGATCGATGCGGTGGCGTTCTTCAGGGCGGCGCCAATGCCGGCTGAGTCACGATAACGATTGAGCGAGGCGACGACATCGGCCGATGTGACCGGCGCGCCGGAGTGGAACTTCAGCTCGGGACGCAGCGTAACCGTCAGCGTCTTGCCGTCGTCGCTATATTCGAAACTGTCGGCCAGCATCGGCTGCGGCGTCCAGCTCTCGTCAATCGCGAAAAGCCCTTCGCATGCGATGGTGGCGGTCATCCAGTTGACGCCGAAAGTGGTGACCACGGGGTCCGGCGACGGCGCCATCTGCGAGATCGCGGCGCGCAGCGTCCCGCCCTGCGGATAGTCCTGAGCGTTAGCGCCGGCAATGCCGACGCCGGCGGCAACGCCGCACAGCAGCAGCGTCTTGGTGGTTTTTGTCCAGAATGCCATTTCGGTTCTCCTCCCTTTGCCCTTCGCGGGCCGTTAAATTGCTATGCCGGCGCCGTTTCGGCCGGCAGCCGGATCTCGAGCCCCAGCACCAGAAACGACAGGCATTTTCCGTGCGTGTCTGTCGAAAGGCTTGCATTGACGCCGCCCTCCAGCGCATCGTCGATGACGAAGTTCAGCGCGTTGAGGCGCGGAAGTTCGTAACGCTTTACCCGGGTTGCGCCGCGATGGGCGAAAAGGGCCGCAACCCGTTCCTCGGTGACCTGTTCCAGAAGCACGTCCCAGTGCCGTGGTTCATAGGCAATTACGTTAACATTCAACCGGTTGCCTTTGTCGCCGGAACGGCCATGGGCGATCTGATGCAGCAGAACCGTCTTGCCGGGGGTCATGCGGTCTCCTCGCCGAGAAAGAAAAATGACGGCGTCACCAGCGATCGCGGTGCCAGATAGGAAAGCGTGCGCACGCGGGGGCGCACGCTCTGGCGCACGCCGCCACCGCCGGCTGGACCGCAGCAATAAAGCGCGTTGACGTCGGCGACGGCGCGTTCGACCGCCGTGCGGTCCTCGCCGTCAAAGGCGAAGCGGACGCGGTAGTCGCCATCCGGTCCGCCGGCAAACTGTGAAAGCATCACGCCGGAATCGGCGTCGAAAGCGCTGACCGTGCCGAAAATGTCCGAGCGCATCCGCACATCGAGCTCCAGAAGATCGATCCGATCGCGGATCGTCTGTTGGGCCAAACGCGCGCGATTGAGCGCGTTGGGGCCGGCATAGGAAATCTCGGCCTCGCCGAAGTAGTCGCCGTGATAGCTGACCGTCACCTTGAGCTTTTCCGGCGCCGCCCTGCCCCGCGCGCCCTCGACCCGGACCCGGTCGTTACCGACCTGGCGCACCGTGACCCCGCTGATGTCGAGCGTGACATCGGGCGTCAGATAGGCGGCCGGATCGTGAATTTCATAGAGAAGCTGTTCCTTGACCGTGCGCTCGCTGACGAGACCGCCGGTGCCAGCGGGCTTGGTGATGACGAAGCCGCCATCGGCATCCACCTCGGCGATCGGAAAGCCGATCTCGGCCGGACGCGGCACGTCCTTGAAACCCGGATCGGCAAAATAGCCGCCGGTGACCTGCGCGCCGCATTCCAGCAGGTGGCCGGCGAGCGTGCCGGCGGCGATCCGGTCGAGGTCGTTCCAGTCCCAGCCGAAATGGGCAACGAGAGGCCCAAGCGCCAACGCCGGATCGGCCACACGGCCGGTAACCACCATATCGGCGCCGGATGTGATCGCGTCTGCGATGGCGCGGGCGCCGATATAGGCGTTGACGGCGACGATCTCGCCGGTGAATTCCCGAAGGCGTCCGTCGCCGTCCCAGCGTTCGGCGGTGGCGATGTCCATGCGGCCATGGAGATCGTCGCCGGTGACGATGGCGATCTTCAACCCGGCAAGGCCCTGCCTGTCGGCGAGCGCGCGGATCGCGGCGGCGGCGGCGGGGGGATTGGCCGCGCCGAAATTGCCGACGATGGTGATGCCGGCTTCGTAGGCCGGCCGCAGAATCGGAGCGAGCATGTCTTCGAGCAGCGGCTCGTAGCCGCGCGCGGCATCCTTGCGCCGGGCAATCTGGCCGAGCGCGAGCGTGCGTTCGCCGAGCGTCTCGAACATGATCGCGCCGCCCTCCCCCGCCGCGGCGATCGCCGCAACGACGGCGATGGCGGCATCCGCCCGATCGCCTGAAAAGCCCGCTCCACTGCCTATCCGATACACATCGTCCTCCCGTTTCCGGCTTTATCGGCATTATTATCGATAATGTCAACGATAATTGTCTTCCATTTGAGATATGCTAATGTCGCGGCAAATCTGTGAATCGGGTCGGGAGTGCGCAAAACGTGACGGAACAAGCAAAAAACTGGGAGGATGTGCACCGCGAACTGCAGCGCGAGATCATTTCCGGTCAGCGCCATCCGCGCGAGCGGCTGGTGGAGGATGAGATCATCGCGCGGACCGGCGCCACCCGCCACGCCGTCCGACTCGCCTTCTCTGAGCTGGAAAAGACCGGCCTCGTGGTACGCGAGCGCAACAAGGGAGTGCATGTGCGCGACTATTCGATCCGCGAAATCGAGGAGCTATATGAAATCCGGGAATGCCTGGAGCGGCAGGCGGCCCGGCACTTCAGCGAGCCGGCCTCCACTGACACGATCGAAGCGTTGACCGAAATTGCCGGCCGCCACCGCGAGGCATCCCGCAAGCAGCAGTTCGGCGCGGTTTTCGAACTCAATAACAGGTTTCACGAGACGCTCTACCGGGCATGCGGTAACCGCCAGCTTGCCGATGCCATTCAGCATTACACCTTCGCAACCCATCCCATCCGCACCCGCGCTTTTACCAGCGGCGAGATCCGCGAGGTGGCGATTGCCGAGCATTTCGAAATGATCGATGCGCTCGCCATCGGCGACGCCGACCGGCTGTGGCGCATCATCGAAAGCCATATCCGCCGCCCGAAGGATTTCTATCTGAAAGCCAACGCCATCGGCGAATATGCCGGCATAGCGTGACGGCACCCCTCTCCGGCCGCTACGCCTGTTCCGTTACGGCTGAGACGCGCTGCGCCATCGTCGCACCGCCCACAGGACTAAAAACAGGAGAAGGAGAGCGTAGGCGGCACTGTCGAATACGGCCTTGGCCGTCGTAAATCGGCTGGCGGTTTCGACCTGTTCGGGCTGAAGGGCCGAGGGGCCTGTCACAAGCATGGCCCTGACAGCGGCGTTTTCCAGATAGTCGAACACCATGCCGGCCAACGGTATTGCTGCCAAGCACAGCCTCCAGAACCGGTTGAGGGGCGCAAGGCGATAGAGCGCGAGGCCAAGCCCGAGGGCGAGCGCTGCCGGAAAGACAAGATCGAGACGCTGCTGCGGACCGAGATAGAGCGTCCGTCCCTTTTCCGAAAGCGCCGACAGGAAGGCTTGCGCTTCATCAAAATCATAGCCGCCCGGACGCATGTCGAAAGGCGGAAGCCCGCCGGCGGCCTGGGCGATTTCCGGCAAGGTCCAGAGTGTCATCGTCGCGTAGAGGCAGGCGGCAACCGCCAGGGCTGTCCATGTTGCAATGCCGGTGGGTTTCATGGCTTCTGACTTTCTGATCTTTCGTGAATCGCATTTCGCATCAACACTGTGCGGTGGACAGAATGGCCCAGCCCTTTGCCCCCAGATGCAGGGATCCCTCGCCGGTCAGATGCGCATCGCGTCCCGCGAGCACTGCCTTCGCATCCGGCACGGCAAAGGATGCCGGCCCATCGAGATTGAGCGCCAGGAAGAGCCGTTTCCCGTGATCGGCCAGTTCGAGGAGGAGCCGGGTGTTTTCAAGCCGAAGCGCCCTTGCGCGTGCCCGCACCAGCCAAGGGTGGCGGCGTCTCACCCCGATCAGCTCCTGATGGCGGCGATAGACCGGCCAGCCATCCGGCCAGAGCCCCTGCGGGCTTTCAGGAAAGGCCGGGCGAACCGCGTCGTCGCCGCCCTCCCCTTCCGTCTTGATGCCATGAAAGGCCTGCTCGTCGCCGGCATAGACCGAAGGGATGCCGCCGACCGCAAACAGCACCGCAAGCGCGTGCTCCAGCGTGTCGGCATCCTCAAGGCGGCTCGCCAGCCGGGTGACGTCGTGATTGCCAACAAAGGTCTGCGGAATGAAGCGATCGAGAAAGCCGTTATGCCGGTCGAGCGCCCAGCCCAGCTCGAAGAAATTGCGGTCGTTGAGCGCGCTCCAGATGGCTTTCCAGAGTTCGTACTGGGTCACACTGTCGACGCCGCTCGCCTGGACGAAACCGGCATAGTCGCCATGGATGAGCTCCGCGAAAATGAAGGCATCGGGATGCCGCTGGCGAACGCCGGGCAGAACCCGCGCCCAGAAATCCGGCGCCATCGCATAGGCCGCATCGAGCCGCCAGCCGGAAGCGCCGCGATCGAGCCAGTGCAGCATGATCGTGCGGACATAGGCCTCGACCTCGGGATTTTCGCCGTTGAGCGCCACGAGACCATGGTGCCCCTCGAAGGTGGCAAGCTCGCCCTCCGGGGTGTAGCGAAACCATGATGCTTTCGGCGACGATCCGCCGTGTGCCTGCACGTCGCGGACAAAGGGGTGGCTGCGCCCGACATGATTGAACACGCCGTCGAGCACGACCCGCAGTCCGCGTGCGCGCGCCTGTTCGATCAGCCTGTCGAAATCCGTCGCATCGCCGAGCCGCGGATCGATGCGGAAATGGTCGGTGGTGTCGTAGCCATGGGTGGCGGACGCAAAGATCGGACCCAGCAACAGGGCGGAGGCGCCAAGTTCGACGGCATAGTCGAGCCATCCCGTCAGGTGATTCAGCCGGTGGACGAGCGGCGGGGCTGTCTGCGGCCGGATGGGCGCGCCGGTGAAGCCGAGCGGGTAAAGGTGCCAGAAAACCGCGTGTTCGATCCATGGGGGCATGGCGCGTCCCGCATTATGTACTGGATGGTACATTGCTCGATTACTCTCCGTCGGAAGAAGCCGGCGGCAGGGCGCCGTTCAGGAACATGGCAGCCGTGTCGGCGGCCGAGCGCGCATTCAGCGTGGCGAAGCTGTTGAGTGCGATGCCGATATGATTGTTGACCAGGCCGAGGAAAGAGGCCGCCAGCAACCTGTGTCGCCCCGTCAGCCCGTGACCGGAAGCCTGCTCATGAGCGCGGAAACAGGCGTCGAACGCCTCGAAATGGCGCTGGTGATGCTCTTCGGCCGCCTGCCGCGCCTCGCTTTCGACCGGCGCGAACCAGAGCGTCAGATAAAAGCGGTAAAGCTGAGGCTCCTCCCGGGCGAATTCGAATGTCGCCTCAGCAAGCGCAACGAGCGCATGATCGAACGGCGTTACCGCACAGGCCCGCTCCAGCGCTTCATGCAGGGGCGCAAGCCGTTCCCTCAGCAGGGTTTCCAGAAGACCGAGCTTCGAGCCGAAATAATGATAGAGCGTCGGCTTTCCCACGCCGGCATCATTACAGATCTGCTGAACCCCCACGCCTTCATAACCATAGGCGGAAAAGAGGTGAAGGGCGCGGTCGAGCAGTACGGCTCTTGTGGGCATCGGTTGCGTCATGATCAGAAATATACCGATCGGTACATAATCCGTCAAGCGTGGTCAACGCGAACCTATCCGGCACGACTGGAGCATCCGCTTCGTAGAGCCTGAGCCGAACGTCCTGGGCAGCGCTTTGCCTTTATGCGCGGTTGACATAATCCGGCGCATAGAAGGGCGTCGGGGCCAGTTCGTGTTCTTCTTCCCAGTCTTTCAGACGCTCGAACAGAACGTCGAAGTCGTCGACAAAGAGATGGCTGGCAATGTGCGAGGCCAGGTGCTCGCCGGCCGGATTGACGCTCGGCACATCGAGCGAGAGCGTGCCGAAGCTTAGGTATGAGCCGGTGTTGAAGATGTGGACGCGTTCAAGCGCGCTTTTTTCAACGCCGCGTTCCATGAGCTCGAAACCCTCGCCGAGATAAGGCATGCGGGCGAGACCGGCATTGGCCATCTCCTGCGGCGGCTGGTAGCGATCGCCCCAGGTGAGGATGCGGTCCTTCAGCGCGGAGAACATCGGCTCCCGGGCAAGATCGACGGAAAAACCGGTACCAAGAATCAGGAAGTCGAATTGCCTGATCTCGCCGTCCGAAAAGGCGATCTCGACCCGCTCGCCGGCGCGCGTTATCGCTTTGAACGGCTTGCCGAAATGCACCTCGAAATTGTCGTGTGCAATGGTTCTGAGCACGGTTTCATGCGGCGGCGGGGTCTGGACGCGTTCCAGATAGACCGCCATTTCCCAGCGTTTCGCATCGGAAAGACCGCGCCAGCCGGCGAAGAAACCGGGATTGGCGTTGGCGCGCCCCTTGTTCAACTGCGGTAGTGCCTTTCGGCGGCAGAACATGTCGACCCGCCCTGCCCCGGTCTCCAGCGCCGTCGCGGCGTTATCCCAGGCCGATGAGCCCGCGCCGATGACGGCGACGGACTTGCCCTGAAGGCGGCCGAAATCGATCGTCTCGCAGGTATGGGCCGCCAGATCCGGCCAGAGATCGCCCACCACGCCCGGAGGACGGGTGAAGCCGCCCGCCCCCGGACGGCCGGTGGCGATCACAACGCGCTTGGCCCTGAATACCCGTCCATCCGCGGCCGTGAGCGCCACATGGTCCGGATAGGGAGCGATGCCGACGACATCGCAGTCATTGTCGACCGGCAGTTCCAGCACGTTTCTGAGCCAGATCAGATAGTCCTGCCACACCGAGTTCGGAATTTTATAGAGCGCCTCCCAGGCATCGTCGCCGAAGGCAGCGACATACCACGAGCGGAAGGTGAGCGTGGGGATGCCGAAGGGCGAGCCGGGCAGATCCTTTTTCGACCGGAGCGTCAGCATCCGCGCATAGGTTACCCACGGCCCTTCCTTGCCCGCGGGCGCGCGATCCAGCAGTTTGATGTTGCGGATACCCTTGAACATCAGGCTTCCGGCGGCCGAAAGCCCGAACATGCCGGCGCCGACAATGATGACGTCATAAAGCGGCGCGCCATCTGCGGCGGTCTTCCTGGCCGTCCAGTCCTCCGGCGGGAGCTTGAGGACGGCAAGGTCGTCTTTCACGCGCGCTTCAAGTGAGGCAAGCCCAGCACGCCCTTCCTGCGACGCGTCGGATATCTTCAAGGATGTAGGCATCTCTGTTCAGCTTCCCTGTTGGCCGGCGTCATTGCGCCGCCTCGTCTTCCATGGAGTAGCGAAAATCGCAGTGGCTTGCGCCGGACATGATCGTCTGGCTGCGTTTGAGCTTCATTTTCGGATTGAAGCCCTCGCAAAACGCGCCGTCGCGATTGCATGACAGGAGATCGCCGATATCGCCGAGCCCCATTGCCCGATACATTTCCGCATACCGGCAGCGGGTGACGTTGAAGGAGAGCGTTTTCGGCCCCGCCTCCAGCACCGTCATTTCCAGCGCGCCGCCAGCCGTCCAGTTGGGAAGGATCGCGGAAAAATCGGTGAAATCCGCAGGGTGGTCGAGTTCGTCGGCGAAGCTTTCGCCCTGCCGGATCGCCGCCCGCGTCACCGCATCGTCAATCACGGAACGCGCCTCGGCCTCGCCCCGGCGCGCCTTCAGCTCCTCGTAGACGCTTGCCAGAACATTGGCCTCAATGCGGCGCTGCTCGATGATCGGGATACGGCGCGGCTCAGACATGCGCGTGCCCCCCGAGATAGGCCTCCGCGACGCGGGGATCGGCGGCGAGTTCCTTTGCGTCGCCCTGCAGAACGATCTTGCCGCCTTCCATCACCGCGGCCTGATCCGCGATCCGCAGAACCGACTTGGCGTTCTGCTCGACGATCAGGATCGACAGGCCTTCGCTCCGGATCCTCTCGATAAGATCGAAGATCGCCTTGACGATTTTCGGCGCAAGGCCGAGCGAGGGTTCGTCCAGCAGCAGGATTTCCGGTTTTCCCATCAGGGCCCGGCCGATGCAGAGCATCTGCTGCTCGCCGCCGGAAAGCGAGCCGGCCTCCTGGTTGAGGCGCTCCTTCAGGATCGGAAACAGGCTGGCGACATGGTCGAGTTCGGAAAGGCCGTGCCGCCCCCCGCCAATCAGCAGGTTTTCGCGCACCGTCATGTTGGAGAAAATCTGGCGGCCCTCCGGGGCCTGCGAAATCCCCGCCTTGACGATGGCGTGGCTCGGCAGTCCGCTGACCACCTCGCCCTTGAAGCGGATCGTGCCACCATCCGGCTTGTAGATGCCGGAAATGGCGCGCATCAGCGTGGTCTTGCCAACGCCATTGGAGCCCAGCACGCCATAAATGCCCTTCTCCTCGACGCTCAGCGAAACGCCATGGAGGATCTGCTGCACGCCCATGGAAACGGTGAGGTTTTCGACTTCGAGTACCGCGCTCATTCGTCACCTCCAAGGTAAGCTTCCAGAACAACCGGATCACTGCGAACCACGGAAGGCACATCATCCGCGATCTTGCGGCCCGACGCGATGACGACGACCCGTTCGCAGATGCTCATGACAAGGTTCATGTCGTGTTCGACAAGCATGATCGGCAGGCCGTCGGCGTTGAGCTGCTTGACGAAGGTCGCGAGCTCCGCCGTTTCCGTGTCGTTCAGGCCCGCCGCCGGCTCGTCGAGGATCAGGAATTGCGGATCCATCGCCAGCGCGCGGGCGATTTCCAGATATTTGCGGCGGCCATAGGAAAGGTTGGCGGCAAGATCGTCGGCGACCTCGGTCAGGCCCGTCATCTCCAGCGCCTTCCAGCTTGCCTCCGAAATGGTCTCGGCGCGTTTCCTGCCGCCTGCAATCGACTGGAAGAAATTCATGCCGGTGGCGCCGAGCGCGCCGACCGAAACATTGTCGAACACGGTCATGTTGGGAAAGATGCGCAAATTCTGGAAGGTGCGCGACATGCCGCGCTTGGCGATCGCAAACGGCTTCTGGCCGGTGATGTCCTCGCCCTTGAACCGGACCTTTCCGCCCGAGACCGGCGTGAAGCCGGAGATCAGGTTGAACAGCGTGGTCTTGCCCGCGCCGTTCGGCCCGATCAGGCCGACGAGTTCGCCTTCGCCGACATGGGTCGTGATGTCGTCCACCGCCTTCAGCCCGCCGAAATGGCGCGAGAGGTTTTGAATTTCGAGCACGTTCATCGCCAGCCCACCTTCTTGTCGTCCGGCGCCGCAGCCCAGCGGTCGCCAAACTGGCGGCGGACCAGGGAAAGCGCCGGCACCTCGCCGAAGAGCCCCTTGGGCAGGAACAGGATGGCAAGGAACATGACGAGGCCGACCGCGATGTTGCGGAAGTCGCCGACATCGCGCAGCACCTCCGGCAGCAGGATCAGCAGCGCCGCGCCGATGATCGCGCCCGGCAGCGAGCCGAGCCCGCCGACGACCACCATCGCCAGGATCTGGATCGACACCGAGAAATCGAAGTCCTTCGGCGAAATATAGCCCGTCGTATAGGCCCAGAGCGCACCGGCAAGGCCCGCGAAAAAGGCCGAAAGCGTGAAGACCTCGATCTTCAGCCGCACGGTGTTGACGCCCATCGCATCGGTGCACTGGTCATCCTCGCGCAGCGCCCTGAGCCCATTGCCGTAATAGGAGTGGCTGATACGGTGGATAAGGAAGATCGAAACCGTGACGACAACCGCCACGACGAAATAGATTCCCGTGTCGGAGGTGATGGAGAAGCCGAACACGCTCATGCCGTCAAACAGCATGACGCCATTCGGCCCCTTGGTGAAGCCGACCCAGTTCAGCATGATGAGATAGAGCATCTGCCCGATCGCAAGCGTTGCCACGGCGAAATAGATCGACACCAGCCGCATGGTCGGCAGCGCCACCAGAAAGGCGATCAGCGCGGCGACAAGCCCGGCGAGCGGGAGCCCCAGGGTAAAGCCCACGCCGTAGTCGGAGCCGAGCAAGGCCGCGGTATAGGCGCCGACGCCGTAAAACGCGGCATGGCCGAGATGCAGCAGGCCGGAGGTGCCGGAGACCATGTTGAGCGACGCCGACAGCAGAACGAAGATCAGGACAAGGCTCGCGATCTGATAGAAATAGCCGCGATCGAAGCCGTAGAGAGCCGCCGGCACGATGATGAACAGCAGCAAGAGCGGCAGACCGACGGAGAACAGGTGGGAGGACGGTAGCTTAAACACGCTCCCTCCTTGCCCCGAACAGGCCGCGCGGGAAGAAGATGAGGGTGACGATCAGGAAGCCATAGGCCACCATGTCCGACCAGTTGGACGAGATGAAGGTCGTGGCAAGTCCCTCCGAGAGGCCGAGCAGCAGGGCGCAGATCACCGCCCCGGGGATCGATGTCAGGCCGCCCATGATCATCGCGACGAACGCCTTGATGCCGGGTACAAAACCCATGGCCGGGAAGATCGCGCCGTAATAGAGCCCGACAAGCAGACCGGCGGCCGCGCCCATCATCGAGCCGACGACAAAGGTCGAGACAATCGTCATGTCGGTGTTGATGCCGACATATTTCGCGCCCAGCGCGTTGTTGGATACGGCACGGATGGCGAGACCAATCCGGGTGCGCTTCAGGACATATTGCAGTCCGCCCAGCATGATGATCGCGACTACCAGAATGATGATATCGCCATTGGAAATCGTCACCGCTCCGAGCTGAATCGGCTTGTTGATCATGTAATCGAACGGCACCGCCTGCATCTGCGACCCGAAGATCAGCTCGAGCGCTTCGCGCACGACGATCGACACCGCAAGCGACGACATCAGCGTCGCTTCCCGCATGGCGCGCGATTTCAGCGACGCCTCATCGGAAAACCGCCGGAACGGACGAAACGCGATCCGCTCGAGACCGAAACCGGCGAGCGCGCCGACCGCAAGCGCTATGAACAGCACGATCAGCAGTGGCGGCGCGAACGCCGTGATCACCAGCAGCCCGGCGAAGGCTCCGATCGTATAGACCTCGCCATGGGCAAAGTTGACGACGTTGAGAACGCCGAAGATCAGCGTGAACCCGATCGCCATCAAGGCGTAGGTGACGCCGAGCGAGAGGCCGATGAGCAGTTGTTGCAGATAATATGGATCAAGCAAGATGCGTAACTCCGCATGAGGGGCCGGTCCGGACACAGAGGCGCTGACCGGAGAACGCAGGTATAGCGCGTTTCCGGAAAAGCGGGAGCGCCCGGCGGATCAAGCGACCGCCGGGCCCCGTCGATCTCAGTTGGAGACCGGGGTGAATTCACCGCCTTCGACAACGGCCTTGGTGAGTTCCTTCTGCGGCTCGCGATCCGGGCCGAAGGTCGTCACGCCCGTCACGCCCGGAAAATCGGTCGTTCCGGCAAGCGCATCGCGCACGCTGTCGCGGGTGACGTCGGGATAGGCCCTGACGATCGCGTCGAGCATGATATTGACGGCGTCATAGGCCTGGGCTGGGAACTGGCCCGGCAGGTCGCCGCGCTCTTCTTCCCAGGCGGCCACGAACTCCTGCACTTCCGGGCGATCGTCGTTCGGCATGAAGGTCGCCGTCAGGTGCAGGCCGTCGGCATCCGTGCCGGCAAGCTCGATAAGCTGCGGGCTATAGGCCGCCGAGGTGGAAAAGATCGGAATGTCGAGGCCGAGCTGCTTGGCCTGCTTCAGGAAGTTGGCGCCGTCTTCGTAGAAGAAGCCGGTATAGATCGCGTCGGGCTCGGCGCGCTCGATCTTGGTGATGATCGAGCGGAAATCCGGCAGGCCGCGATTGAAATATTCCGAGAAGACAATCTCGCCGCCGTTGGCCTTCACCTCTTCGGCGAAGTTGTCGACCACGGTCTGACCCCAATCCGTCTGCTCGGAAATGACGGCGATCTTCTTGTAGCCTTCTTCATTCATCCAGTCGGCGTTGAAGGGGCCTTCCTGGGCCTGGGTGGTGATGTTGCGGAACTGATAGGGCGAGATCTTCGTATAGTCGGGATGCGATGCCGTCTGGGAAAGCTGCGGCACGCCTTCGCGCTGGTAGACCTGGGCCGATGCCATCGAAACGCCCGAGGTGAAATCCCCCAGCACCGCGACGATTTCGTCATTGTCGGCAAATTTGCGCGCGATCGTCACGCCTTCCTTGGCATCCGAACGCGAGTCCTCATAGATGATTTCCACCGGCACCGGCAGTTCGCCGGACGCATTGAATTTTTCCAGCGCGATTTCCGCAGCCGTCTGGAAATCCTTGCCGTATTGCGCGGTAGAGCCCGTCAGCGGCAGTTGATAGCCGACCTTGATCGGATCACCGTCTGCAGCAAACGAAAATCCCGTCGCAAGCGCCGAAGCCGCTATGCCGGCGGAAAGGGCCAGTACCGATTTTCGAAGTCCATTCATGTCGTTCTCCTCTGTGGTCTTTCTTTTGTTTTTTCGTGAAAGATCGTTGGTCAAGTGACACCTGCCTTGCTGTGATGCGATGTCGATAGCAGCTAGCAGTCTTTGCCCCCTGAAATGAGAAAGCGGTTTGCGCGATGCCTCCGTTCTTTAGAAACTTTTGCCAAATCGCAGGCCGTGTTCAGCACCCTGCCTGACGGATTGATAAAGCAAGTTACATGCCATTGGCGTTTAGCCGTCAGGCCGGTTCACGCAATCGGTCCTGATCTTCCGCGCAGGCGAAATCGACGGCCGCGGCGGCATGGAGCTTCGTCGAGTCGAACACCGGAAGATCGGTATCGGCAGGCCCGATCAGCAGTCCGATCTCCGTGCACCCCAGAATAACGCTGTCGCAGCCGGCAGCCTTCGCCTTTTCGATCGCACCGCGATAGACCTCTCGCGATGCATCCTGCACGATGCCGCAGCAAAGCTCGTCGAAAATGATATCGTGCACAGCCTGACGGTCCGCTGCGTCCGGTACCATGGCCGAAATGCCGTGGGCGGATTCAAGACGATCCCGATAAAACCCCTCTTCCATCGTGTAGCGGGTGGCGAGCAGCAGCGGGCGCTTCATGCCCGCCGCGTTCAGCGCGCGCCCGGTCACATCAACGATGTGGATGAGCGGAATATCAAAATGCGCAGAAACTTCATTTGCAATCATGTGCATCGTATTTGTGCAGATCAGCACGCAATCCGCGCCGCCGCTTTGAAGGTTGCGACCGATCTCGCCGAGATAGGCGCTCGCCTTGCCCCATTGTCCAGCCTTCTGCCAGGCCACGATTTCCGAGAAATCCACCGAGTGCATAAGAATGTCGGCCGAGACCAGGCCGCCAAATCGCTTCCGCACAAGTTCATTGATCTCCTTATAGTAAACTGCGGTCGACTCCCAGCTCATGCCGCCGATCAGGCCTATTGTCTTTCTCAAGGTCTTGCTCCTCATGCTTTTGAAGCAAGATAGCTTAGTTGCGCTGCAAAATGAGATCGAAGATCGCAGGAAAACGGCCGAGAACTGCCATAATTTCTTGTATTGACCCAATTTTATGCGATTATTTTTCATTCAAAGATAATTCCACGCGATTGGTATCTCATGCTTGATCACCGCGACCGCAAGATCGTCGACCTTCTTCAACAGAATGCCGATATGCCGGTCACCGATATCGCCGACACCGTCGGGCTATCGGCATCGGCATGCTGGCGCCGGATCAAGAATCTCGAGGAAACCGGCCTGATCGCGCGCAAGGTGGCGATCGTCGACCGCCGGAAGGCGAATGTCGGCATGACGGTCTTTGTCGCCGTGCGAACCTCGCGCCATTCCATGGACTGGCTGGAGAGCTTTCGGCGCGCGATCAGCGACATACCCGAAATCGTTGAGGCCTATCGCCTTACCGGAGACATGGACTACCTGCTCAGACTGGTGGTGCCGGATGTCGAGGTCTACGACGCGGTCTACAAACAGCTGATCGCCCGGCTCGATTTCACCGACATTTCTTCGTTTATCGGCATGGAAGAGCTGAAATACACCACCGCCGTGCCGATGAATTATTTATAGGCCCGGAGGGAGTGAGACCGTTTGCGCGGATGACGGTATTCTTCCCCCTACCTGGCGATGATCCGCGCAAGCTTTGCTCCCGCCGCCTCTTCTGTCTCTCACACGCATGCCGGGCCCGCGCAACGATAAGCACGTTCGCCGCCAACATCGCAGGGACCGATTCCTCCACCGAAGGCAGGAAGCATCTCATTTGATGTGTGACGATTCGGCCACAGGCTGGGAAATTTTCGCGCCCCCTTCCTTATTAGGATACTAGATTACCTTAACGTCATATATCTTTCCATTGGGACGAGGAGCGAAGAGCGTTCCGGTTTAGCGTGAGGAGGAGCAAGCGATGAACAAAACCAGCCGAATACATTTTCTGATGCTGGGCGCAGCCACGGTACTGATAGCGGGAACGGCATCCGCCGGCTCGTTCGCGTTGCGTGAACAGAGCGCGGTCGGCCAAGGACAGGCCTTTGCAGGCGCCGCTGCCGGACAGGCCGGCCTCGGCTCGATGTACTGGAACCCGGCGACGATGGCCGCTTTTGAAGGGTTTCAGGTCGAAGTCGACCTTTCGGGCATCTTCCCCTATTCCGACATCACCCCGACAAGCGGGACCGCGCCGACGCTTCTGATGCTGGGCGGCACCGGTTCGACCGGCGATATGGCGCTCGATGCGGCGCTTCCGGCCGGCTATGTGAGCTATCAGGTCAGCGACGATGTCTGGATAGGCCTGGGCCTCAACACGCCCTTCGGTCTCGAGACGAAGAATCCGTTCAACTATTCCGGCCAGATTTACGCCCGCACCTCGGAAGTTCTCAGCTATGACATCAACCCGACCATTGCCTGGCAGGTCAATGACTGGCTGGCGATCGGCGGCGGCATCGAGGCGATGTATTTCAAGACCCGGCTGACGCAGGCGATGAGCCCGTTCCCGGGCGCGCCCTCGGCCGAACTTGAAGGCGATTCCTGGGGCGTCGGCTTCACGCTCGGCTTCACGCTGACGCCGATGGACGGCACGGTGATCGGCGTCGGCTATCGCTCGCAGATCAAGCAGAACCTCGAAGGTCACCTCGATCTCGGCGCCATGATGGGGCCGCTTCCGCCCGGCTCCTATCCGGTGAAGTCCGACCTCACCCTGCCCGATCAGATCACGGTCGGCCTCAGCCAGAGGCTTACCGACCAGTTGACCCTGAATGCCGGCTTCGAGTGGACCCACTGGAGCGTCTTCGACAATTTCCCGGTCTACGGCACGTCCGGTTTCACCAATGGCATGCAGCTTACCGACCTGCCGTTCGAATATGATGACGGCTACTACCTTTCCGTCGGCCTCGAATATGCCATGAACGAACGGTTCACGGTTCGCGGCGGCGTCGGCTATGAATGGTCGCCGATCTCGACCACCAACCGCGACCTGCGCCTGCCCGACAGCGATCGCGTTCATGCCTCGATCGGCGGCACCTATAGCTGGAACGACAAGCTTTCGCTCGACTTCGCCTATGAGCACATCTTCACAACCGGCGACACCGACATCCAGCTCGACGCCAACAATCCGCATTACGCGGGCCTCGCCTTCTTCGGCGACGTAGATGCGAACGTCAATATCGTATCGGCCAGCCTGCGCTATCGCTTCTGAGGCTTGCAGCAATTCCAGGTGAAGTGGACACCGTTTCACCCGTCCGGAATTGCGTAAAAACAAAGAGATAGCGCCGCTCCCGGCTGAAACCGGGGGCGGCACGGCCTGTGGCGGATCCTGAGGAGGAATGCGCCGCACCGGCCGATGGTCCGGACACACGAAACGGGAGGAGTTTCATGATCAGAAAAGTTCTCGGCGCTGCACTCGCAGCAAGCCTGATGACGGCCTCGATGGCCGCCGCCGCCTCGCCGGAGGGCAAATGGCTGACGGAAAGCGGCAAGACCCAAGTTCAGATCACGCCTTGCGGCGGCAATTACTGCGGCACAATCGTCTGGCAGAAAACGCCGTCGAACGACGTCAAGAACCCCGACGCCGCAAAGCGCAGCCGCCCACTCGTCGGGACTGAGATGCTCTCAGGCCTTTCGGCCGATGGCGACAATGCGTGGAAAGGCAAGCTCTACAATTTCGAGAACGGCAAGACCTATACCGGCAAGATGGAGCTGACAGACCCCAACACGCTGAAGCTCTCCGGCTGCATCATGGGCGGCGTGATTTGCAAGAGCCAGACCTGGCGCCGGACGAAGTAGGATATATCGAAAAGACGCGACCGGCCGCACATGGCATGCCGGTCAAGCAAGAACGAGGCAGCGCCCCAAACAGACGCTGCCTTTAGTTTGTTGACAAACGTCCCCCACATTCCGGGTCATCCTCGGGCTTGACCCGAGGATCCAGGCCGCCCGGCAAAGTCTCGTTATAAATCTTTGCAAATTCAGTAACTTAGAGCAGAAGACGATTAGTCGGCATCGCCTGATGCTCTAGATTCTTTTTTTGACGCGTCGGGTTAACGAAAAACCGGATTCCACTTTTTCGCCCGACGCTCCAAGCCGCCTGGATGCTCGGATCAAGTCCGAGCATGACTCCAGTGGGTGGGTTGGCGTGCGTGACAATCTCCGAAGCTGTGGCTTTGTCAGCAACCCGGAGGCAGCGCCCGGAACAGGCGCTGCTTCTCGTGTTTCAGGCTGCCTTAGGAGGCCTCCTCCAGAAGCCCCGCGAGTTTCAGCGCCACGCCCTGCGAGCCTCGCACCTTCAGGCGGCCGGTGGAAAAGGCCAGCATCGGGTTCAGCTTCCCCTTGATCAGCTTTTCGAGATTGTCCGACGTGAGAATGAGTACGGTGTCGGCCTCGGCCTCTCCGCTCTCATCCTCTTCGATCTCGACATCGCCGTCCTTGGCATCGAGCAAAATCGACCCGGCATCCTTCATGTCGAAGCGGACCCGGTAGCCCAGTTCCTCCAGCGCATTGGACTTTGCTTCCATTGCAGCGATAAGCGCGCCGATCTCAGCCATTGTCGTTCCTTTCCTGTTCGACGCTCCGCCGCATCAAAACGCCATCTCGTCGAGCGCCATCATCGCGGACTTGCCGGAGCGGATCGCGGCGACGAGGCCGGCCGCCTGCGGCAGGATGCGGGTCATGTAGAAGTCCGCGGTGACGAGCTTGGCCTTGTAGAACGCGGGATCGTCGCATTCGCCGTCAAGCGCGGCATGGGCGACCTTGGCCGTCCGCAGCCACATCACGCCGAGCGCGACGAGGCCGAAGAGCCGCAGATACTCGGTCGCGGCCGCACCGGCCTCCTCCGGGTCCCTCAGGCTCTTCTGGGCGATCTCGGCGGTGCAGAGCTGCAGCCCGCCAAAGGCCTTCGAGAGCGGCTGAACCAGATCGGAAAGCCGGTCGTCATCGATCGCGGCATCGATTTCCGCGAGTGCGGGATGGAAGAACGCGCGCAGATAGCGGCCCATATGCGCCGGCATCTTGCGGCCGACGAGATCGAGCGCCTGCACGCCGTTGGTGCCCTCGTAGATCATCGAGATGCGGCTGTCGCGGACATATTGCTCCATGCCGTGATCGCGGATGAAGCCGTGGCCGCCATAGACCTGCATGCCGATCGACGCGGTCTCGAAACCGAGATCGGTGAACAGCGCCTTGACGATCGGGGTCATCAGCGCGGTGAAGTCTTCCGCTTCCTTGCGCGTTTCCGGATCGGGGTGATGCTTCATCATGTCGAGATTGCGCGCCACCCAGCCGCCGAGCGCGCGGCAACCTTCGACATTGGCGCGCATGGTCATCAGCATGCGGCGCACATCGGGGTGGACGATGATCGGATCGGCGGGCTTGTCGGGGTGTTTGGCGCCGGCAAGCGAGCGGCCCTGCAGCCGCTCCCTGGCATAGGCGACGGCGCCCTGATAGGCCGCTTCCGCCGCACCGAGACCCTGGATGCCGACCGACAGCCGCTCGCTGTTCATCATCGTAAACATGGCGCGCATGCCCTTGTGCGGCTCGCCGACCAGCCAGCCGGTGGCCTCGTCGAACGACATCTGGCAGGTGGCGGACGCCTTGATGCCCATCTTGTGCTCGATGCCCGAGCAGGTCACGCCATTGCGCTGGCCCGGCGTGCCATCGGCATTGGGCAGGAATTTCGGCACCAGAAACAGGCTGATGCCCTTGACGCCCTTGGGCGCATCGGGAAGGCGCGCCAGCACCAGATGGATGATGTTTTCGGTAAGGTCATGCTCGCCGGCGGAGATGAAAATCTTGGAGCCGGTGACCTTGTAGGAACCGTCATCCTGCGGCTCCGCACGGGTCCTCAGCAGGCCGAGATCGGTACCGCAATGGGCCTCCGTCAGGCACATCGTGCCGGACCATGTGCCCTCGACCATTTTCGGCAGATAGGTCTGCTTCAGTTCCTCGCTGGCATGATCGACGATCGCCTGATAGGCGCCGTGGGTGAGGCCCGGATAGAGGCCGAAGGAGAGATTGGCCGCGCAGCTCATCTCCTCCACCAGCTTGTTGATGGATTCCGGCAGACCCTGCCCGCCCCATTCCGGAGCCGAGGCCATCGCGGTCCAGCCGCTTTCGGCAAACGCCTTGTAGGCTTCCTTGAAGCCCTTGGGCGTGCGCACGACGCCGTTTTCCAGCACGCAGCCTTCCTCGTCGCCGGTCGCGTTCAGCGGCAGCAGCACTTCGGTGCAGAACTTGCCGGATTCTTCCAGGATCGCGTCAGCCAGGTCCGGCGTGACCTCTTCGAGACCGGGGATATCGGGATAGTCTCCGATGCCGATCAGTTCCTGCAGAACGAAACGCATGTCCCGGATGGGCGCATTATAGACTTGCATGGTTTTCGTCCTCTTTCCTAGTTTCTCAAGGGTTTGCCGGTTTCGATGACGCTCTCGAACCGGTCGAGAGTCTTCTTGGTCTTCACGAGACGCATGAAACTGTCGAGTTCCAGTTCGAGAATTGTGTCCTCATCGACCGGATCGATGATGTCGGTGTCGCCGCCGGTCAAGACGGTCGCAAGCTCGCGCGCCACCGTCAGGTCGTGCGGCGTGGCGATCCCGCGCCGGGCAAAGCCCTCGGCGGCCATTTCCAGAGCGATCTTGCCAGATGGGCCGGGCAGAACGATCTCCTGCGGTTCCGGCGGCTGATAGCCTTCGACCATGGCAAGCGCCCTTGTCTTGGCATCGGCCAGAAGCCGGTAGCGGTTCATGGTCACGCCGTCATCCTTGCCGAGGAACAGGAGCTCGCGGGCCTCCTCGGCCGACTTGGCGACGGTCGCGGTCGACAGCATTTCGAAGACCTTGGCCGTTGCCGGCATCGGGCCCTTCGGGGCTGCCGGATTGTTCTGCCACCGGGTCAGCATTTCCCGGCATCCGCCCCAGGCCGGCACCAGGCCGACGCCGCATTCCACGAGGCCGATATAGGTTTCGGCATACGCCTGCACCGCATCGGAATGCAGCACGATCTCGCAGCCGCCGCCAAGCGCCATGCCGGAGGGCGCGGCGACCACGGGGAACGGCGCATATTTCATCTTGCGATAGGTGGCCTGACCGTTGCTGACCAGCTTCTCGATCTCGCCCCAGGCGGCGATATTGGCGGCAAACAGCGCGAGGCCGAGATTGGCGCCGACCGAAAAATTGGTGCCCTCATTATAGATCACCAGCGCCTTGTAGTTCTTCTTCACAAGCCCGATGGTCTTGTCGAGCAGCGTCATGATCTGATCGTCCATGGCATTGGCCTTCGAGGTGAACTCGAAGCAGACGACGCCGTCGCCGATATCCCAGGCCGATGCCGAACCGTTCTTCAGAAGCGGCTTGCTGACGCGCTTGATATCCTCGAGCATCAACACGCCCTCGGGCCGCTCGATATCGCGATAGCTGCCGTCCGGCTGGAGGGCCTGACGCTTTCCGTCCTCGATGCGGTAGAAGGTGCGCTCGCCGACCTTTTCGAGGAGTTCCGGGACAGGAATATTTTCCTCACGCATGCGAGAGACGAGCCACGGCGCGCCGATCATGTCGATCAGTTCGAACGGTCCCCAGCGCCAGTTGTAACCAAGCCGCATGACCTCGTCGATCGCGGCGATATCATCGGCGGCGTCGCCGACAAGGCTTGCGGCATAGGACAGCGTGTTGGCCATGACGCCGAAGGCGTAGCGGCCAAGCGGCCCGTCGATCTCCATCACCTGGCGCGGCTTGCGCGCCGCCTTCAGTTCGGGGCTCTCGACCTTTGCGGACGTGCTGTAGCGGCCGCTGCCGAGATCGATCGCCTCCTTGACCTTCCGGCCGCCCTCGCGGTTCAGCCGGTAGAAGCCGCCCTTGCCCTTGCGGCCGGTATAGCCGTCGGCGATCATCTGGTTGACCAGCGGCAGGTCGCGATTGGTCGCGTGGAACATGTCGCCCTCCGGCAACGCGCTCTTCAGACTTGCGCCGATATGCGGCATCAGGTCGAGGCCGACGAGATCGATCAGGCCGAAAATGCCGGTCTTGGGAATGCCGAAGGGCTTGCCCATCACGGCGTCGGCCTCCTCCACCGTCAGCCCCTCTTCGATCGCCTTCAGCACGCCGAGCTGGATCCAGGTGACGCCGAGGCGGTTGGCGACGAAGCCGGGACGGTCGTTGCAGACGACGACGCTCTTGCCGAGCTTGCGGTCTGCAAAATCGGTCATGGCGGCGGCGAGCGCTTCGTTCGTATCAGGCCCCGTCACCAGTTCCATCAGCCGCATGTAGCGCGGCGGATTGAAGAAGTGGGTGATCATGAAATCACGGACGAATGCCTCCGGCATGCCCTCGACAAGGCGGGCGAGCGGAATGGTCGAGGTGTTCGACGAAATCGCCGTGCCCGGCTTGCGCACGGCGTCGATCCGCCGGTAGAGCGTCTGTTTGACGTCGAGCTTCTCGACCACGACCTCGATGATCCAGTCGACGCCAGCGAGCTTTTCGAGATCGTCCTCGATATTGCCGGTTTCCACCAGTTTCGCGGCCCGTTTCGACATGAACGGCGCGGGATCGGCCTTCTTCATCCTGGCGAGCGCGGTTTCCGCGATCACGTTACGGTTGGCCGCGCCCTCCGGCACGATATCCAGCAGCAGCACCTTGTGACCGGCATTGGCGACCTGGGCGGCAATGCCCGATCCCATCACGCCGGAGCCGATGACGGCGACCGTGTTGATCTTGAATTCGGTATCAGACATCAGATGCGCTCCAGTATGGTTGCGATGCCCTGGCCGCCGCCGATGCACTGGGTGGCAAGCGCATATTTGCCGCCCTCGCGCTGCAACAGCGATGCCGCCTTGCCGACAATGCGCGCGCCGGTGGCGCCGAGCGGATGGCCAAGCGCGATCGCCCCGCCATCGATATTGATCCGGTCTTCGGCAAGGCCGAGATCGCGGATGCAGGCCAG
Source organism: Martelella sp. FLE1502 (assembly GCF_053484255.1). NCBI lineage: Bacteria > Pseudomonadati > Pseudomonadota > Alphaproteobacteria > Hyphomicrobiales > Aurantimonadaceae > Martelella > Martelella sp. FLE1502. The sequence continues at coordinate 282,613 of NZ_JBAKFQ010000002.1, forward strand.
CGACTGGCTGGCGAAGGCTTCGTTGAGTTCGATCACATCCATGGCGCCGGCATCGAGGCCCGCGCGCTCCAGCGCCTTGCGGCTGGCGCCGACCGGGCCGATGCCCATGATTTCCGGCGCGCAGCCGCTGATGCCGACGGAGGTCAGGCGGGCGAGCGGCGTCAGGCCGTTTTTCATCGCATAATCCTCCGAGCACACCAGAACGGCCGAAGCGCCGTCCGTCAGCGGCGAGGAGGTGCCGGCGGTGACAGTGCCGTCCGCCGAAAAGGCCGGTTTCAGGCCGGCCAGCGCCTCGGCCGTGGTTTCGGGACGGATGCAGCCGTCTTCCGAAACCGTTCCGCCCTTCACGCTGATCGGCACGATCTCGTCCTTCAGCCGGCCTTCGCTGCGGGCTGCCGTGGCCTTTTCCTGGCTCTTCACGGCAAAGGCTTCCTGTTGCTCGCGCGAAATCTGCCATTTGGTCGCCACGTTTTCCGCCGTGTCGCCCATGCCGATATAGGCGCCCGGGGTCTTGGCATAGAGTGCCGGGTTCGGCAGCGGGTTGAAGCCGGTCATCGGCACCCGGCTCATGCTTTCCACGCCCGCGCAGATGAACACGTCGCCGGCGCCGAGCTGGATCTGACCGGCGGCCATATGGATCGACTGCATCGACGAGCCGCAGAAGCGGTTGACCGTGACGCCGCCGACCGTCTGCGGCAGGTCCGCCATCAGCACGACGAGACGGCCGAGGTTGAAGCCCTGCTCGGCTTCCGGAAAGGCGCAACCGAGAATCAGGTCCTCGATATCCTCAACCTTCACCCCGGTCTTTTCGACCAGCCCGCGCACCACCTGGGCAGCCAGATCATCCGGACGGACACGGGCCAGTTCGCCCTTTGTGGCAAGAGAAAACGGCGAGCGCTGATAGCCCGCGATGACGACGTTGGTCATGGCATACTCCCAAGAAAGGTGATGTTTTGATTTGAAAATCGATCCGCAAAAGCCCGCGCCTTTCGGCCGCCAGGCACAATGCGGTGTCCGCCGGTTCCCCATGAGCGGGCAACCGGCCGTGAAACCGCGGCAGTGATTTCAGAAAACAGGAACGCCGGCATCCGTTTGAAAGGGACGGAAGAACCGGCGGCCATATGACCGCCCGGCGCTCTGGCGCAGCCTGAGCCGATCAGCTGGCGAGTTTGCCCGCCTTTTGCGACAGCCGCTCTTCGGTTTCGCTCACCACAGCCTTCAGCTCCGACAGGGTAAGATCGATCGCGACCTTCTGTTCTTCCAGAAGCTGGATGCGCTCGTGCACCGCCCGCAAAAGCGCCGTCAGTTGCTCCTGCTGGGTATGATCGACCTTGTAAAGGTCCAGAAACTCCTTGATCTCCTCGAGCGAGAAGCCGAGCCGCTTGCCGCGCAGAATCAGGATCAGGCGCGCACGGTCGCGCTGCGTATAGATGCGCGTCTTGCCGGCTCGCCCCGGAGTTATCAATCCCTTGGTCTCGTAGAACCGCAAGGCCCGCGGCGTGAGCCCGAGCTCTTCCGCCAACTGGGTCACGGTAAAAAACTGATCCGCCACGTAAAACTTTCTCTTTCTTGAACGATTCACCATAGCGGCCCCCTGACCTACGCGTCAACATGACTGTCTGCCTCCCCGGCCTTGGCCTTTTCGCCGTCATGAGAGGCACGACGTTCTTCCTCGATCAATTCCTTTTTCGAAAGCTTGCCGATCATGGTTCGCGGCAGCGAGTCGCGGATTTCGATGTCGCGCGGCAACTCGATCTTGGAGAGGCGCGGAACCAGGAATTCATGCAGTTCCTCGACCGTGACCTGCGCATCCTTGCGCAACGAAACGAAAGCCTTCGGCCGCTCGCCACGATAGGCGTCATAAACGCCGATGACGATCGCTTCGGCCACCGCATCATGCTCGTAAAGCGCCTCCTCGATGACGCGGGGATAGACGTTGTAGCCCGAGCAGATGATCAGGTCCTTCAGCCGGTCGACGAGATAGAGATAGCCGTCCTCATCGAGATAGCCGACATCGCCGGTTCGAAGCGCCCCGTCGCGCAGCACATGGGCAGTCTCATCCGGACGGTTCCAGTAGCCCGACATGACCTGCGGACCGCGCACCCAGAGCTCGCCCTTGACGCCTTTCGGCAGCAGCACGGCCGGATTTTCGGAATCCCGGATTTCCAGCGTCGTCCCGGCCATGGGAAGACCGGCGGACCCCGGACGGCCCGAACTGCCGTCCAGCGGATTGACGGAGACGACCGGCGAGCATTCCGTCAGGCCATAACCTTCCGCGAGCCGGCAGCCGGTCAGCTTTTCGAAATCGACGCGCACTTCGTTGGGCAGCGGCGCGCCGCCCGAGATGCACAGTTTGAGCGAACTGAGATTCACCTTGCGCGTCAGCGCAACGGCATTGATCGCGCCATAGATTGTCGGAACGGCAGGGAACAGCGTCGGCTTGCGCCGCTCCATCAGCGGGATCAGTTCATCGCGGTTGAAACGGGGCACCAGAAGCATTGAGGCGCCGATCTCAACCGCATAGAGCATGCAGACGGTCATGGCGAAGACGTGGAAGAAGGGCAGCACGCACATCACCATCTCTTCGCCTTCCACCAGCAGACCGCACTGGTCGCCCTGGTGAACCAGCTGGCGCGCATTGGCGACCAGCGCGCCATGCGACAACATCGCGCCTTTCGGCACCCCGGTCGTGCCGCCGGTATATTGCAGGACGGCGATATCGGAGGGGACGGTTTCGATTGCCGGAACGGGCGCGTTTTCAGCATCCCGGATCAGCGCATCGAACCGCAAATGTTTCTGATCCTCGGGAATGCGCGCCAGGTCGGAGCGCTTGAACAGGCGGAACAGCAACCCCTTCAGCGGCGGCAGAACCTTTGCCATCGGGCAGACGATCACCCGCTTCAGATCCGTCTCGCCGATGATGGGCCCCAGATTCTTGTAAACCGCCTCCAGATCGAGCGTGATCATGAACTCGGTTCCGGAATCACGAATCTGATCGCGAATCTCGCGGCTGGTGTAGAGAGGGTTGAAGTTGACGACGATGCCGCCCGCCTTCAGCACGGCGAAGAAACCAATGACCGAATAGGGAGAATTGGGAAGGCAGAGCCCGACGCGCGTGCCCTTGCGAACGCCAATGGAGGCAAGCCCCGCGGCAAACCGGTCGGACAGGGCATCGATCTCGCCATATGTCCAGGTTCGATCAAAGAATTCGACGGCCGTTTTATCGGCGAAGCGCGCGACCGATTCAGCCAGAAAAGCCGTTAGCGTGCCAGCGCTCAGGTTCATGGCGTCGTTGGCCGCGCCGGCCTCAGCGCTGTTGAGCGGCTTTGCTCCCTCGCTCGGGACTGCAGTATCGAAATCCTCTTGCACGCCTCCTCCTTCTTGCGCGAACACCCTCCTCAAGGCTTCTGTCCGCACAATTTTCCTTCGACATGACCATTACGATACCCTATAAACGTATACGTCATATTATTCAAGGCCGATGTTGACGGATCCGGCAGAGATCTGGAAAACGGCGTATTTCCATGGTTCCAGAAGGGTTTGGGGAACAACATGTATGTCTGGGGACGACTGATCAGGGCCATGATCAAAGCGAAATTCGCACCGACGATCCACCCGCCTGAAGATATCTCCTCGATTACTTTGAGGGTCTGGCCCCAGGACCTCGACATCAATATGCACGTCAACAATGGCAGATATCTGGCCTTCATGGATATCGGCCGGTTCGATCTGCTGGCACGATCCGGGCTCGGCGCACAGGTCTTGCGCGAGAAATGGCAGCCTGTTCTGACCGGGGTGAACGCCCGTTACCGGCGCTCGCTTGGCGTGTTTCAGCGGTTCCGGCTCGAAACCAGGGTTGCCGGGTGGACGGAGAACTCGCTGTTCATGGAGCACAAGATCATCCCTCTCAGCGGCCGGCACAAGGGTGAAGTCGCGGTGACGGCGACAGTGCGCGCGGTGATGCTGAAGGATGGCCGAAAGCTGCCCGCGACGGAAATGCTCTCCCCGCTCGGCCCGCTGCCGGAAAGCCCGCCGCTACCGGAAGCCTGCGCGCTGCTGATGTCGCCGGAGGAACGGGCAAGGGCGCGCAGCGCAGAGGGCGTAAACGCGCAAGACACGCGGGTCGGATGACCTGTCCGAGGAGGAGGAAACAATGCTGAACCCGACATCGCTTTCGGCGCGCCTGCGCCTGCCTGTGATCGCCGCCCCGATGTTTCTGGCCTCAGGACCAGAGCTCGTGACCGCCTGCTGCCGCGCCGGCATCTGCGGCACCTTTCCCGCCCTCAACCAGCGCACCAGCGACGGTTTCGCCGACTGGCTGCGCGCGATCGAGGCGGACCTCGCCGATGACGACAACCCTGCCCCCTTCGGCGTCAATCTGATCGTTCACAAGAGCAATGCCCGCCTTGAGGCCGACCTGAAGATCGTGGTCGCGCACAAAGTGCCGCTGGTGATCACCTCGCTCGGCGCGGTCAAGGCAGTGGTGGACGCCGTCCATTCCTATGGCGGGCTGGTCTTCCATGACGTCACGAATCGGAGGCACGCGGAAAAGGCGGTCGAGGCCGGCGTCGACGGCATCATCGCGGTCGCGGCCGGGGCCGGCGGTCATGCCGGCACGCTGAGCCCGTTTGCGCTGGTGTCGGAAATCCGCTCGTTCTTTTCCGGCCCGCTGGCGCTCTCGGGCGCAATCTCGACCGGCGCGCATATTGCGGCAGCGCGCGCGCTCGGGGCCGATTTCGCCTATATCGGCACCCGTTTTCTGGCGACAAGCGAAGCGATGGCCCCAGACGCGCACAAGCAGATGATCGTTGAAGGGCGCGCCGCCGATATCGTCTACACGCCAGCGATCTCGGGCGTTCCGGCCAATTTCCTGAGACCCAGCATCATGGCCGCCGGGCTCGACCCGGACAATCTGCCGCCGCATAAGGCCATGAACCTCGCCTCCGAGGCGAAGGCCTGGAAGGCGGTATGGTCTGCCGGCCAGGGGATTGGCGCGATTGACGACATCCCGACGGTGGCAGCGCTCGTTGACCGGTTCGATGCTGAATATCGCACTGCTTGCGCGCGGCTCTGAGAGCCGGCCGGAACCATCGTTCCAGCCGGCCCCGCCTGGCGTAACTCAGAGCTTTTCGGTCAGTTCCGGAACCGCGCTGAAGAGATCGGCGACGAGGCCGTAATCCGCGATCTGGAAGATCGGCGCTTCCTCGTCCTTGTTGATCGCGACGATCACCTTGCTGTCCTTCATGCCGGCCAGATGCTGGATCGCGCCGGAGATGCCGCAGGCGATATAGAGATCCGGGGCCACCACCTTGCCGGTCTGACCGACCTGCCAGTCGTTTGGCGCATAGCCGGAGTCGACGGCGGCGCGCGAGGCGCCAACGGCCGCACCCAGCTTGTCGGCCAGCTTTTCGATGATCGCGAACTGTTCGGACGAACCGACGCCGCGCCCGCCGGAAACCACGATGCGGGCCGAGGTCAGCTCCGGCCGGTCGCTTTCGGCCACCTTGTCGGCAACCCATTCGGACGCAAGCGCCGCATCCGGTGCGCTCACCGTCTCGACGGGTGCCGCACTGCCCTCACCCGCCGCTTCGAAACCGGACGTGCGGACAGTCACGACCCGCACCGGATCGCGCGACTTCACCGTCTGGATCGCATTGCCGGCATAGATCGGCCTGTCGAAGGTCTCGGCGTCGAGAACGGCGACGACATCGGAAATGATCATGACATCGAGACGCGCGGCGACGCGCGGCAGGATGTTCTTGCCGTCGCTGGTCGCCGGCGCGGCGATGACGCCGTAATCGCCCGCAAGCCCGACGATCAGTTCGGCGGTCGCTTCCGCCAGCCGGTGAGAGAGCGCATCGGCGTCGGCGACAAGCACCTTCGAAACGCCGTCGATGCGCGCGGCCTCGCCGGCGGCGTCGGAAAGGCCCGCGCCGGCAACAAGCAGGGTGACATCCCCGAGGTCGGAGACGGCCTTGACCGCGCGCGCAGTCGCATCGCGAACCAGAGTATCGCCGCTGGTTTCGGCAAGCAGCAGAACGGACATCACAGTACCCCCGCTTCGTTTTTCAGCTTTTCGATCAGCGCATCGACGGAATCGACCTTGATGCCGCCCTTGCGCCCTTCCGGCTCACGTGTGCGCACGATTTCGAGTCGCGGAGCGATGTCGACGCCGTAATCCGCCGCGGTTTTCTCCTCCAGCGGCTTCTTCTTCGCCTTCATGATGTTCGGCAGCGAGGCATAGCGCGGCTCGTTGAGGCGCAGGTCGGTGGTGATGATCGCCGGCAGTGCGACCGAAATCGTCTGCAGCCCGCCATCGACCTCGCGCGTGACCTCCGCACGGCCATCGGCAATATCCACCTTGGAGGCGAAGGTCGCCTGCGGCCAACCGAGCAGCGCCGCCAGCATCTGGCCGGTGGCGTTCATGTCATTGTCGATCGCCTGCTTGCCGGCGATCACCAGATCGGCCTTCTCGGCCTCGATGACGCTCTTCAGCAGCTTGGCGACGGCGAGCGGCTCGATATCGGTCGCAGCGCTCTCGGCGGCCACGATCAGGATCGCCCGGTCGGCGCCCATGGCGAGCGCGGTGCGCAGCGTTTCCTGCGCCTGGCGAACGCCGATGGACACGGCGATCACCTCTTCGGCGACGCCCTTCTCTTTCAACCGGATCGCCTCTTCCAGGGCGATCTCGTCGAAGGGGTTCATCGACATCTTGACGTTGGCGAGGTCGGGACCGGAGCCGTCCGGCTTCACCCGCACCTTCACATTGTAATCGATCACCCGCTTGACGGGCACAAGCACTTTCATGGCCGCATATCCTCCGTTTTCCCAGTACGGATAGAAATCTATCCCATCGGCGCCAATAGCTTCCCACGCCGAAATTACATATAGGTAAACTATATGACGTATAGGGAATATTACAGGACGCGTGGACTTTGCAAGCCCTTTCGAGCGTGACGCGCCGCCGCGCAAACAACCGGGGAAATTCTGGCAGCTGGGATAAGTGGAGTTGCTTCCTCACCTCGTCTTGGATGATTCCAGAGGCAAGCTCACTCATCCCTGCCTACTTGTGTTCGCCGGGGGATTTTCGTCATTCGATTCCGTCCATAAACCGGACGTGTTTGGTATTGACCTTCCAGTTGCTGGAAGGGCCATAAGGTGTGAGACCGACATCATCAGGAGGCCTCACAATGCAGCATTCGCACACGAGTCATGTGTCTGGTTCCGGCAATGGCGGAAATCCTTCGGACGAGGCCGTGACGCGCGATCCGGTCTGCGGCATGTCCGTCGACCGTGCCAGCGCGCGCCACATGGTGAAGCACGGCGGCGAAAGCTATTACTTCTGCTCCGGTGGCTGCCAGGCGAAGTTCGAGGCCGATCCGGAACGCTACGCGTCCGGTCCCGCCGAGGCCGAAGCGCAGCCTGAGGGCACGCTCTATACCTGCCCGATGCATCCCGAGATCGTGCAGGATCACCCCGGCAATTGCCCGAAATGCGGCATGGCGCTGGAGCCGATGACGCCTTCCGCCGATGCCGGCCCCAATCCTGAATATGTCGATTTCAAGCGCAGATTGATGATCGCCGCGCCGCTGGCGCTTGCCGTCTTCATTCTGGAGATGGGCAGCCATCTGGGCCTGCCCTTTGCGAACTGGTTCGGCCACACGCTGTTCGGCTGGCTGCAATGCGCGCTGGCGACGCCCGTCATGGTGATCTGCCGGCCGTTCTTCCAGCGCGGCTGGGCCTCGATCGTCAACAAAAGCCCCAATATGTGGACGCTGATCGCGCTTGGAACCGGTGCGGCCTATCTGTTCTCCGTCGTCTCGCTCGTCGCGCCCGGCCTGTTTCCGGCGGCGATGCGCGATTCCATGGGTATGGCCCCGGTCTATTTCGAAGCCGCCGCCGTCATTCTCGTGCTGGTGCTGATCGGTCAGGTGATGGAGCTTGCCGCGCGTGAACGGACGGGCGACGCGATCCGGGCGCTTCTGGATCTCGCGCCGAAGACCGCGCGCAAGGTCACCGATGGCGGCGAGGAGGACGTGCCCGTCGAAACGCTGCAGGCGGGCGACGTGCTGCGCGTGCGCCCCGGCGAAAGCGTGCCGGTTGACGGCGTCGTCACCGAGGGCCGCTCCTCAGTCGATGAAAGCATGATCACCGGCGAGCCGGTTCCGGTGGAAAAGAGCGAGGGCGAGCCGGTGACCGGCGGCACGCTCAACAAGAATGGCAGCTTCCTGATGCGCGCCGAAAGCGTCGGCTCGGAGACGACGCTCTCCCGGATCGTCGACATGGTCTCCAAGGCACAGCGATCGCGCGCGCCGATCCAGGCGATGGCGGACCGGGTGGCGGCCTATTTCGTGCCGGCCGTCGTGGCGGTGGCGATAATCGCCTTTCTGGCCTGGCTGGCGTTCGGCCCCTCGCCCGCCCTTTCCTATGCCTTCGTCGCGGCGGTTTCGGTGCTGATCATCGCCTGCCCCTGCGCGCTGGGGCTTGCGACCCCGATGTCGATCATGGTCGCCACCGGACGTGGCGCGAATGCGGGCGTGCTGATCCGCGACGCAGAGGCGCTGGAGCGCTTTTCCAAGGTCGACGTGCTGGTGATCGACAAGACCGGCACGCTGACGCAGGGCAAACCGGCGCTTACCTGTGCCGAGCCGCGGGACGGCTTCGACCGCATGGAGCTGCTTTCGATTGCGGCAACGCTGGAGCGCGGCTCGGAGCATCCCCTCGCCGAAGCGATCGTCGCCGGCGCACGGGAGGCGGAAGCGCCGGAACGCGAAAGCAGTGATTTCGACGCCATCACCGGCCAGGGCGTGACGGGAACGGTCGACGGACGCAAGGCGGCGCTTGGAAACGCCGCGCTGATGGAGGCGGAAGGCATCGATGTCGGCACCCTGCGGGAACGCGTCGCCACGCTTCAGGGCGAGGGCAAGACAGCAATGTACGTCGCCGTCGACGGCGCGGCGGCCGGCATCGTCGCGGTTGCCGACCGCATCAAGGACACCACGCCGGATGCGATCCGCGCGCTGCACGAGGCGGGCATGCGCATCGTGATGGCGACCGGGGATGCCGAGGCGACCGCGAAAGCCGTGGCGCAGACGCTCGGGATCGACGAGGTCCATGCCGGGGTAAGCCCGCAGGACAAGCATGACCTGATCGAGCGCCTCCGCAGCGACGGCCATTCGGTGGCGATGGCAGGCGACGGCGTCAACGACGCACCGGCGCTTGCGGCCGCGGATGTCGGGATCGCCATGGGCACCGGCGCGGATGTCGCAGTCGAAAGCGCCGGCATCACCCTGGTCAAGGGCGAGCTGACTGGCATCGTGCGCGCCCGTCACCTTGCCGAGGCGACCATGGCCAATATCCGCCAGAACCTGTTCTTCGCGTTCGTCTACAACACCGCGGGCGTGCCGCTCGCCGCCGGGATCCTCTACCCCTTCTTCGGCCTGTTGCTGTCGCCGATCATCGCGGCCGCGGCGATGAGCCTGTCCTCGGTCTCGGTCATCGGCAATGCGCTCAGGTTGCGGGCGACAAAGCTTTAGGATGTTTATGCTTTCGGGACCCGCAGCACGCCGGAATACGGCCCAAGATCGGCCATGATCGACCCGCATTGTCTTCAGGTCTCCGGGGCGCAGAAGATTTCCGGCGACGGACGGCGAATGGATTGGACATGAGGTTCGTGCAGACAATGAGAGCGGCGTTGCATGTGCTATGCATTGCCACGGTCATTCTTCTCGGCTTGCTGTCGCCCTCCATGGCGAGCGCCGCCACGCATTGCGAAACCGCGTCCGAAACCGCAATGCACCAGGCGCAGCCCGCCGGCGCCCTGCATGACATGGACCACCGCAGCGATCAACACCGCGTGAAAGACTGCTGCCTTGCGGTTTGCTGCCTGCAGGCCGGCATCCCGCCCGTGCAGCCGTCGGGTCTTCCGGCGGTCGTTGTCAGGGACCTGACCTTCCCTGATCTCTCCGCGCGCCTGAAAGGCCATCCCGTTCCGCCCGATCTCGAGCCTCCCCGCTTGCGCGCATGAACCGCCGGCCATGCCGGCCATCCTTCATGTGACAATGCCGGTCCGACGACCGGCCATCGGGAGAACGATCATGTATCGCAGACAATTCATGCAGAGGCTCGCGCTTGGCGCGGCGGCCTTGGGCTCCGGCCTGCCTATCACCTGGGCCAGCCCCGCGCAGGCGCAGCAGACGCCCATCAACCTTCAGATCACCAACCGCAATATCGAGGTGAACGGACGGTCCGCCAGCGTCTTCGGCCTTGTCGGGCCTGACGGCAGGCCCGGCCTCACCCTTGATGCGGAAAGCCCCTTCGATGTCAGCCTTGCAAACAACAGCGGCGAAGCGACGCTGGTTCACTGGCATGGCCTGACGCCGCCATGGGAGATGGACGGCGTGCCAGACAATCCGGCGCCGATGATCGAGCCGGGGCAGGAGCGCCGCTACACTTTCCCGCTCGCCGCTGGCGGCACGCACTGGATGCACGCCCATACGCTTCAGGAACAGAACCTTCTGGCAGCGCCGCTGATTGTCCTTTCGCAAGAGGACAGAAAGGCCGATGTTCAAGACGTTGTCGTGCTGCTTCACGACTTCTCGTTCCGCTCGCCCGAGGAATTGCTCGCCGGTCTGAAAGCGGGCGGCGGCCATGGCGGAATGATGGGCGGTCACGCCATGATGATGCAGGGCCACAACATGTCCGGCATGCAGATGGACCTGAACGACATCGACTATGATGCCTACCTCGCCAATGACCGGACGCTGGACGATCCGGAGGTGTTTGCCGTTGAAAAGGGCGGCCAGGTGCGCCTGCGGATCATCAATGGCGCCACCGCCACCAACTTCACCATAGACACCGGCACACTCCCCGGCCGTCTGGCGGCGGTCGACGGTCAACCGGTCGAGCCCGTTTCCGGCACGCGTTTCGGGATATCGATGGGCCAGCGCGTCGACATCATGCTCGACGTTCCGGCCGAAGGCGGCGCCTTTCCGGTTTTGGCGCTGCGCGAAGGCGCGCGCGAACGGACCGGCATCATCCTGGCAACACGCGGCGCGGCCGTCACCCGGATCCCCGGCCTCGGGGCGGAAGACGGGCCAGTGCTGGATCTGGCACTGGAAAGCCGGCTTCGCGGCCTTTCCGCCGTCGAGACCGGCCCGGAATCCCGCGCCTATGATCTCGTCCTCTCGGGCAGCATGTCCGGCTATGACTGGCGGATCGGCGGCGCGGACCGGATGCGCGCGCGCCGCGGAGAACGCATCCGGCTTTCCATGACCAACATGTCGATGATGGGCCACCCGATGCATCTGCACGGCCACCACTTCCGGGTCGTCGGCATCAATGGCAGGGCTGTGGACGGCGCGGTGCGCGACACCGTCTATGTGCCACCGATGGCCAGGGTGGATATCGCCTTTACCGCCGACAATCCCGGCCGCTGGCCCTTCCATTGCCACCACCTCTATCACATGGCGAGCGGCATGATGGCCTATCTCGACTACGAAGGGGCGAGCTGAAGCGGTTCCGGCAGGAGTTCCGACGGGCGTCCCGGCAGATGGGGCGCTCACACGATACTGTCATCGTTGATGTGCGCCATCGATCAGACTGCCCGCTTCCCCGCTAAGGCGGCGGGCATCTCGTGCGAATGGCCAGCCACACTGTGATCGTGCTAAAGACGCCGGCGCGGTGCTCCAGACGGCGCTTGCCACTAAGTTGAATGCCTTAGGTAGCGCCCGGTGCATGGCCACACCCGCGCCGACCAGAAATGTGGATGCGTTGTTCTCACTCGCCGGGCTTTTCGCAATTGCGTTCGTCGCAGCAACAATCTTGCCTGCCCAGTCGGAAGCCGCCTTGGTCGGCTTGCTGGTTCTCGGCAAGCAGTCGCCTGTCCTGCTGATTGTCGTCGCCACGATCGGCAACGTGCTCGGCTCCGCCGTCAACTGGGCGCTCGGACGCTGGATCGAGCGGTACCGGCAACGGCAGTGGTTCCCAGTCAGCGAAAAGGCTCTCGACCGGGCAACAGGCTGGTACCATCGATGGGGCCGCTGGAGCCTCCTTCTCAGTTGGGCTCCGATCGTTGGCGATGCCCTGACCATGGCAGCCGGCGTGCTGCGCGAACCGCTCTGGAGCTTCCTGATTCTCGTGACGATCGCCAAAGCCGGCCGCTACATCCTGGTGGCGGTCATTGCATTGGGGGTGCTGTGATGTGGCAATTGTCCCGGCACATCCTCGCGCCGCAGCGGGTCACCTAGCTTGCCTATGCGACTGTATCGGATCGTCTGAAAGCGCATTTGATCGAGTATCCTCTCTGCGTTTGCGCGAAACCGGCCTCGAAGCGGCGGGCTATTGAGCTTTTCCAGCCGCACCGACCGGCTGAGAATCCTTAAGGCTTTGATCGCCGAAGTCCCCCTTTTTTGTCGGGCCGGCGGCGATGGAGGCGCGACGCGACGGAGGAAACCCAGTGGTCGGCCATCACGTTTCGTCGGTTACATCCACCAGCAGACGCCCCAACGCGCCAATCAGCATAAAAAAGGAGCCGACGATAAAGAGCCAGACGCCCAGCGTTTTGTATTGCTCCAAAGAAGGCAGGAAGAAGATGCTTCCGACGAAGAAGCCGATATTGCCGAGAAGGCCGAGGGAAAGGTGGATCCATCCATATTCCCTGACCAGCGTGCGAATAGGGCTGTTCATTGTGCTCGCTTCCTTCAGTTGCGTGAAAGAAATCAACGCGCATTCGCTAAGCCGGTTCCAGCAAGGACGGGTCTAAGTCGGCAGCCGCTGGCATGGCGAAACCACTGGTCTCCTGTCAGTCGCTAGCTGGCCCATCTTTGCAAATGGACAGCTTCGGCAATAACACCAAATACAGAAAACCCGGCGCCTGAGGGCTTCGTGTTCGGTTCACCGGAATGGTCCTCATCTCATGAGGCAAGGCGCCCTGCACAATTGTCTTGACGCCTTGCAGTTGGAGAGAGCGGGGCAAGCCCGCTTCCTCGCCCATTTACTCGGTCTCGATACCGCGCTGACGTAGCCATGCGCGCATGGCGGCGATCTCCTTCTGCTGCTCGGCGATGATATGCTGCGCCAGCGCCATATTGGTGCGATCCGACCCGGCGGCAAGCTGGATGCGGGCCATGTCGATTGCGCCCTGGTGGTGCGGGATCATGCCGAGCACGAAGGCAACGTCGGGATCGTCGTGGCGCAGGCCATCCATCATCTCTTCATGCATGCCCATCATCGACTGTTCATAGGCTTCGGTCACCGTCAGCGTGCCGGCTTCCGGGGCTTCCGTTCCCTGCCCGCTATTGTCACCGTTCATATCCGGAGAGGCGATCGGACCGTGCGGGTACTCAAGCGAGAAGGTGTGGGTCGCCATCTCGGTCTGCTCGGTGCGCAGCTCGGCCATGGTCTGCGCATCCGGGCCGAAAAAGGCGGCATGAAGGCCCCAATAGGCGGTCGCGAAAATCACCAGCGCCGAGGCAAGGCCGAGCGGAACGCCGACAAGCGAGCGCCGGATCCAGCCCCAGAAATGAAGCTCCCGGGTATGGTCGACCGCGATGGCGACGATAATGGCCATGATCAGCGCGTGGCCGATCAGGTCGATCCTGCCGAAGGGATAAACGGCGGCATTGAAGATCACGAAAAGCGCGACGGCTGAAAGCCGGCGGATGAGCGGCGTCGCCAGCAGGCCGAAGCCCATGGTGAATTCGGCGACACCCGCCATCGGGATGAACATGTCGCGCGGGATGCCGAAGGTCAGGAACGGCTTTTCGACCACCAGCGGATAGAACCATTCCGGATAGGCGAATTTTTCCAGGCTCGACCACATTAGCGCAATCGCCACGCCCCAGCGCAAGAGTTCGAAGCGATGCTTGCGCCATTCCGGGCGGTTGGAGCTTTCAAGCACCAGATAGCCCGCGACCGCAACGCCAAGCGCCAGATAGTCGAGCAGGTGGAAGAACTCGTAATCGCGCAGCGCCAGAACCCACAGGAAGATGATGCCCGCTGCGGACAGCGGCATGGTCTTGCGCGACACGATGCCGGCGGCGATCAGCAGCTGCAGCCAGCTGACCCATTCGGCGGGCGTCTGCAGATCGGGCGTCAGATAAACGCCGCCGACCGCGAAAATCGCCACGAAAAACCCGGCGACGACTATGCGCATAAAGGCGTCAAGATGCCGCCAGAGCGGATCGGTCACCCGGTCCATGACATCCAGTGTGGCGGTACCGGCCGCGCTGCGCTCGATCAGCCGCGCGGCGATGAAAAAGACCAGGACCAGGACGATCCCGGTCCAGAAATAGGGATCGCTCAGCGTGCGCGTGAGCGGCGCTGGCGCCGCGTCGACGATATAGGGCGCGAACCACTTCACATGGGCGGAGGCCGAAACCGGGACCAGGGCGGCGCCCATGCCGAGAAGCCCGGCAAGGAATCGGTTGTTTTTTTGGTTGGGGGAAAACATGGAGTGCCTCCTTTAGTCAGGCAATAGCCGGCTTTTCTGCCGGCAGGGCAATGTCGGCGAGTGTCTTGCGATCACACTCGGCCAGAAAGGCTGCTTCAGCAGCGGCAAGTGTATGTTTGAGGCGACAGACCGGCGTGACGCTGCAATCGCCGTCCGGCGAAAAGCACTCGACGAGGGACTGCCCCTCTTCGAGAAGCCGAATGATTTCGCCAAGTCCGATGTCGGCGGCGGGACGCGCTAGCACCGCGCCGCCGCCCGCTCCCCTGCGGGTATCGACGATGCCGTGATGGGCAAGCCGCTGCATGATCTTGTTCAGGTGATTGCGGGAGACCTTGAACTCCTCGGCGATCTCCGCCGTCGAGAACACCCGCTCGGGATCGCTTGCCATCCGCATGAGGGCGCGCAGCCCGTAATCCGTAAAGCTCGTCAGTCGCATGATCCGCCATAACCTTTAATTGGCATTTAAAATACCAATTAAAGGTTATTTTGCTAGGTGGCAACAAGGCGCTGCGGCAGTTCTGCTATGTGTTTTAGACATGCCTCTTCAAGGAGATGACCTCGCACCCAAGAACCTTGAACCCATATTACCGGTTCACATAAAATGGACGCCGCGAACGCCTGCTCGATGCACCGCGGCGCATCGGGCATCATCTTCCTGTGGTTTCTGACGCTTGGCGCAGCGCAGTCCAACCGGCGACGGATCTCGTCGTCATCCGTGGCTGGTTTTCGAGTGGCTCATGATGCGCCCCTTTAAAAAGGTTCAGCGCAGCAGCCCCTGACCGCCATCCACCCAGACCGGGGTGCCGGTGACGTGCCTGGCCTTTTCCGAGATCAGGAAAGCGATGACGGCTGCAACATCTTCGCTGCGGCCGGGCGCGCCGCCCGTCAGCGGAATGCGGCCTTCGGGCCATTCGCTTGGAATGCCGCTCTTTTCGGCATGGCGGATATTGGTGTTGTCGTCGATCTCGGTTTCGATGGCGCCGGGGCAGACGGCGTTGATGCGGATCGATGACTTTCCCAGCTCCGGCGCGAGTTGCTGGACCATGGCGAGTTGAGCGGCCTTGGTGGCGGTGTAGGCCGTGGCGCCGGGCGAGGAGAAGGTGCGCGTGCCGTTGATCGAGGAGACCACCACGATCGACCCGCCGCCGGCCGCCCTGAGGTGCGGTACGCTCGCGCGGATCGTCAGAAACGTGCCGCGCAGGTTGATGGCGATGGTGTGGTCGAACTCCTTGGGCTCGAGTTCATCAATTGGAGCCCAGACGCCATTGACGCCTGCATTGGCGACGACGGCGTCGAGCCGGCCGTGTTTCGAAACCAGTTTGTCCACGGCTGCGGCCATCTCCTCCTCGTGGGCCACGTCGGCGGAGAGCTCGATCGCCGTGCCGCCACTGGCTTCGATTTCCTCGACCGTTTTTCGGTTTTCCTCCGGTGTATGGCCCAGGACGCCGACGACATAGCCATCTGCCGCCAGCGCCAGTGCCGCCGCCCTGCCAATGCCGGAACCGGCTCCGGTGACCAGCGCTACTGATTTTTTCATGGGTCGTTCTCCTGTTGCTTTGTCCGGTCCTGGAACGCCGGTGATCTCGCAGGCATTGCCTGCGGCTCTAACCGACGCGTCGCGGTATTGGTTCCCGAAAAAGCGCGGGACAAACCGGCGAAACGGCTTTTTCGGTTCGGAACAAAGGTCAGGATGACCGGCTCGGATGCAAACCTGTTCGCGGCCCGAGCCGCAGCTCTGCGTTTGCTCTCATCTCCGCGAGCCGGCGGGAGAGGAAATGTGCTCAATGTCGCGAAGAGGAACCGGCTTCGAATAGAGAAAGCCCTGCAGGCTGTCACAGCCAATCTTGACAAGGCCTGCGTCCTGTAGCGCGGTTTCAACGCCTTCGGCAGTCGTCTTGAGGCCTCTCGCGTGGGCCAGTTCGACAATAGCCCGGATTATGGCTTCATCGCCGGCCTTCTCACCGAACCCCTGGACGAAACTTCTGTCGATCTTGATGCGATCGACATTCAGGGTTCGCAGTCGACCAAGCGACGAGAAGCCAGTCCCGAAATCGTCAATCGCGATCTTCACACCTATTGCACGCAGAGCGTCGAGATTAGCGACAACGGCCGAAGCCTCATCGGTGGCGGCTGTCTCAGTCACCTCCAGTTCAAGAGCCTGCGGTGACAACCCGGTAGACAACAGTATTTTTTTGACTTTGGCGGCGTAACCTTCGTCGCGGAGCTCGACGCCGGACACGTTGACCGCAATGCTCTTGCCTGGCCATTGAGTTGCCGCTTTGCAGGATTCCCGCAAAACAAACTCACCGACGGCTTCAATCATTCCGGTTTCTTCAGCTATCGGTATAAACAGTTCGGGCGAGATCGAGCCGAATTTAGGATGCTCCCAGCGAAGGAGTGCCTCGTATCCTTTGACCTGATGGTCACGTGCGGAAATAATGGGTTGGTAATGAACCTGAAACTCTTTGCCAGCCTTCAGGGCCACACGCATATCCCCTTCCATCTCCTGGCGCCTGATGAGCAACTGGTCCATGTCCTCTGAAAAGAACGTATACCGACTGCGGCCTGAATTCTTGGAAAAGTACAAGGCAACATCAGCCCTCCGAAGCAGGCTCACGCGGTCGCTGCCATCGCGCGGCGCCAGCGCCACCCCAACACTGACTCCGACAAAGACCTCCTGGCCGCCGAGTACAAAAGGACGGCGTGCAGAATCAACGATGCGCTGACAGATAACGTCGACGTCCCGCACGCTGGCCCTTCCCCTGAGCATCACGGTAAATTCGTCTCCGCCGACGCGGGCAACGACATCACCCTGGCGTACGATAGCCTTCAAACGTTGGCCAAATTCGCGAATCAAAGCGTCGCCCGAGGGATGTCCGAGCGTATCATTGACCTGCTTGAACCGATCCAGATCGAGAAACAGCAGAGCGCTGCCCCCTCCCTTGGCCAGTTCAACATCCACATACTCGTTGAAGTAATTTCTGTTGGGAAGTTCGGTCAACGGATCGTGGAGCGCCATGTAACGGATCTGCTCCTCGCTCGCCTCCAGCTCTTTCGAGCGGTTGTGATACAGGAACAAAGAGAACGCGATCGCGCAAAGCGCCAAGCCGATCACGGCGGACAAAACCGGAATAAGTTTTGATAGCATCGTTTCCCCCGGATGGTGGGGATGCCAGACCATGTAACCCAAAACGGATCCGTCAGCCTTGTAAAACGGCAGGCTGGAATAGTGCGGCTCATCGCTCGCCGACCATGAAAAGCGCAGGTCTTCGAACAAATAGTCGGTCTTCAGCTCCTCGATCAGGCTTCCGTCGAGAAAGCGTACAGCAACGTGAACCGCTTCCTCGCCGGGCGTTTGCTGGATATCACCGGTGTCGGAAACAATTGGCTTGACGCTGACGACAGAGGGACGCCCCTGGATGACGGCCAGATCGGATACGCCCGGCGTGAGCACGGTATCGCTGATCTGGCTGTCATCGCCGACCCGTAGCTTGTCGCGAAGAGCAAGAACCAGAGGCAGGGCTTCGTCTTCGACTACGCTGAACGCATCCGGAGCGGCCGTTCCGCCATCGGCAAAGGCGTAAACAGCCTGGTTCGACGGATCGAGAACATAAGCCTGATCGAGGCCGAAATATTCATGCATCCAGGCCCCGAGGTTACTATCCATCCAAGCGCTGTCACGCGCGCGCACCCGCTCGACGGCATCATCCCAGACAGTGACACTTTCCTGATCGTGCGCGACTTTGGAACGCAGTTGAGAAACAACGAGTTGCGCAAGATTTGCCTGCCGATCGTACGAAACGCGATCAGCCTCGTGGCCGGCCCAAATCAAGAGCCCCAAAACACCGAGGCCGATACAACCGGTCAACGCTAATATTGGCAGGGCGCGCGTCAGTAGAAAGCCTGAGAATTTGAAAGACTGTTTTTTGCTGCGCATTTCCGAAACCTGCCATGTATCTAAAACTATGGAGAAACATAAGCTTCTGCACAAGCGAATATCTCGAACCTTCCCCATGAGGCCATACAGTGCTTGCCCAGACGTCAAAGGGACGGCGGGGTCGTCCGTTTGGTCTTCGTCCAGACCTTGGATAGCGGAGCCAGCGGTGCGCCAGGATGGGCCACCGTTGCGGTAATCGCCGCCTCCAGCTTGCGATCGCACTCGCGCACCCTGCGTGATCATCGTCGTATTTGACATCAAACCGACTAGTTGGTATGTGTTCCGGAACAGGAGGCGACGCATGCCCAAAATGACCTCAAAACCGGATGCGAGATCGAAACTGCTTGATGCGGCGCTGTCGTTGATCCGCGCCAAGGGCTATACGGCCACCACAGTCGACGAACTCTGTTCGGCTGCTGGCGTGACCAAGGGCGCCTTCTTCCATCACTTCAAGAGCAAGGACGCGCTCGGCATCGCCGCGGCGGAACACTGGTCGGCCACCACCGGCGCATTCTTCGCCGGTGCCCCCTATCACGACCATGATGATCCGTTCGACCGGCTGATCGGCTATATCGAGTTCCGCAAGGCGATCATCGATGGCGATCTCGCCGAGTTCACCTGTCTCGTGGGCACCATGACTCAGGAGGTCTATGGGTCGAATCCGGCGATCCGCGATGCCTGCGCTGCAAGCATTTTCGGGCATGCGGCCACGCTTGAGCCCGATATCGAGGCGGCGATGACAGCGCGCGGGATCGTGGCGGACTGGACGCCCGCCAGCCTGGCCGCGCACACCCAGGCCGTGCTGCAGGGTGCATTCATACTGGCCAAGGCGACGGGTGGCCGCGCCATCGCACGCGACAGCGTCGATCATCTGAAACGCTATCTGCTGCTCCTGTTCGAGAGGCCATCGAAGAGCGGCGCGACAGGTTCCTGACGAGGAGGTTCATAACATGACTGGAATTTCAGACCATGAGACGAAAGCGGTGTCTGGTGTCGTTCGCCGAACAGTGTCGCCGGATGCCTGGCGCAACGAACTCGCCGACCTGCGCAATGCGGAAAAGGACCTGACCCGTGCCCAGGACCGGCTAGCCGCAAGGCGACGGCGCATGCCGTGGACGAAGGTCGATGGCGACTATGCCTTCACCGGCCCCGAAGGAACCGGCACGCTGGCCGATCTGTTCGACGACCGTCGGCAACTCATCGTCTATCATCATATGCTAAAGCCCGCGGATCCGAGCCCGTGCGCAGGCTGCTGCATGGTCGCCGACCAGATCCCGCATCTCTCCCATCTGCATGCGCGCAACACCACGCTCGTCTTCGTCTCGAAAGCGCCGATTGGCGAGATCGAGGCGTTCCGAAAGCGCATGGGCTGGTCGATGCCCTGGTACGAGACGCGGGACAGCTTCAACGCCGACTTCGACGTGTCTTCTGGGTTCGGCCTCAACGTCTTCTATCGCGATGGCGCGGACATCTACCGGACCTACTTCACGACCGGTCGCGGGGTCGAGACGCTCGGCACGGTCTGGACTCTGCTCGACCTGACGCCCCTCGGCCGGCAAGAAGACTGGGAGGAAGCGCCCGCGGGCACGCCGCAGACCAGGCCATACCAATGGTGGCGGAGGCACGACGCGTATGACTGAGACGCGTCTTCAATCGATGGGCGCCGGCGACCTGATGACGGCTGATGTTCTGCGCAGGCTGGGCGGATCGGGGCTGCTCGAAGAAGATCCCAATCTCGCGGCCTATGTGGCCCGCGCCGAAGCGCGACCGGCCTTCAAACGCGCGTTCACTGCCCAGAGGGAATTCTTCAACGCTGCGGCGGAGCCGTAGCCAATCGTCGCCGTTGAAGGCGACATAAACCGTAAGGGAGGAACTGACATGGAACCGACAATCTATCTTTTCTTCAAGGGCAATTGTTTCGAGGCGATGACCCGTTATGCCGAGGTGCTCGGCGGCGCGATCGGCGGTGTTTTCCGCAACGGTGATGCGCCCGATCCGGAAAACCGGATGCCCGGGGGTGACGATATGGTGATGAACATGGCCATGACTTTGGGCCGTGGCATGGTCATGGCCTCGGACGTCCCGGCCGAAATGTACAAGAAGCCCGCCGGCTTCCGCGTATCGATCGCGCCGTCCTCGCGCGCGGAATTCGACCGCATCCACGAGGCGCTGGCGGCGGATGCGCAGAGCGTCGAGATGGCGCCCGGCGAAACCTTCTGGGCCGAACGCTTCGCCATGTTCACCGACAGGTACGGCACGCCGTGGATGCTCAATTTCGAGGGCGACAAGGGCTCCGCCTGAGCGGACCTCAACGAAAGCAGGGAGAGACAATCATGTTGCGAATGGTCATTCTGACCGCAATGCTCGCGGTAGAGTTGTTCGAATAGCGCGCGTCGCGCCTTGTGCCGGGGAACGAGGATATAAAGACGCCGGCTGAGCGCGACGATCTTGTCACGCTCCTCCTCGCGGATCGGGGAGACCGACAAACCCTTGTCGGAAATAGCCGCATCTGGAATGGCGTTGGCGGCCGCGTCTCTTGCCAACCCTTTGAGTTTCGAGTCGAGTGTGGCAGTTCGTTCGTCTTGCCATTCGGCAAAGCTATCAGGGATGGCAAGCCTGAGCCGCCCTTCGGCGCGCATCAGGGCGAAGATTGGTCGAGGCAGAAGATAATCCTCGAAACTGCGCCAATGCCCGGCTACCACCGACCCATAAGTCGCCGGCCCGCAGGCGCTTCCACAGGTGAACGAGTACCGCCTCTTCCCAAGCCCGCAGGTCGATGGTGACGCCGTCCGAGCGCACACGTCGCCGCCACTTGCGGGTCATGAACGCGAACGGCACCTGCGCGGGTAGTTTCCTGCCGCTGTAGAGCGCACGCAGATGATCCACTGCCCTCAAAACCGGATCGACGGGACGAAACGACCGGAAGGAGAATGCGCCGAACATGAGCCTGCCCAGCTCTCGCAGCGATTTGTGCCGCTCGATGAGTTCATCGAATTCGTCGCTGCGATCGGGGCGCACGATGGACTTGGCTGTAGCCATGCTGGCGGTCAATCCATCCCAACCGTGCAGAGATTCTCACGGAGCCCCAGATCAGCTCAGAACTTGAAGCTGAGGCGGGCGAAGGCGGCACTGTCGGCAACACCGGAGCCGAACTGTCCGTCATAGGAGAGCGACAGGCTCGCATCCTGGATGCGGTCGCCGACAAGCGTGTCGAGATCGAATTCGACGCCGGCGCTGACGAGCGCGACATCCTCGCCGACCGGCACGCCGGCCACGGTGAAGGGGTCGCCGCCAGCAAAGGCATTGACCGAATTCGGGCTCATCGAGCCGTAGACGTGGCGCCAGCCGAGCATGCCGGTCACCCTTGCCGTCGCGTCGAAGGCAACCGATCCGCGCACGCCGAGCGTGGAATAGGTCAGGTCGGTGGTGTCGGCTGCGATGGCCAGCGCCGCCGCGCCGCCGGTTTCGCTATAGGCATCAGTGTGAACCGAAACATAGGCAAGACCGGCAAAAGGCTCGATCGCGGCCATTCCCATTTCGAACTCATAGCCGATCTCGCCGAAGATCTGGGCCGTGCCGCCATTGGTGGAGCCGGTGAGGTTGTCGGAAAAGCCGGGAAAGGCTGCGGTGCGCTTGGTGTCGATATCTGACCAGGCATAGGCCGCACCGCCTCGAATGTTGAAACCGTTCACCGTTGTGCCGGCATAGACGCCGATCTGGTAGCTGGTGGCGTCGGCCGAGGAGGCGCGCTCGTCGACCTTGTAGGAGGATGACTGGTAACCGACCATGAAACCGGCAATGCCGGCATCGCCAAAGCCGGCATCGCCGCCGATCATGACGCCGCCCGTATCGGTGTCGAGCTTGGCGGCATTGCCGTCGCCGTCCACATGGCCCAGGCCGCCGAAGCCCTGGATCCACGCGCCGAAGCCGGGCGCGGACAGATCATCGACGCAGCCATTTGCATTTCGCTCGGTTGCCTGGGCGGCTGTCAGCGGCGCGGAGCCCGAGGGCTGTTCACACGCCGAACCGGTGGCCGCGCGCATGCGGGCAAGCGCGGTGTCGCGCACAAAGCGGCTGTCCTCAACAAGCCCGATCTTCAGACTGGCGTGAATTTCGCCGGAAAGCGCGTCGAAGGCTTGCGGCGCGTCCGTTGCCTGCAGGCCGACGATGGCATCATAGACCGAATTGCCAGCGCCCAGGCTCTCGACGCCATAGGCTGCCGCTCGCTGGTTCGGCGTCTGCGCATAGCGCTCAAATGCGGAGCCGTTGCGCATCAGACGAAGCAGGACGGAATTGGCGGTGTAGTCCAGCATCGGATCGAGATAGGCAAGTGTCGTGGTCACGCCGTCAAACGCGCCGGAAACGCCGCCGTCAGCCGTCAGGATCGTGTATTCCGATTCCGAGGCATAGACCCCGTCAAAGCCGATATGCACGACGTCGCCGCCGGAAAGCGTGGCCGTTCCTGTTGCCGCGATCAGATCGGCCGACGCGCCGCCCGGCTCGGTTTCGACCTCGTAGATCGAGCCAGGCCCGAAGGAGACGTCGCCGGCGACATTGATGACGCCGATGGAATTGCCTGGAGATACCGTGCCGCCATTGCCGACGGTGGTGTTTCCGACCGTGCCGTTGCCGGTCAGGCGACCGGAGCCGGTGAGCGTGACCGTGCCGCCGACCGTGCCGTCCAGATGCAGCGTGAAGTCGGTGACCGTGCTGTCGCCAGTATAGCCGGCGGAATTGCCGGTGAGCGTCACAAGGCCGCCGCCGGTGAAGAATATGTCGCCCGAACCGGAGATCGTTCCGGCATAGGTGCCGTCAAAAGACTGATCGAAGGTGATAGCGGCATCTTCCGCAACATCAAGATTGCCGAAGAAGAGGTCGGTGCTGGAGATCAGCCCGCCTTCTTCCACCGACCAGTCGAGATTGCTGGCTCCGGTCAGGCGCAGCGTGCCGGGGCCGGACTTAACCATTTGGCCGGCAACGCCGTTGAACCCGATGATCAGGCCGGCGAAACTGCCATCGGCGGCCTGCGCGAATTCAACGGTTCCCGCATTGGCGATGTCGCCGCGGATCGCGCCGCTGCTGCCGATCAATCGGCCCGCGCGCACCTGGGTGCCGCCGGTATAGGTGTTGGCTCCCGAAAGCAGCAGCGTGCCGTCGCCGGCCTTTATCAGCGTGGCGGTGGTGCCATCGATGAGCGAAGAGGCGATCGTGGTCGTCACTCCGCCATCAACATTGATCGTGCCGCCATCGCCGCTTGCCGGCGAGAACGCCAGCGCGCCCTCCTGAAGGAGGTAGCCATCGGTCTTGAACTGCAGCGTGTCGAATTCCTGGGTGTCGTTGATGGTGACGGTTCCGGCATCTGCCATAAAGACGCCGACTGCCCGTCCCCAGGCCGCATTGGCGCTGCCCGAGGACGTGGTCCAGTTGGTGGTCGTGGCATCCCACGTGGCCGTGCCGCCATCGACCGTATTGTTGGCCGTCGTGTTCTGGCCGTCCCAGAACTGCATGGTCTGCGGTTCGCCGCCGGTGACGGCAAGGTTCACCTCGCCGTCGCGGTCGGTGTCGATGGCGCTCTCGGAATCGGCAACGCCGCTGACGGTGATGGTTTCGAAACTGCCGGAAAGATCACCGCCATAGCTGAACAGGTAGTAATAGCCCGCCGAGGCCACCGTGGCTTCCAGCGTACCGCCGAGCGTCAGGTCGCCGCCGACCGAGATGAAGTCATTGGTTTCGCCGCCAGCGACGTCCGGCGTGTTGAGCTGGAAGACGGTGGTCGAGCCGTCATCAAGCAAAAGGTTGTCGGCGAATGTCAGCGTGCCCGCGCCGTCGCCGGCGCCTGGCGACAGCGTTGCGTCTGCATAAACCGATACATAGCCGCCCAGCGTGCCGGTGCCGCTCAAGGTGCCGGTATCGGCGACGACCATCGCGGCCGAACTGGCGCCGAGCTTGTTGTCGACCTCTAGAGCATCAGGCGTGATGAATGAATCGTATGGGATTCCGTTTTGGTGCGATTTGTGATTCCCTGGGTCAAAGGAGATTTCCGATGACCCGAGCTCTTTCCGTTGACCTCCGCCGTCGTGTGACGGATGCAATTGCACAAGGCAAATCCCGGCGCGCTGCAGCCGAACAGTTTGCGATTTCCGCGGCGA